>CAMBRF010000006.1 GCA_945870225.1 PVC group bacterium | reverse complement strand
CTGAGATGGGTAGCCGTGTTGAATGGACGGTTCACGGCTCCTGGCTGTTGCCGTGAACTGGCCATTGAACACGGCGTTCCGGATAGAATGAGCGAAGCGCTTGGAGTGTCCGGCTGTGACGGAGAGGAACCGGCGATGTGCCCCGGACGTTAGGAGGGGCATCTCGACGGTGAATCGACCGAACAGCCGGCACTCGAAGCGCGTAGCGGGTCCGTGGTGGGAGAAAAGAGAGACGCGTGTTGATCGAAGACCCATGGCGCGACCATCGTTGACCATGAAGAAGATGGTGGTGGGAGTAAAGGCGGTAGATGTGTGAGGCGCCGCCAGCCAAATCCGGGGGCTTGGGTGATCACGGCAATCCGGCGGCGCTCCGGTATAGCGTAGGGGTTGGCGCGGTGCGTGCGTAAGCAGGCACCGTGACATACCCCGGAGCGTAGGTTGTTAGGGGCGTGACGGAGCGGATTTAATTTTGACCTTCAGATGTCGATTCTCTTCCTTAACTTTGGCTGCCGCATGGTCAAAAAAGGCAAGCGTGTTGAAGTATTTGGTCTCTACTCCCAGCGGTACCTGATGAAACGAAAGAAATTCGAGGAGTTTCTCTCGAGGTCTTTCCTTGGGCGAGCACGGTGTGTAGGGTTTGACGAAGAAGATTTTTGGCCAGTTCACAGCCTTTGCCCGAACTGTCGATCCCCCTTTGAGGGGAATATCGTAATCAATCATGACATAACCCTTAACGACACGTTCATGTTCGAGCCATCGTTGAATTATGAGGGTCGTCCGTGGCGTAGCGTGCACGCCGATCCATTCTGCCCTGTTGTACCACGCAGCTGCGTCAGTGACAGCTTCGCCCATGACCGTGTTGGTCTTATCATTCACGTAGAACGTTCCGATCGCCACCGATCCGCGGAAGAGAATGCGGTGCTGTAAAGAGTCGACCAGGAACTTGCGCATGATCATGAAGAAAGCGGTGATCTCCTGAAGTGATGGTGGCTTACGTCCGGTGCGTAGAATAACGATGACGGTGTCATTGAACGTGAAAGTGGTGATCATCGGGGCTGCCATGTGAGAATCGTTTTCTCCCAAGACATCCTCAGCCTTCTGGTTCAGCAAGGTTAGCACGTTCTCTCTGGAGCGCATGAACCGTTCGATCTCGACATTGGTGTAGTTTGCCGCGCCGAGAGCATCAAGTACCGCGACAATGCCATTCTCCTGTTGGGTGGGGGTTCTCATTGGCATCTCCGTGTTTGCTGCCGATTTCCGTCCCGAGAGTTGGGGATCTATGCAACGGGGAATGTACTTTGTCGGCAACTCTAGGTCAATTGGTTGATTCCTGATCCTTATATGGAGGTGGATGATGAAATATCAGGTAGGACAATCTGGGAATCTGGGTGGACGACCGAAGGGATCGGTGGGTGGCCGTGTATTGGCTCTCACGAGTCTGGATAAGTTGCTGGCGAGGAGAAAGAACCAGCGGGCATTGATCGCGGCTCTTGAAAAGGACATGCAACGGGATCCGGTCCGGTTCTTCAAGACGGTCATCATGCCCCTGTTGCCGAAGGAGTCGAAGTTATCGATCGACCATGACGGTATTGTGGAGTGGAAGAGTCTGGTGGAAACATTCCCAAAACCGGGGGCCGACTTCGCGCCTGCCGGGGAGGGTTGATTGTGCCCACCTGGCTGACCTACACGCCGCATCCGGCACAGAGCGCGATCCATCACGCACGAGATAGGCGCTTCCGGTGCGTTTGTACCGGGCGACGGTTCGGCAAGACCCTGTGCCTCGCCGCCGAACTGGCGGATCGCGGATCACGCGAAGGCGGTGGGGATTACGGGTGGGTAGCACCGACGTACAACGTCGCAGAACGCGGAATTGAAGCGTTCCGGATGATTGGAGAAGGGTTCGTGAATGTGTGCGGTCGGGCACCGTGTCGGGTGGAGTTCCAGGGAATGGTCGGTATGCCACCGTCGCGAGTGTGGTTCCTGTCGGCTGACAATCCGGACAACATCCGGGGATTCGGATTCAAGGGGTTGGTGATTGATGAGGCTGCGGCGATACCTGCGGACGTGTGGCATTACGTTTTGAGGCCAACCATCGCCCAAACCTTGGGATGGGCGGTGTTTGTCAGTACCCCGAAGGGGCGCAACTGGTTCTATGACCTATTCACCCGTGGTCTGGATCCCAGTGAGACGGATTACGCGAGTTTCAGGTTCCCGAGCAATGCCTCACCCTATTTCCCGGCGAAGGAATGGGATGAAGCCAAGCGGACCCTGCCGGCGGATGTTTTCCGGCAGGAGTATGAGGCGGAGTTCATGGAGGACAGTGCGGGTGTGTTCAGAAACATCGACGCTTGTCTCATAGGTAACGAAGGTGGGGGGGAATACGTACGGAATGTGGTGATCGGCTGTGATGTGGCCAAGCATACAGACTGGACCGTATTGATTGCTATGGATGCCGAAACGGGGCGGTGTTTTGCTATGGAGCGGTTCAATCATTTGGACTGGCCTATCCAGAAGGAGCGGATACTGGCATTTGCGAGGAAATACAGGGGGCGGTTGGTTTTGGATGCGTCTGGTGTTGGGGACCCCATCTTTGATGATTTGAAGCGTGTCTACGTAGACATTGAGGGGTTCAAGTTCACCGCGCACTCCAAAACCGAGTTGGTGCAGCGATTGATAGTAGGGGTGGAGCAGAGGCGGGCATCCTGGCCTGCCGGCTGGGATGTCCTGACTGCAGAGATGAGGCGGTATGAGTATCAGATCGGTCCGTCTGGTGGGATCACGTACAACGCACCGGCTGGATATCACGATGACTGTGTGATGGCACTGGCGCTGGCGAATCACCGAAGATGGGAGACTGAGAGTGTCGGGAGGATGTTGCCAGTGGCGGGAAGCGGGAGGCAGCGAGGCGTAAGGTCGCGAGAGCGGGTGCTGGCGGGGTGACGCTGGCTGCGTCGGTGGCTTATTCAGCCCTTCCTATGGCACAGACTTCCCGTTCAGGGTGTAAGTACGCAGTGGGAATGACATGGTAAGGCGAACGCCTGCTCTGCGCACAGTAAACATGCCGCCACAGTCGGGATGAGCGAATGGGATTTCCACAACTTCACCTGCTTGAACGCTCGGAATGTCAACAATTGAAATGTCCTCAGAGCCGCAAGACAGGCAACAAGGAGAGTCTGTGCGTAAATCAAGGAAGCGAAGAATCATCTGCTTTTCTAGAATCTCACGATTCAAGTAAGCCTGTTCCCTTCTTAGTTTGGCGGCACGACGTTTAGAGAATAGAAACCATCTGAACCATTTGGGGCTTTTGGGCGCATCCGATGGTAGGCGTGCCTTTTCGAGTGCGGCTATTTCCGCCTTCGTCTTCTGTCGATCCGGAAATTGCTCAACCGGTTCGATGTTTGCACAGGAGCGGCACCATCCGGAAGTTCTGAAGATTGAGAGGGATGTGTTGTTCGGCATCAGGTAGTTGAAGTTGCCCCAGATACGGCGGGAACTTGTCTCGAATCCGCAACGAGAACAGGAAATCAGCATCGGTTCTGGCATTGTCGCTCCTGTTTGCGCGCTTTCAGTCTTCGCTGAGTTACATCTCCTAGTGCCTGAGAATAGGAAACCATGCCGTGGGGATCAACATGCGTTTTTGAGGCAGTTCACGGTCTGCCCTTGCCCACCCCTTCGAGTCGTTGGTTGATTCCCGTGCATCTCTTGGAGGGCAACAGGGTGTGGCGATTCAAATCTACAGTCAGAAATCGAATGCTTGGCGGGATGCTTACAACCCGTTGAGGGGGATGACCCTGCCGAAACTGCTTTCGCTGCTGGATGCGGGGGAGCGTGGGCAGTATGCCGATCTCCAGTGGTTATATCACTACATGGAGCGGTCGGATGCGATGGTGTTCTCTGTGATGCAGAGGCGGCGAGCCGCGTTGCTGTCGTGCGACTGGGATATCAAGCAGGTGTCGGCCCCGCAGCACGACGGATCATACTCCGGTGTCGATGCGGTCCTGGCTGAGGAGCAGGCGGCGGTGCTGAGGGAGGCGTATGACCGGATTGAGAACCTTCGCGATGCGGTGGCATTCCTGTTTTCCGGGTTCTTCCGCGGGTATGCACACATGGAAAAGCACTATTCGGCATCCGGAATGATCCAACGATTAGAGGCGGTGGAACAGTGGTTT
This sequence comes from PVC group bacterium, assembly GCA_945870225.1. Taxonomy (GTDB): domain Bacteria; phylum Verrucomicrobiota; class Kiritimatiellia; order CAIKKV01; family CAITUY01; genus CAMBRF01. The sequence continues at coordinate 108,446 of CAMBRF010000006.1, read as the reverse complement.
TGGGTGCGGGATGGAATGTATGGGGCTTGGGAGTACAACCAGAACGCGGTGAGCGGGCGAAAGCGGGGTGTGCCGATTGAGGCGGCCGACTTCGTTATCCTGGACAATGTCCCTCTCAACCGGTTGCTGTCGATGCAGTACCTTGGGCGGACGTTGACGCTGAGGGACTGGGATTCGTTTCTGGAGGTCTACGGGATTCCGTCCGTCTTCTTGGTCGGGCCGCCGAACACACCGGAGGCCAAGGAAGATGAGTATCAGCGGATCGCCGAGCAGTTGATCGCCGACGGGCGTGGGTATCTGCCGTATGGGAGTGACATCAAGTACGTCAACGGCGGTGGCAATGCTCCGCCGTTCAAGGATCGGATCGAGTATCTGGATCGGCAAATCACGCTGGTGGCGACTGGGGGCCTGCTGACGATGTTGGCAGAGGCGGGGTCCGGGACGCTTGCCGGGAATGCGCACTCGGAAACGTTCATGCAGATCGCGCGCGGCGATGCGCTTGCCGTGAGCGAGGTATTTCAGAAGCATTTGGATGTTCCGTTGCTGGCGGAGTTCTTCCCTGGGGAGCCGATCCTCGCCTATTTCGAGTTCGCGCCGAGCGCTTCAGAGCAGTCGAGTCGAGTGGTGGATGATGCGCTCAAGTTGGCGAAGGCGGGGGTGAGGATGGACGTGGAGGTGTTGAGCGAGAAGACGGGGTATGGGTTAGAGAGACGCGACCGAGACGAGGAATGAATGATTAAGAGTGGTCCCTACTTGACCACCGGATCACCAAAGCAGTTGAACTGTCCCGGCTTCCAATTCTTAGCCCACGTACGAGCTGCACGTTGTTCATCAGAAGAAAGTTGTTGGTCGACTCGCTTCAACGCTTTAGCCGCTTCTTTGGATCCACCTTCCGATGCTAACAAATACCAGCCGTAAGCGGTCTGGACATCTTTTGTGGTGCCAACACCATAGAGATAGCACCTGCCGAGATCGTATTGAGCCGAAGCACATCCATCTTCAGCAGCCCCACGGTAACACGGGACAGCTTCTGCACTGCTTTTCTCAACGCCGTTCCCAAGTTCATAGCAAACGCCAAGAGAATGTGATGCGTTAGCCAGTCCTTGAGCGCGTGCTTTGCGATACCACTTGACGGCCTCAGCATAGTCCTGTGTAACTCCTAGTCCGTTATAATAGCAGTCACCAAGATTATTTTGCCCCACAGCGTCGCCCCGGTCTGCGGCCTTACGGAACCACTTTGCGCCCGCAGCAACATCTTTCCCCACACCGCGGCCATATATGTATTTCCAACCAAGATTGTTAATCGCAACGATGTTGCCTTTATTCGCCTCGCGCAAATACCACTTCATGGCCTGCTCATTGTCGTCGGCGGGAAGTCCCCACACATCGAGTTTGACGGGTGCGTCGTCGGAGGTAGTTTCATCAATGGGCGTGAATGCAGGGGGAAGGATCACTGGTTTTGTAGTGGAATGTTCAATGACATCTGCTGCGACACCAGCATCTGAACCAGTGTCCCCTTGCGCCCCCGCAGCCGCGGCACGCCGCAGGTCATTTTGACGAGCATTCTTCTGGGACTGGGCTCGAGCCTTCACAAACGAGGGAATGGCAATGCTGGCCAGCAGCCCAATCACTGCAACCGTAATCAAAAGGTTCGCTCCGCCGCCGCCCCGACCGCCGAATGAAAAGAATGCAAAAATGTAAGCCAATGGATGGCGGGCGGCTTTGAACGGGACTCGTCCGTCAACAAGTGCCAGCAAATTTGAAACCCGCTGGGAAAGAGTCGGATAGCCAGAGATCAATTCGTGCCATGACACAAAGAAGCCGCGGAGTTCCCGATATTGTTGAGCGAATGAGTCCGGGTCCATGAGTTTCGCCTGTTTGCCGCCCGCCAGGACCATCATGGCGTGGACGGATCCATCAACGTCACCAGCCGCGAAGGCGCCATGCCGGTCACATGAGGCCTCACAAGCCCTGCTGTATGCGCTCCCGAGTAAGGGCATAAGCAACCCCGGTGCCAGCAGGATTTGTTTCAGTATGTGGCGGCGATGAATGTGCCCGATTTCATGCCCGAGCAGAAAACGGATTTCCGGACTGTTGGGGCCATAGGTTTCCAACAGTTCTGAATATACCACTACAAAATTGCGTCCTGCATGTTTCGACGTGAATGCATTCAACATCCCCCCCGACTGCACAACATAAAGATCTGGCACCGGCGCAACACTGAGAAGGCGACAGACATCATGTAATGTGTTGGCCAGACTAGGTAGTTGTGAGGAACTCACCTTGACGGCCTCAGCCTTCAGGCGAGCCACAAGGAGGCCATTGGCAAACCAGATTGCTACAGCGATAAACAATGCGACCAGCACGGGGAAAATGGTCACAATCGCCAGAAGCCACAATACAACCGATATTATGACGATCAGGGTAAGATAGATGGTTTCCTTGGAAAGCGTAAGATTTGCGGGTGTAAGGCCCGTCGGTTTACGCACAGGCTGACAAGGTCGGGTAGATTGAGCAGACTCGACGGGGGCGATTGGGAAGTGTTTCTGGCAGGTGGGGCATTGAATCATTTGTTCTGCCATTTCCCCAGGGATGGAAAGGTGTTGACCACAGCCAGGACATGTACAGTTTACATCTTTGGTCATGTTGAATCCTTTCGCGTTTGGACCTACATCCGACAACCGTGAACAGTTGTTTATTCCTCATCCACGGAATATGTCTCCTCGTATATCTTTTTGAGTGTCTTGCCCTGAAAAGTCCAGTGTGGCGCTGGCTGAACTGAGTAGTCGAGGCCCATGATTTTCTTCGTGGCCGCCGTCAGGGAGCAAGTCGTATTCAAGTAGTTCACGCGTTTTTCATCGACGACGGTGACCTGGATGCAATCATCTTTGTAAAGCAGAATTGCGCCCGTTGGGATTCCCATTTGGGCAAAGTTCATGTTGGGACGCCGGCTCCGTTTTAGGTTGTCTCGGGATTCTTTGTCCGTGGCGTCCAAACCCTGCGACAACTCCTGCGCGACCTGAGGTGTGACATCTCTGACAGTTAGGAGTTTGAGCACCGCAATGACCCGTTCCGGCTCGATCTTGAAGAATTCTCTTTTCGGGTTGACCCGAGTATTGCCGAAAGCCAGATGCAGCGCCGACTCAACTGTGGAGCAATCCTTCACCTGACATGCATAGGCACACTCGAAAGGAACCGGAACGCCGGTCGTGTAGAGTTGGCTTAAACGTGTCTCTATGTCGCCCTGGGTGGTCTTGCCGACCTTGGTAAGGTTCGGCATTGCCGGATTTGTCAGCACATAGACTATGTCACTACTTTCCTCAGCCCCCATGATCGATCTCCCTTTCGAAATGGGAGTGGCGGAAGGATCCGGTTCCCCATTCGTTTTACGCCGTTCGGCGAACATGGTGCCCGCCCACACACGACCCTGCGGATTCCTGCGCCGGATCGAAGACCGTAGCCCCCTGTAGTGCCCCACGACTGGCACGACAGGGACTACAAAGTCATGCGCTTTCGATGAGTAGAGTAACAGGCAAGGTGAATGGGTCAAGTGTGTAAAAAAACGAAGCCAGTTGATTCGCGTGCATTTATTGAAGGGTGCACATGAATCTGATTCTGAACCGCGATTTCAAGATGCCGGATGACGGCTGGTGCCAGTTGGCGCCGTTGGGGGAATTCCCACACGCGGCGGCCGGGGTGGTGCAGGTGGTCGACGTAGAGTCCTGCACAGCGATGGTTGCGCGGTTCAAGGCCGACGCAGCGGTTCCCAACTTCGCCGGGCTCCTGGTGGACTTCGATCATTTCTCCCTCGATGACCGCGCGCGGTCGGAAGCGGCGGGGTGGATTGTCGATCTTGTGGGGCGAGAAACTGGGCTCTGGGGGAACATCCGGTGGTCGGATGTTGGGGAGGATGCGGTCAAGGGCGGGAGGTATCGATTCCTGTCGCCGGTGTGGGCTCGAAGTGACTGCGTTGACCTCGGAAACGGGCGCGTGCGGCCGGTCAGGCTGCTCAATGCGGCAGTGACGAATGATCCCAATTTGAAGGGGCTGGTGCCGTTGGCCAATAGAATCCAGGAGTCAGAATCCAGAAGCCAGAATGGGGAGCCAGTTGATCGGAGTGCATCTATTGGAGAGCGACATATTGGGCATGGAAAGGATGATCGGACGATGAAAAGAGTGATCGAGAAGTTGACGAATCACCTGGGGCTTCCGGGGGATGCCAGTGAAGACGTGATCCTGGAGAAGATGCAGGGACTTCCCGGCCTGACGGCCGTTGTGGATCTGCAGAACTCGCTCAAGCAGACACAAAATGAGCGTGATGCCTTGACGGGGACGTTGAAAACCGTCGAGGGCGAGTTGGTGAACCGGCACGTGGCTGAGTTTGAGGGCGTCATCAGCGAGGCGACGAAGCCGTTCTGGACCGAGCAGTTGATGAAGAACCGGGAGGGGGCCGTGCTCGCGCTGAACGACCTGAAAGCGGCGGGGAGTGACAAGGGGAACGCGAAACCCGGTGGTGGGCAAGGCGGGGACCCTTCGGCTGGCTCAGGGCAGGCCCGGAAGCCGTTGCACAATCGCGCGACCGCGCGACCGGTGATTCCTGGCCAGAGTGGTACCCCGACCGATACGGACAATCGGGCGGTGAAGATCCGGAACCGGGCGCATGAGATTGCGAAGTCCGAGAAGGTGCCGTTCACAACGGCGTTCCGGAGAGCTGAAAAGGAAATCTTGGAAGGTTGAACATCCCTGGTGGGGAGAAGGAGATCGAACGATGAGTCAGAGTAATACAAGGGTTGGGGATTTTCGGGTGCTCGCAGGCGAGAGCCTGATGGGCATGGAAGCGCGTCTCGTGAAGTTGACCCATGATACCGGGGTGCCGGAGGTCAAGTTGCCGGCGGCAAACGATGATTATGCGCTGTATGTCGTCCTGGAGGGTGCCGCGGATGCCGCACTGGTCTCCGTGCGACCGATCGAGGTCGGGCGCAGTTTGCGCGTGCCCCTGAAAGGAACGTGCAATCCCGGCGATGTGATGGTCCTGGCGGATGTGGCGACGGCCGCGGACAAGGGCAAGGTCCGGGTCCTGCCGACGATTCCGGGGACGTATCGGGGTCTTGGAATCGCCGAGCAGGTTGGCGTGGATGGGCAGTTGGTGTTGGTCCGGCCGGCGACGGTGGGGAATATCACCGTTTCCGCGTAAGCGGAAACGGGAGAATCCAGAAGCCAGAATCCAGAATTCAGAAGGGGAAAGAGGCAGATCATGCGGAAGTTGATTGTTGGGTTGGCGGTGATGGTCGCGGTTGGCGTGGGCGCTGCTCGGGCAGCTGATCCGGATACGGTGACGCGTGAGGGTTGGCGGGTGCAGGTGGATACGAATGCCAGCACGTCGGTGACGTTGTATACGGCGGGCAAGGCGGGGTCCTTGCTGTCGGGCAAGGTCGGCGGAACGAATGCGGTGTGGGTCGCCGTTGCGGCGGGCACGAATGGGTGGGTGAAGATCGCGCAGGCGCCGTAGGCGCCGAGTGATTGGTGATTGGTTAATTGGGAAGAAGGAGAAAACATCATGAGTCGATTGAGCGAGATTAGTGCGTCCCCTACCCTGCGGGAGTTTGCCCAGGGCGCGGCGCAGAGTGCGATTATGCCGGTGGCCGATTTTATCGCGCCGACCGTGGAAGTGGCCACGAGCGTGGGCCGGTTCAAGTCCTACACGGAGAAGCACCGGTTCCATATTCCGGACACCCTGCGGACGCTGGGCGGGCGGGCCTCTGAACTGCGGTTCGATGTGACGGACTCGACCTACAACTGCGAGCCCCACGCGCTGGACTATCCGGTGGATAACCTGGAGCAACTGGAGTCCGAAGGACTCGAGAACATGCTCCGCGAGGGCGCGACGGCTGTTGCCGAGGTGGCCGCACTGTCCCATGAGAAGGCGGTGATCGACGCGGCCCTGGCGGCGGTGGGTGCCGGCACGAGCAAGTCTTGGGCTGCCGCGGCGGACCCGATTGCCGACGTGGATGATGCCATCCTGTCGGTGATCAAGGCTGCGAAGTATGGGTCGCTGATGGGCGTTGGCGTCCTGTTCGGGGCGACGGCCTGGAAGATCTTCAAGAATCAGGCCATGGTGCGCGGGCGGTTCGTGGTGGGCAACGGGCGGGGTAAGTCTGACTTGGGCCTGGCTGTGCCGACCGAGCAGTCGGCCGGCCAGATGTTCATCGGGACGCCGGATGTCCGTACGTCATACATGATCTATGACGCCAATCCGGAGGGGAAGGCGGAGAGCATCAGTTTCCTCCTGGATACCGCGGTGCTGATCTTTGCCCGCAAGGATGCGCCGAGTCGGCGTGATCCGAGCTTCATGAAGACGTTCCGGCTCATGAACAAGTTCATGGTACCGGGGTCGTACATGCGCGATGACGGGCGCGTCGAGGTGGCCAAGTTCGACTGGTCGGAAGATGTGAAGGTGACGAACAGCGCGGCCTGTGTCCGGCTGAATGTGTCGGCCACCTGATAGCGGCCCGCATGAGGGCCAGGAGACATGGGCGGGGATTTGGGCAGCTGGATCCCCGCCTTTTCTTTGAGGGGTGAGGCGTGAGCGGGTGGACGGAACTGACGGTCGCGAAGGTGGAGGCCGGGTTGCCGACGGATATGGGTGCCTTGTACCTGGCCTGGGTGGAGGGGAATCCGTCGAAGGGAAGCCGGTTGGCGGAGATCGTTGCCGAAACCGTTGTTTCGTTCCGGGAGGCGGTGAACACCCAGTGCGGGGTCGTCATGGATGAGGATCCCACGATGATCCCGGCCACAGGGTACCGACATGCGTTCAACCTGGCTGTGTTCAACCTGGGGATGGAGATGGGGGTTCAGTTCGCGCCGGAGGTCTACAGTCTGTTTGTCCAGGCGAATATCTGGTTGCGGATGGTGCAGACGGGAAAATTGCGGCCGGTGCCATGGGAAACTGAGGCGGTGGGGACGCCGAGCTACGAGAGCGGACGGGGAAAGTAGTCAGGAGTCAGAATTCAGGAGTCAGGATGATGGCTTTGAAGAAGATTTTGGGATGTTGGGTTGTGATGGCGATGGTGAGCGGGTGCCAGGCGGGATGGTTGGCGGGATCGCGGTCGGGGATCGTGATCAATGCGGGCGGCGACGCTGGACTGACCGGGCGGCTGGCCCGGGTCGAGGAACAGGTTGGCGACCTGACGACCGAGCTCACTGTCCAGACGCGTGGTTTGAGTTGGACGGCCCTGGGGACGGCGCGGGATTGGCGGAGTGTGACTGTAAGCGCGGATGGGCTCATGCAGATGAAAGGCGGGGCCGCTGATCCGATCTACCTTTCGAGCGATGGCGGCATGACTTGGGCGGCGGCGGGTGTGACCAATGAATGGCTGACGATGGCCATGAGCGGTGACGGGCGGTACCGGTCGGCCAGCGCGTGGGATCCGGACACGGATGCGCAGCGGTACTTTTCGACGAATTCCGGGGCCACCTGGACGAATATCGGCCAACCGTGGGCATTGGCGGCCTTCAGCGGCAATGGGCGATACCAGGTTGCGGCGGAGGAGTTCGGGGTGCTGCATGTGAGCACGAACTTCGGGGCGGCATGGGTGGCCACGAAAACCGATGAAACGCGGCATTGGATGGGCCTGGCGATGTCCACGAATGGGGAATATCAGACGGCGGTGGCGACGCCCGAGGATGAGATGAGCTCGGGTGTGTATGTGTCCAGCGACTACGGGAAGACGTGGATCCTGAATATGGCCGGTCCGCAGTGGATGAGCGTGGCGATGAGCGCGGACGGACAAATTCAGTTGGTCTGCGCTTTGGGGGGGAAGCTTTACGGGTCGGATAATCACGGGGCGACATGGACGGCGAAGACGGGAACGAATCGCGCGTGGTGGTTCGTGGCCATGAGCGCCGATGGGAAGATGCAGTATGCCGCTGAGCGGAACGGGTCGATTTATGTTTCCGCAGATTACGGGGCAACGTGGGTGGATAGCGGGTCGGCGCGATGCCCGTGGACAGGATTGGCGATGAGTGCCGACGGCGGGTTTGGGCTGGCGGCGGTGAACGGCGGGCCCTGCCTGGCGACCCGGCCGAGCACGAGTGTGCGGGGTGACTTGACCGTGGGAGGGGCGTTCACACTGGGGGCTGGCGGGACGTTCACGATTTGCCACGGGACACAGTTGGTGTTTGTGGCCGGGACGGTGACGAATGTGCTGGATGCGGATATCGTGCATCCGTGAGGAGGTTTCCGATGAAGCGGTTGATTGTGGCGCTTTTGTTGTGTGTGGCGACGGCCGGGGCCGTTCGGGCTCAGGGCTGGGCGGCGGACTATTCGCTGTCGAATGGGACGGTGACGGTCAGCAATGGGCAGGCGAACAGTAGTTGGGTGCCCGTGGCGGCTTTGATCCGTTTCGGGGGCGCGAGTACCGGGAGCGTGGAAATTCTGAGACTGAGCGGCGGCGGCAGTTTCAGGCTTGGGAACTGCGCCTTCACGAATGTGACGACCGTGGTCTGGACTGCGGACGCTGATTACAGCTTCGGGATCGGTGAGGCGCTGGTGATCCAGTGCACGGCGACCAATGGCGTGGTGCAGGTCATGCGGAAAGCGAAATGAAAAGAGTTCTGAGAGTCATGGCGGGGATGGTGCTGGCCTGCGCGATGCCTTGCCTGGGCGGGTGGATTCTGGATGGGAAACCGGCGGCATCGGAGGGTGCTGCGGATGCGGGCGGCGGCACGAATGTTGTCGTGACCAGTGATGAAGGGACCTTCCCGGTCCTGCGGCTGGAGTTGGGAGGCCAGTGGACGGACTTCGAGCTCAAGGCGAGCACGAACAATTTTGCGAGCCTGGTCTATTACATCAAAAGTTCGGGAACGAACGCGTATGAGGATGACACGAATGTGTGGATTTACTTCACGGATGATTACGCCGGGGACGTTCGGCGGTGGGTGAAGTCGGCACCGGGTACCGGGATCTGGAGCCAGTTGGTGGAGCCGACAAATTCGGTGGTGGGCGCGGCGATCGTTTGTCCCTCGCATGAGTGCGCGGTGAACTGGGAAGGCTGGATGTCGCCCACGAATGAGCGGCTGGTGTGGAGTTATGTCCGGTACGACGGGATTGATTTGGAGAGGAATGCGTCGGGCACGAAAACGCGGTGGACCGCGGCGGTGCCCGTGGAGTGGCGGAAACAGAGGATCGCCCCATAAGGGGCAGAAACAGAAGGGAAAAAGCTATGAGGAAGATGATGGGCGGGTTGGTGGTTCTGATGTTGGCGGCAGGTTCGACGGCGATGGCGGGAACGCTGACCGGGGTTAAGGCCTGGGCGGACCGGGCGGGTAAGACTGTAGTGGCGCAAGTTCTGGCCGCGCAGGGGATCACGAATTCCCTGGAGCAGGCAATGATCGTGGCCGATTGGGATGAGGATGCCGTGATTGATGGAGCACTTCGGCGGAAGGCCTTTCCACTGATTGATCAAGTGATGGGGTATGACAAATTGACGACAAACAGCATGCAAAAGATCAAGGAGGCCTTACTGGTTGAGAAAGAGATGCCGGCTGCGGCGTTGAGCATAGTGAAGCGGTATCCGGTGGAAGAGCGGGGCGACTTCGCGAAAGGTTTGGAAGCCATCGTTGCCGCGCGTTATCCCAAAATGCCTGAAAACGGCCGGATGTTCCTGAAGTACACGGTGCTGAGGGATCTGGCCCTGTATGGCGCGGGCGTGAGTGAGGAGGACTGGGTGCGGTGGCTTGTGGCCGGCGAGCCAATGGATATGGCGACGGCTCAGACCGTGAAGGAAGCCATCAAAGCGCGCGCGGTGGTGCTCGCCCGGTTAAAGCTTCGGGCGGAGGGAAAGTCCTTTGTCGTGAAAAACGGCGTGAATCCGCTGGTGGCCAAGGTGCAGCCGGTGGTAGATGCGATGAATGCGCCCGAGTGCGCCGGTCTCGAGGAGGCCTTGCGCGGATTGGGCTGCAAACTGGGCAATGTGGACAGGACGTCGCTGCGCAAGGTGACTGAGGGGTGGCGTGAGGAAATCATGCGGGGTGACCTGCTTGGGGCTACGGCCGTACCGGTACTGGGCAAGGTGGCGGTTGCCCTGGGGTCCGAGGGATATAAGCGGTTCGTGGATGTCTACAATAACGGGACGGCCGGTGCGCCATGAACGAGGCGTTGGCCATAGTGCTGGCAATGGCGCTGACTGTGCCGGAGAGCGGAGAGTTGGCACAGAGCCCAGGGGTGTCGGCCCAGGTGGACGGCGCTGGGAGGATTGAGGAGTGCGTCGCGGTGGGTACGACGGTCGACGCCGTGCCCCGCATGCCGGATGGCGTTGCGGTGACCGTAATGGCCAGCGCGCCCAGTCTTGCGGGATTGGCGCGGGTTGGCGGGCCGAGCCTCGATCCCCTGTTGGCCCCCGTCGATATCTGGAAAGAGGGCGAGATCGGCACCTTGAGGCAGCGGGTCACGGTTGCGGGGGGGGCTGGGGACGTGGCAGCGGTTCAGGCGATGGCGGATGTCTACTGGGAGAAGTTGGGGACGGCCATGGAACGGCGGCGGGTGTTAGAGGGCCCGAAAGCGGCAAGCCGAGGCCGGCGGCGATAAGCGGACAGGGTTGATCCCGCTGTTGTGGGAGGGAGGTCTGTATGGACGGGAAAGTGGAAGCGTTGGTGGCCGGCAGTGCGGCGCTGGGTGCGACGGCCGTAGCCGCCCTACCCGACTCCGAGACCTTGGAGGCGGTGGGGCGCTGGCCGCTGGTCGTGGTCCTGGGTGCCGTGTGTTGTTTCTGCGTATGGATCATCTACCTGCAGGGGTGTCAGTTCGGTAAACGGATGGACAAGATGTCGGACGCCATCCTGAAGCTGGCAACCCACCTCAAAGAACGGCCAGGCGGAAGGCACAGGGAAGATGATTGAGCAGACCATGAAGAAGACGTGCGGTTGTTGTGGCGGGCGGAATGGTGGCCAGGCGGCCGCAGGCGGGGCGACCGGGACCGGGTTAAACCGAATGACTGAGTATCATCGGATCATTGAATCCTTCGACGTCCTGAGCGTGCCAGTAGGGATCCGGATGCTGGTCCGGGAGGCGTTGGACTCCACCCAGTGGGACTGGTTCGCGGACTGTGACGGGTGTACGGGGGTGTCTGAGGTGTACTGGCCGACGAAGTACTTTCCGCCGTGCTTACGGCATGACTTCGATTGGCAGACGGGGCATGGCGGGTGGGATGCGAATGTCCGGTTCTACCGAATCCAGCGCGCCTACCGGATGTCGGCCCTGCAGGCCGGGACGCGGTTCCTGGGCGTGACGGTGTCCTGGTTTACCTGGTTCAAGTGGCGCGGCTAGACCCTACTAAAGCGGCTTCCCATGTTACGTGTTTGTTACGCTTTTAGGGAAGGAAAGACATAGAAAAACGAAGATGAACACTCTCGCATGTCGCGAGTTTCCTAAGGAATAGCGGTTTTCCTAAGAAATACGAGGGAATTTCTTGGATTAGGAAACCGCTGCTCTGTCCAACTGAGCTACCGGGGCAAGATGAACAAGGGGCCGATGATAGGCCACCCCCCTTCCCGCTTTCAAGCCCTAAAGGATCCCTGAAATACTCACCCATCCTCTAAACTAAGTACTCATCGGCGCAAATATGGCGACCAGTAGCATCCCATTAGGATACAGGCTGAAGATTATCAGGCTATGGACTGTTTGCTTCAAGCCGAGCGAACGCCGTGATATCAAAGACAGCACTTGCATGACAATTCTCCCCGGAATACGATCCCCCTACAGGAAATGTGGAAGTCTTGATATTGCATAGTTTGGTGCATGAAATGAAGAAACACCCCGGAGTGAAACGCTGGTTGATACGAGTCGGCAACTTTGTCGGGCTTGCCGTTCTGCTCACCCTCGTCGCAGCCTTGACGCAATCGGTGATCGCGACAAGGAAGCTGAAGTCCATCTCCTCGCGGCTCGAAAGAGATTCCATCCCGCGCTCTTGGGATGAACTCTATGCGCAGTTCCCCGATGCGGATGCGCATCGGGCAGCGCAGTCCAACTTCTTTGCCGCTCTAGACGGCCTGACGAACATCCCAAAACTATCCGATGAGCAGAGAGACATCCTTCCTGTCGAAGGTCATGCTGAGCTTCCAGAAATCGGCAGCAACCTGCCCCCTCGTATGATTTCTTCCCTGGAGAATCGTCTGCGCGATGCCGCTCCAGCGCTCGATGCCGTGCGCAGCGCTGTCGCGGACGAACCATTCTGGCTCGTCCCGCCGACTAACGCATTCAACATGCCAACGCAGTCCCGACTGACCAAGGTCCGGCAAGCGGCTCGACTATTCAACATGTCGGCAATCTTGCATTCGGAGCGCGGAGAGCCTCTACTGGCAACAGAAGCTGTAATTGACGGATTACGTCTCGCCCAAGTCCCGCACAGGGGCTCATATATCATCGACGAACTTGTCCGTTTTGCATGTGAAGGACTTGCGATACGTTCTCTAGAGAACACACTCGCGAAGACCGCCCCTCCGCTGGACCGCCTCCGTGAACTGCAATCGGAGATGGCGAAACATGCCGATGTGCGGACGGGAATCCTGGGCGAGATCGTGTTGACAAAGCTATTGTACGCCAACATCTCGACCATCTCCAGGTCAGACATGAAAACGATGATTGAACTCAGCGATTCGGATCCTTGGCTGCAAGTCATTGCTTACCTCTCGATATCCTCGGGATGGTTGCGAATGAATGAGGCGTACCACCTGGAGCTGCTTCATCACGTCGCGCAGACATGGCATCTTCCGTGGCAGAATTTTACAAATCGGTATGCCGAAGCAATCGACTCTATCCCGTGGCCCTATTTCCTGCCGCACCTATCGAAAAATGTATACTCAACTGTGAAGAAACGGGAATTAAGAGCCGCAGGAGAGTGGCGTTGCGGGTTCATCGCCATAGCAATCGAACGCTACTCTCAGGAGCATGGACATCTTCCTGATTCCCTGACCGATCTAACGCCAGAATACCTTGAACATCTGCCCACGGAGCCGTTTCACGGCCACCCGTTTGAGTACTCGAAGGAAGGAAAGACCGGAACACTGAGATTCACCTACCCCGACGCGGACAGGGACTTCACATTCAAGATTTTCGCAGAGACGGAGAGCACCAGAGAATTGTCCCGTACTCAGTAAAGCCGCGCGAACGCGGCTGCACTGGTCCGGTCATTCTGAGCGTTGGAGTTTGAGAAATTATGAAGATTGTGAAAAAAGCGCTTCTTGCAATAGGATTGATCATCGTCCTGTATTTGGTGCTCGGGTTCTTTTCAATGTTCATCCCGATGACAGAACTGATTCACGCATCATCTGCTCAGGATTATGCACAGCAAACTGGAACGACGAATCTCTTTTTCCCTGCATCCGCCAGCAATATTTCGTATGCGTGGTCAAGCGTCGGCATGGGCGGTCGAGCACACATACTCAAGTTTAATGCGTCGATTGAGGACTGCAAAACCTTTGCAAGGCAGCGTTTCAATCACTATGCCAAGCAACTCTATGACAATCCGACAAACTTTCCCGCTGCCGAGATAGTTCCCCTTGTTGGGTTGCCTGAAGATCCTCGCCCTCGCCTCAGAAAGGACTACGGATTGAAAAAGCTTGAGTGGTTCGACTACCAAAACATGACGAATGGACTGACGCTCAGTCAACCCATATCCCATATTCCGACCGTTTGGATTGATATCGACCGTTCGGCCCTATACGAGTACTGGACAGATTAAGAATGAATCCAAAACGACCCGTACGCGGCAAACCCCCGTGTCAAAGTTTTGGACGAGCGCGAACATAAATCGACTTCATAGAATGCCTCTAAAACAGGCGATTTTAAGCTGATCCTCTTGTTTTGATTCTCCCAAGTCGTAGGCTTGGAACAGAAAACGTAGTTGTCCGACAGTCTCGTTCGGTAAAAAATGAAAATGAAATGTATAGTCATCGGACTTCTTGTTGTTGCGGCTGCGTTGACCGGTGGATGCGTGAAGACTATGTCATTGCGCCACCCAGCCGAGCCATTACCCATTATCGCGCTGCGTAACAGATGGGAAACCAATGCGCCCACAAAGTACGTCATGCTACATCTGGACTATGGCATTATCATGCCCTATTCGCGTAAAGACCCACCGGATTTTTGGTACTACCTGTTCTCTCGGCACGAGAGGAAAATCATAAAAACACAAGATTTTGGCGTGTTTATGAGAGAAGTCAAAAGGATCAAAAATGGCAGCACCATCGACTTCGTAGGCAAGTGCACGTCTGGGTTTCTTACGACTGTCCTAATGTCGGACCCCTCCTTTGTAGACTTGCTCAAACGCAAGAAATGTACTGTCGTATCATCAATGGAAGGCGACAAGCGACACGCTTCCTTCTGCTATTGCGAACGTGACTACACCATTCTCGAAAAAGTCCCGTCCGAACAACCACCGCCATGCGACGTCATAAATGCCGCACCTTAGGAGTGACGTTTCCCAGGAGCACGAAATGAACATCCGGGTAACCAAGAAGCCACGTATCGACCATGCCAGCGCGCTGGTAGCCCGACTGCTGATGAGCGCGATTAGCCAAGAAATAACCAGATTGCGGGTTCGATACAGTGGCTTACGGTTCGTTGTTGATCTTCCAGACGGTACCAGTTGCGGTCTTCGCACCTTTATTAACCGTGTACCAGTCTGTGGCGACGGCGGCCTGCCGTGGGCGTGGCCGAGGAGCATTCACAACCGAATTGTGAAGATGGCAGGACTGTCGCAAGCCTTCCGCAGTGGACAGTCTCCCCATCAGTGGGAAATAGCTATTGCAGCACAACCGTGCAACTACTCAGTGACGGTTGATGTTGTTGGCACAAACACCTACGAAGTCGAACTCGCTGCGGTTCCCGGGACAGAACGGAAGACAGCGGCAGAACGACAAGCATTTGCCATGAAAGTACTGGCTCAAATGGAGGGAGAACACGCGGGTGGTGGATAGCGTCACCATGCGCCGCAACCACGCTGGCACCGTTCGCGAACACTCGATGAAGACCAAATCAATACTGCTGTTCCTGGTTGCTCTCGGACTCCTGCTATCCGCTCCATTTTCTCTCTGCCGCTTTCGTGTCCGCATTATGCCATCACGTCAACGATGCGCAATCCCCTTGAGTACCTGTCTTGCGCCGGGTCGTGCCGGCCCTTTGACGTTCGCGCCCCTTGAGCTTGGCCAACTGCAGAGGGCTCAATCCGGGTTCCGGCAGAACCGCGTCCAGCGCATCGAGTTTGTCCAGCGCCCGAAGGATGCGGATCAGGGTTTCGACGGTTGTCTGCCGACCGGCTTCGAGATAGCGGAGCGTACGCATGCCAACGCCGGCGCGCGCCGCCAGCGCCGCCTGAGTCAGATTCCGATTTAGTCGTTCGCGCTGGATCCGTGCCCCCAACAGAAGCGGCACGGCCTTGTCACTGAGTTCGGCAAAACCCATCTCACACCTCCCATCAAGATGCCAGGATGCCGGAATCCACGCAGATCGTCAACACCTAAAAGGCACACTGCTGCCTTTAGAATCTATATCATGGAGCTTATAGGCAACAGTATGCCTATTAATTAAAGCAACAGAATAACGTACATTGTGGCTGTCTTCTGGCGCTCAATAATCCTCTCAAGCCCTACTATATGGCTTGAGAAAACTATAAGACGCACTGTGTGATCGTCATGCCTTAACCTGAACAGACGGCTATTTATCAATATGATCCACTGTCGTCCCATACCGTTAACCCCATCCTCTTAAGACGTTCGCGAAACGCCGTCAGGGGTCTTTGTCGCGTAGTTCTCCTTTTTCCAAACTTGCTTGCGTGATTCCTGTCCAGGTCGCTTCTCTTTCTCTTGTAACTGTACAGTTGTCCAGTTATTATCTCCCGGCATGAAAGGAGGCGGTTCTTATGCCTAGAGTCATGAATGTACAAGGGCATGTGGCCAAACTACGGGCTTTCTGGCGCCGGGAACGGCGGCTACCGGGGTATGGCGAGATGTTGGGGCTGTTTGGGTATCGATCCAGGAACGCGGTGTTCGGCGTCTTGAAAAGGCTGGAGGAACTCGGGTTTCTGGAACGAAAGAGCGGGCGCGCCGTCGCCACTGTCCGGCTGACCGGGTCACTGCGGCTGCTGGGCGCCATCCAAGCCGGATTCCCCTCCCCGGCTGAGGAGGAACTGGCCGACACTCTCAGCCTTGATGAACTCCTGATCCGTCGACCGGAGGCGACCTTCATGTTAACCGTGCAGGGGGATTCCATGATTGCGGCCGGGATCATGCCGGGCGACATGGTCCTCGTCGAAAAGGGCGGCACCCCAAAGCCCAATGATATTGTGGTGGCCCAGGTCGATGACGAGTGGACCCTCAAGTATTACAGGAAAGACCAGGAAGGGGTTCGCCTGGATCCCGCCAATCCCAAGTACAAGCCCATCCGCCCGAAAAGGTCGCTCCTTATTGGCGGCATCGTAAAGGCTGTGATCCGGAAATATGGCTGACCATGTCGGAGTTTCCCTTTACCCTGCAGTCCTATCCTCAGGCCATCATACATTTTGATGGTGATGCCTTCTTTGCCGCCGTTGAACAATCCATCCACCCCCACCTGAAAGGACAGCCGGTAGTAACCGGCAAAGAACGAGGCATCATTGCCTGTGCCAGTTATGAGGCCAAGGCGCTGGGGATCTCCCGTGGATTATCCCTGCATGAGGCGATACGGCTGTGCCCTAAATTGAAAGTGCTGCCCAGCGACTATGAGACTTACAGCCTTTACTCCAAACGGATGTTCGACATTGCCCGGCGCTATACGCCCATGGTGGAGGAGTATTCGATCGACGAGGGATTTGCCGACCTGACGGGACTGCGGCGTGTCCATCACACCTCCTACGAGGAGATGGCCCGGCGATTTCAGAAGGACATCCAATCGGAACTCGATATCACGGTCTCAGTAGGGTTGAGTTTGACCAAGAGTCTCGCCAAGTTGGGCTCCAAATTCCGCAAGCCGGCGGGGTTCACAGCCATTCCGGGGGCTGATATCGAGAACTTTCTCAAGCTGACCCCGCTCGACAAGGTCTGGGGTTTTGGCCCCAATACGGTGGCGTTGCTGACCAAATACGGATTAAAGACCGCCTGTGATTATGCTGTGCGACCAGAGGAATGGGCTGAAAAGCTGATGGGTAAAATTGGTCGGGAATTATGGGGTGAGTTGCGGGGTTCCTCCCTTTACCCGGTCGTAACGGAGGAGAAGTCCAGTTATTGCTCGATCAGCAAATGCAAAACCTTCACAGCCCCCTCATCGAATCCCGAGTTCATTTGGGCCAAACTGGTGCGCAATGTCGAATCCGCCTTCATCAAGATGAGGCGGTACAAGCTGAGGGTTCGGAAGGTGGGGGTGATGTTGCGCCGGCAGGATTATCGCCAGGACGGACTTGAAATCAGGCTGAGCCGGCCCGTAGCGGTAACCCGTGATGTCATTCCGGCGGTGCGCGAGATGTTTGAGCAGTTGATTGAACGGGGAACGGCGTATCGGACGACTATGGTGGTCCTGGGTAAACTGGAGCCGGATGGAGAACAGCAGTACGAATTATTTGAGGCCCCGGCGCAGGTCGAAAAGCGGCGCGCCCTGAGCGATGCGGTGGATGCCGTGAACGAACGTTACGGCAAGCACACCCTCAGCCTGGCACCGTCCTTGTTCCTCAGTCAAAACCGGCAAACCGCCCGCGATGATCAGCCGCAACGCAAGTCGGCCCTGCTTGGCGGCGAGACCCGTCGTCAGCGCTTGCGCATACCCAGGTTGTTTTTGAATGTGTGAGCGACGGCATAGAGCAAGGACCCGCGGTAAACGACCCGGGGAGGCCTCGTTTACCTTTCCATCCAGTTAAAATCCAGCCCACCCCTCACACCTTAACAGAGATGTGATGCAGGCCGGGGCCCAGGATCGGGATCTTATTGCCGGGAATAGTCTTGCCATCAACCATGAGGGTCTCAACCGTATTCGTGCCCCTGCCCGAATTGACCACCGTGATCCGGTACAAGCCGCCCCGGAATTTGCGGTCAACGGTATAGCCGGGCCAATCACGGGGAATACAGGGGTCAACGATAAGCCCATCGAAATCAGGCCGAATGCCGAGGATCCACTGGCAGGCGCCATAATAACTCCACGCCACGGTACCGGTGAGCAGACTGCCGCGCGCCTGACCGTAAAGGGGATGGTCCGGACCGAAACGGAATTGCGAATACCCGTAGGCGGGTCCGCAATAATCGCGAGGACCGAGAGCATCGCTTGCCTCGGCCGGCAACAGGGTCCGGTAAGCCTCATAAACGAAATCGCCGTCCTTGGTGGCCGCCAGGCCGGGAATGGCCATGCCGTGGGCCTGACAGAAGGTCGCGCCGTTTTCACGCGAGCCCGCCGGATAGACGTTAAAGCTGCCCAAGGGCGGCGGCTGGCGGTACGGCGGCGTCAACAGCACAAGTCCGCTTCGTTTCTTGAACAAATATTTTTTGACCGCGCTCAGGATCTTCTTCTTTTGGGAGTCATCCGCAATCCCGGCCAGCAACGCCCAGGCCTGGGGAATCAGAAAAACCCGGCCCTCCACATCGCGGGGGGTTCCGAAAAAACGACCCTTCGCATCGGATCCCATGGCGTACCAGCCTTCGCCGCCCGGGGTCTCGCACCAGGCCTGGCGGTTGATCACACTCCCGGCCTGAACCAATACCTTCTGCAGGAATGCCGCCTGCTTGCGGGTACGCGCCCTGACCCGCGGGAACCGGAGGCCGTAAGCGTTCAGCATGTCCACCATGTCGGCGGCCATTCTGACCAGCATCAGGCCCACCATGACCGACTCCGCCTTGGCGCGGCCCTTGGCGTCGGCCTTATTCTTTTCATACGACGCCGCAAAGACATGGTTCCAGTCCGAAACCATCATGCGAGGGATACCATGCGGACCGAGGTTGGCCAGAGTGTATTGCAGGCCCCGCATCAGGTGCATGAACACCGTCTCCTTCTTCCGGGGGGCATCGGCATAACCGGCGGTGTCTTCCAGCACGGAAAAATCACCCGTCTCCTTGATGTAAATAGAGATCCCGAGACTGATCCACAACTGATCGTCCGAGTAGCCGGTTACACCATCCGTCTGACGGGTGCGGGGGTTGTAGTGATGGTAGCAGGCGCCGGACAGCATTTGCGCGGCCCCGCACCATTCCAGAATCCGTTTCCGTGCCGCAGCAGGGGCCATCTGGCCGATGCCGATGAGATCGGATGCCGAATCGCGCGTCCCCAGAAAGGGACGGCTGATGCCGCTGAAATGGTCCGATACCGACCGGGCATGGAGAAAATTCAGCCAGACCCCGTAGCCATTCCAGGTGTTCAACATGACCTCCATGTGGTGAGCCTGGGGAGGAAGTTGACATTGAAAAACGGAGTTCATCCCTTCGAAGTGCTGCCGGATCCGGGCAAGGGCTTCGGCAATCGCCTGCCGCGGCCGGGTTTGCCAGTGGCGACGGATCGAACGGACGTCCCTGACACTGATCTTGTTCGGCTCGATGTCCCCCAACTCCTCAATCTCCTGAGGAATGACGCCCAGGATGAAAAGAACCTGCTTCTCCGCATCAGGAGGGAGAACGGCCTTGACCTGGAAAACACCCAGGGCGGTATTGGCATGACTGATACTGTTCCGGCACTGCCCATCTTTCACCACATCGGGGCCATGCAGTCGCCCCTTGCCAAGAAACTGTTTGTAGTCCGTATCGAACCCGGCCGGGGTGGCGGTTGACGTGAAATAATAGATGGGCTTCTGACGGTTGTTCATCGTACGGCCGGTCAAATTATAAATCGTCGCATTCCGGGTATCCACTTTGACGTGAACCGTATAGTTGCGGATCGCCGGGCGGACATATTCATCCAGAACATCGCTGTTCACAAACTCCCGATAAGCGAAAAGGGATAAATCACGTTTCCGCCCGGACAGGTTCTTGACTGTCACCGATTGAATTTCAACCGGCCGGCCCGGCCCCTTTGGAATAAAGAAGAGGAGGTCGAAGAAGAGGCCCCGACAAACGGCGCGGATCCGCGTGTAGCCCAATCCGTGGCGGCATTCGAAGGCCTCCGGCGGGTTCTCCGGCATGGGATCGCACGTAGGGGAAAAGCTTTCACCCGACTGGTTATCACGCACATAGAGATAGCGCCCGGGCGAATTCTCCGCGCTTCCGATCTGGTTATAACGAAGCAGGCGATATTTGAGGGAATCCTCGAACCAGACGGATCCACCGCCCGTCTGCGTGATAAGACCGGAAAGGACGCCGTCCAAGCCGAGGTAATTGATCCAGGGCGTCGGCGTATCCGGAGTGACGATCACATATTCACTGTTTTCAACGTCGAAATACCCGCCCATGTTGTCGAGAAAAGAGGTCGTGCGGGCCCGAGCCGCCTCATCACGAAGCCCCTCAGCCATGCGGCTGACGCATTCGTGGACCAGGATCTTGAACTGGAGGCATCCAGGCAATTGGGAGAACCGGGGATGGAGGAACAGGGTATTCGACCGACGCACGCCGCACGCGAAGCAGCGGCCTTCAAAACGTGAGCCTCCGCCCAGTTTGCCCGCATCCTGCGTGACAACCAGGCTGATTTTCGCAAACGGAAAGGTCTTCCCGCTCGACCCAAAGGCACCTTCTATCGCCCTCAGGAAAAGAGCCATCCGTCGGGCCGTTATTTTTGTGAGGTCATTCAACATCGCAAAATAGTAATCGAAAAACCACGTCTTGTGCAAGAGGTGACCCTCCGCCCACCGCCCAAAATTCTTTCATTTTTCTGGAACAATATTTCACACCTTGCTAGTCTGCTGGTCGTTATGATGATTTTGCGAAGATTTCCATGAAACCACGCATGAAACGAAACACCTCTCCCCGGCTGTTTCATGGAGCTCAACTCATCATCATCATGCTCGTTCTGGCCGCAACCGGATTCCCCTGCGCCGCGGACGGCCACGATCCGGCACCTCTGACAAATCTCGTCGTGGTGAGCGACGACAACTATCCTCCCTATATCTTCCGCGACGCGAGCGGCATGGTGAGAGGCATTCTTCCGGATCAATGGGCCCTGTGGGAACAAAAGACAGGGGTCAAAGTCGACTTGAGGGCCATGGATTGGAGCGAGGCCCAGCGCACCATGAATGAGGGCCGGGCGGACGTCATTGACACGATCTTTCTCACCAAGGAGCGGGCTGAACGTTACGACTTCACTCCACCCTACGCCCGGATCGAGGTGCCCGTCTATTCGCACAAAACCCTCGGCGGCATCAGCGACATTGCCTCACTGAAGGGCTTCACTATCGGCGTTAAGTCCGGCGACGCCGTCATCGAGCATCTGACGTCCAAGGGCATTGACAGCCTGAAGGAGTATCCCAGCTACGAAGCGATCATCTTGGCCGCCAAGAATCAGGAGATCAAGGTCTTCTCCGTGGACCAGCCCGCCGCCGTCTACTTCCTCTACAAACATGGCATCGCAGGTGAGTTCCGCCAATCTTTTGTCCTCTACACAGGGGAATTCCACCGGGCCGTCCGGAAAAATCGTCCCGATCTGCTGCAGCTCGTGAACAAAGGCTTCGACCATATCTCGAGCCGCAAATACCGTGCCATTGACCGAAAATGGATGGGCTCCCCTTTCCTCCTCAAGGCCGTCCTGCGTCAATGGGGAGATTGGATCATCGGCGGGCTCGTTGTTGCCCTGGCGCTGGTAATGGGCAATATTCTTCTGGGCCGCCGCGTTCAAACCAAAACCGCCGCCCTGCGCGCCGCCCTGAACAATCTCCTGAAAAGTCTGGACGCCAACAAGAAAACCGAGCTGGCCCTCCGCGAAAGCAATGAACTGTTCTCGTTGTTCATGCGTCACTCCCCGATCTACACCTTCATTAAGGAAGTTACGGCCACGGAAAGCCGGGTCAGGATCGCCAGCGACAATTACCAGCAGATGATCGGCATTCCCGCGGCCGAGATGCAGGGAAAAACCATGAAGGAGCTTTTCCCCCCGGAGTTCGCCGCGAAAATTTCAGCCGATGACTGGGCGGTCGTCTCCAAGGGTGAGATCCTGAAACTGGACGAAAAACTGAATGGCCGCGACTATGTCACGATCAAGTTCCCGATTGTCTTGGAAGGGAGAAACCTGCTGGCGGGATACACGATCGACATCACGGACCGCAAGATTGCCGAGGAGGAAAAGGCGGCCCTGCAGGAGCAGTTGGCACACGCCCAGAAGCTCGACTCCATCGGTCGCCTCGCCGGCGGCATCGCTCACGACTTCAATAACATGCTCCAGTCCATCCTCGGTTACACCGAAATCTCCCTCAGGCTGGTTACCCCGGATCAACCCCTTTATAAATACCTTACGGAAGTCCAAAAGGTTTCTGTTCTCTCCGCCAATTTCACCCGCCAGCTCCTGACCTTCGCGAGCAAGCAGGCCGCAGCACCTCATGCCATGAATATTAACGAGGCCGTCGAGGCTATGTCCGGCATGCTCCGCCGACTCATCGGCGACGGCGACATCCATATGGAATGTAAACTGGCCCCGGGCCTGCACGCCGTGATGATAGACCCCGGACAGCTCGACCAGATTGTGACCAATCTCTGCATCAACGCACGCGATGCCATCGTCAAGTCCGGCCACATCACCATCGAAACCACCAATGTCGAAATCACCCCCACGGAGGCCCTCCGTCTCACCGGCATCAACCCCGGACCTCACGTGCTGCTAGCCATCCGCGACGATGGCTCCGGAATGTCGCCGGAAGTCCGCAATCAGATTTTTGAACCTTTTTTCACCACCAAACCCCTCGGCAAGGGCACGGGCCTGGGACTCTCAATCGTCTACGGCATCGTCAAACAGAGTGGCGGGGATATCCAAGTGGAGAGCAAACCCGGCAAGGGCTCCCTATTCCAGATCTACCTGCCAGTCTGCCAGGGTGATGATCAGGCCACGCCGGAGGAACCTTCCCTCACCGGAGCCCTGGCACCGGCCCTTTACGGAACCATCCTGCTCGTCGAGGATGAACCGGCCGTTCTGGACTCCACCCGGCGGATATTGGAAAGTGCGGGCCACCGGGTTCTCGCGACCGCTTCGCCAAAGGAGGCCATCAAGCTGTTCGCCGAAAACAAGGATCTCATCGACCTGCTGATCTCCGATGTGATCATGCCGGACATGAACGGCCCCGAGATGGTCCGAACGCTGCTGAAATCATGCCCGACGCTCAAGTACCTGTTCATTTCAGGCTATGATGCCAACCTGCTGGTGGAGCAGGGAGCCGGCCGATTGGATATCGACTGCATCCGAAAACCATTTTCCCTGAAGGTGCTGACGCAGAAAGTTCAGGATATCCTGAACCGATCCTAGCGAGAGCTACGAGCGTCAGAGCCCCAGCAGGAATTCAAACGCACGGTCATTGAACCCCGGCAGCCCTTCGTGACCGAAGTCGGGATAGATCGCCAGACTCTTTCTGGACGTGATCCGGTTGTAGGCGGCAAACTGGGTGGACGGAGGGCAGACGGTGTCCATCAACCCTACCCCCATCAGAATCTCAGCCTTGATGCGCGGCGTCAGGAACTGGACGTCGATATAGCCCAGGCGCTCGAAGATTTCCTGTTCGCGGGCATGGGTGGGATCAAACTGCCTGAAGAATGATTTCAATTCCTCATAGGCGCTGACGGCCAGGTCCATTTCCCACACCCGCCGGTAGTCGCACAGGAACGGGTAGGTCGGCGCGGCTCGCTTTATCCGGGGCTCCAGCGAGGCACAGGCCAGAGTCAGCCCCCCGCCCTGCGACCCGCCGATAGCGCCGACCCGCGCGGCGTCCACATCGTCCATGGCCATGACTATCCCCGCAAGCTGCGCCGTGTCGAGATAGATGTTTCGGAACAGGAGCTTTTCCGGCCGGTCGTCCAGGCCGCGGATGATATGCCCCCTGTAGGTTGTGCCCCGGGTCCCCCCGATGTCTTCCGAGCGCCCACCCTGGCCACGACAGTCGAGTGCGGCCACGGTGAACCCCTGCCCGACGTAGGCCAGCTTCTCAGACCAGTCGCCCGAGTTTCCCGTATATCCGTGGAACATGAGCACCGCCGGATGTTTGCCCTCGGGCTTCTTCGGGCGGAGCACCTTGGCGTAGATGCGGGCCCCCTCGACACCGGTAAAATAAAGATGGAAACAGTCGGCATGGGGAACGTTAAACTCCGCCGGCACCAATTCAACCTTGGGATCAATGGCGCGCATTTCAGCGAGGGCCTTGTTCCAGAACTCGTCAAAATCCGCGGGCTTGGGGTTGCGCCCCGCATACGTCTGTAAGTCGGCCAATGGTTTGTCTACGAGCGGCATGACTTTCTCCTTGATTACCGGTGGGTCAGGATATCAGGACCTGACCCCGGAAGAGCGAAACTATACAGTCGGCGCAGGCTGGCGCAAGCAAAGAACCCACCCCCGCACATCACCCCCCCAGGTAGGCCTTGCGCACGCGGGGATCTGAACGCAGGTCACCTGAGGCGCCGCTGAAGGCCACTTGACCGGTCTCCAGGACATAGCCGCGCGAGGCAATGCGCAACGCCATGTTGGCGTTTTGCTCAACCAGCAGCAGCGTAACGCCCTGCCGGTTGATCTCCTGCAAAATACCAAATATCTCACGGACCAGCACCGGGGACAAACCCATGGAAGGCTCGTCGAGTAATAACAATTTTGCCCGGCTCATGAGGGCGCGCGCCACAGCCAGCATCTGCTGCTCACCTCCGGAAAGCGTTCCCCCGGGCTGTTCCAACCGGTCGCGCAGACGTGGAAACCGGTCCAGCACCCGCTCGGTGTCAGCCCGGATCCCCTCCCGATCGTGACGGATCCAGGTGGCCAGGCGCAGATTCTCCCGCACCGTCAGATCGCCAAAAATCCCCCGCCCTTCCGGCACGTGAGCCATCCCCAGGGCCACAATCCGGTCAGCGGGCACCCGCCGCAAATCCTGCCCGTCAAACCGCACCGTCCCCTGGAACGGGGTCAGTCCGGACAGGGCGGAGAGGATTGAGGACTTACCGGCCCCATTGGCACCCATCAGGGTAACGATTTCGCCTTCATGCACCTCCAACGAAATCCCTTTTACAGCACGCAGACTACCGTATGAGACCGCCAGGTCCTTCACCTCAAGCAAAGGTGGTTTTGCACTCATTCCCCGACCTCCACACCCAGGTAGGCCTGCAGCACCTGCGGATGTTTTTGAATCTCATGCGGCAGCCCCTCGGCAATGGTCGCCCCGAAATCGAGCACCACGAGGCGGTCGCAAATTCCCATCACCAACCGCATCTGGTGCTCGATCAGCAGAATCGTCAGCGCGAACTCCTTGCGGATGCGCTGGATGAACGCCATCAACTCCTCGATCTCCGGCGGGTTCATGCCTGCGGCGGGTTCATCAAGCAGCAGGATCCTGGGTTGCGAGGCCAGCGCCCGGATGATTTCCAGCTTGCGCTGCAGCCCGTACGGTAGATTCTCCGCCCGTTCGCCAGCCGCATCCTCCAGATGGAACAGCGCCAGCAGCGACCGGGCATGCTCAAGAATCTTCAGTTCCTCGGCGCGGAACCGGCCAACGTGAAACAGCGCCTCCAGCGGGTTGTAGCCGAGCCGGGCATAGCGGGCCAGCCGGACATTATCGAGCACCGTCATTTTCTTGAAAAGGCGGATGTTCTGGAAGGTCCGAGCCAGACCCCGCGCGTGGATGGCGCTGGGGGAAAGCCCCACCAGATCCTCCCCGTCAAGATGGATGCGACCGGACGTCGGCCGGTACACACCGGTCATGATATTGAACACAGTGGTCTTGCCGGCGCCATTGGGCCCGATCAGGCCGACCAGTTCGCCGGGCTCCAGCCGCAGACTGAAATCGGAGACCGCACAAAGTCCCCCGAAATGCTGTGTGATATGTTCAACTTCCAGCAGGGACATGCGTCTTCTCTTTTTGTTTTTTCACGGGACGGAGCAGGACCAAATCGCGCAGGGGAACCAGCCAGGGAAACTCGCGCAGGCCAAACAGTCCACGGGGCCTGAATAACATGAGCAGGATCAGCAGCAGGGGCATCAGAACCATCCGCCAGGCCCCCTGCTCCCGCAGCAGTTCCATGGCGATCGTGTAGATCGAGGCGCCCAGGATGGACCCGCCCAGGGAGGCCATACCCCCGAGGTAAACCATGATCAGGATCTCCGTCGACTTCAGGATATCGAACATCCTCGGATTGATGAATTGCAACACGTGCGCGTACAATCCGCCAGCCACGCCTGCGAAGAAGGCGGACACGACAAATGCCGATATTTTGACGCGCCGGGTATGCACGCCGCACAGGTCGCACGCCACCTCATCCTCCCGGATCGCCGCCATGCCACGCCCGTATTTCGAGAATACCAGGTTGCGGAGAATCCAGATCGTGACCACCACCCAGACATACACCCAGGGAAGCGTGGTTAATTGTTCCATCCCCATGAACCCCCGCGGTCCCCCGACGCTCTCAATGTTCTCCAGCGCGGATTTGACGATCATGCCGAAGGCCAAAGTGACGATGGCCAGGTAGTCCCCTCGCGTGCGAAAGGATGGGATCGAGACCAGCAGGCCGGCCAGCGAGGCCGCCAGTCCCCCGCCCACCACGGCGACCGGAAACAGGAACACCGCACCCGTCACCGGAAACAGGTTCACCGTCAGGACCGAGGACACATACGCCCCCACCGCCATGAATCCTGCATGACCCACGGAGAACTCACCCATGTAACCGTTCACCAGATTCAGGCTGGCGGTCAGGATGATGTTGATCCCCAGGTACATCAGGACGAGCAGGATATAGGGATCGAGCCACCCAAAATGCGGAACGGCCCAGGAAAGGGCGAATCCCGCCAGTAAAAGCACCCCTATCATCCAACGCATTTTCATGGTCACACTTTTTCCAGCCGCGGCCGGCCCAGCAACCCGTGCGGGCGGACCACCAGCAGCACCAGCAACAAGCCGAAGGAAATGAAATCCCGATAGGTCGTCGGCAGGAACGCCGCCACCCCGATTTCCACGCCGGCCAAAATGAACCCGCCGAGTACCGCGCCCCGGACATTCCCGATCCCGCCGACCACGGCGGCAATGAACGCCTTCCAGCCCACCAGGACGCCCATATAGGGATCAATGACCGGGTAGGCCATGGCATACAGGGTTCCCGCCGCCGCACCGAGGGCCGCCCCCATGGCGAACGTGGCGGAAATCACCCGGTTAACCGGCACGCCCATCAAGGGGACAATCCGGCCGTTCCAGGCAATGGCCCGCATCGCCAACCCCAGCTTGGTACGCATGACGACCCAGTCGAGGATCAGCATCAGGACCAGCGAAAGACCGATGATCAGCACCTGATGCGACGAGAGGGAGAGTCGACCGACCGTCCAGAGATGAACCGGCATCAATTCCGGCATGTGCCTCGGATAGGGATTGAAGACCAGCATCAGGTGCTCCAGAAATATCCCCACCCCCAGCGCGGTGATCACCGCCGACATTTTGGGAGCCTGGCGCAAAGGTTTGTAGGCCAGTCGTTCAATGAGGACGCCCAAGGCCGCCACCGCGGCCATTGAAAGCAGGAGAGTCGGCACAAACGGCCAACCCAGCCATGCCGCGATGCCGAACGCAGCAAACGCGCCCACCATGAACAGATCCCCATGGGCGAAGTTGATCAGCCGGAGAATCCCGTAGACCATGGTGTAGCCGAGGGCGATCAACGCATATAGGCTCCCCAACTGGAGCGCATTCAGGGTTTGTTGGAGAAAATAAACCACCCTTTGAGTTCCTTACGGGGCGGCGTTGCAAACCCAGACAAATTTGCCATCGCGAATCTGGAGAATCACCCCGCTCTTAACCGGGTCGCCGGAGCCTTCCTGGAAGGACATGGTGCCCGTGACGCCTTCATATTTTGGAATGCTGGCCAGCGCATCGCGGACGGCCTTCCGTTCGGGTTTTCCTGCCACCTGAATGGATTTGAACAGCAGGCCGATGGCATCGTATGTCAGGGCGGCAATGTCATCGGGCGTTTTCCCGTAACGCTGTTGATAGGCCTTGATGAAAACCCCGGCCGTGGGCGTGGCGGCATCGGCCGCATAGTGATTCGCGAAGTAAAAACCCTCCACCGCACCCTGGGAAAGCTTGATCAGGTCCGGGCTGCTCCAGGCATCGCTGCCCACGAAGGGGACCTTGATTCCCAGCCGCTGGGCCTGCTGAACCACCAGCGGCACGTCGTTGTAGTAGGCTGGCAAAAAGATCATCTGGGGCTTCGCCTCACGAATCTTGGTCAGCTGCGCGGAGAAATCCCGATCGCCTGAAGTGTAGGTCTCAAAGGCCACTACCCGGCCGCCCGCCTGGGTGAAAATCTGGCGGAACAACTCCGCCTGGCTTTTGGGCGCCTCGGACGCCACATCGTACAGCACGGCGACTGTGTCGAACTTGAGGGTATCGCGCACAAAACGGGCCAGAATGCGCCCCTCAAACGGATCCGTGTAACAGGCGCGGAAAACATATTGCTTGGACTTGCCGGTACGCGCATCCAGCGTGGTTTTGGGATTGGTGGACCAGGGCGTGATCAGGACGGTCTTGGAACTTTCGGCAATGGACGAAGCCGGCACCGCGCCCAGGCTGGCGTTCGGGCCGACAATGGCGAGCACCCGTTCCTGCGCGATCAGTTTCTGCGCGCACAACGCCGCCTGATCCGCCTTGCTGCCATTATCCTGCACAACAAGATCGATCTTGTACTTCTTCCCGCCGACCTCCAGCCCGCCGGCCTTGTTAACCTCTTCCACCGCCTGTTCCGCCGCCGTCTTGCACGAAGCGCCGACAGCCGGGATGTCACCTGTCAGCTCCGCAATCAACCCGATTCTGATGACCGGATCCTTGCCCGCCCAGGCGCTGGACATGATCATGCCGACCGCTATTCCAACCGCTAACACTTTATTGCACATCATGAGAGAACCTCTGTTTCTTTACGCCACTCCTCTGCACATTGAACAGGAACCGGAGTCTTGTACCGTGTCCTGATCCTGAAAACAATAATGGTTATTTGGCTATGAAGGCTATGTAGTCCACGCTGCGGCCGGCGGGAACCCGCACCTCGGGGCGGCCCCAAAGTCCCAGTTGGCCCAGCGGGCGGGCCATGTCGGGGCGTCCTTCACACAGAATCCGCACCTTGGCATCAAAACGCGTCGGATTGCGCAGGCGTACTTTCAGCCCCCCTCCCTCGTGACCCAGGACTTCGGCATCGATATGATCAAACGCCACAGCCAGGTCCAGATCGACGTTTACATAAAGCCCGGGGATCTCGACATAGCTCAACATATTCGAAGTCTCGCACCAGCAACTCCCGCAAAACACATGGCCGGGCGGGATCGAGTTGTACTCCCAGTCGCAGGTGTTGACCCGTTCGCACATCCAGCCATCGGGCAGGTTGTGTACGGGCCGGTCGGCACGCGAGAGGTATTGCGGCGTGCCGTGGACGATGTCACGCAGGAGTTCCAGATACCACGGATCCAGTGTGGCGCGCCAGAGCTTGAACAGCGCATCACCGGACAGGGTGCAGAGCCCCGGCGCGCTATGCTTGTTCTGCACATTGGCCCATACCGAACCCGTCGCCTGAAGGTCGAGCCTGCCAAGCGGTGAATCGGGCGGGAAGCGGTAGTCGTAGCTCTGGACCCAGGAGCTGCACTGCCGAGCCATCTCGCCGGCGCGCGCCAGCCATTCCGGCTTACCCGTCACTTCATACAGCACCACGAACGACTCGAGCATGGCGAAGGCGGACTCGCTGTCCGGGGCATTGAGGATCTCCCCCGGCCCGCCGGTGGTGAGTCCTGCCCGGACATCGCGACGGTAATAGAACTCCCCGGCCGCCACGGCCACTTCGAGATAGCGCGGATCGTTAAAGAACTGCCCCGCCAGCGCCAGGGCGGCGGGAAGGATGGCTCCGGCGGTCGAGCCTCCCTGCACCAGGGTACCCGCTTCATAATCCAGCAGTTGGCCGAATTGACCATACTGGTTCCAGATCGCCACCAGACGATCGGCCAGACGAAGCGTCCCCGCCCGCCACAATTCCGGCACCGCCGATTTCGGATCGCTTTTCTGCAGCAAAAGGATGTGCTTCATAACGAAGTACAGGCCGTCGCCGATTTTGCGCGTCATCACCCAGCGATCTGTGCCGGGGACGTTAAAACCGTCGCCCCAATACCGATCCTTACTGAAAATTCCAACCAGCAACCCGCTGGGACGCTGTGTCCGCCGGAAGAGAAAGTCGATGGTGCGCAGGGCGCGGTCCCGGGAAAGGGGGGTTCCGGCCATCAGCAAAGGCAACCCGGACATGCCGCCGCCGACCCAGCCGAGTTGCCAGTCGTTGTAGCGAATGTCGGAGTGTTGCGCGACGGCGTAATACTGGTCGGTCGGGGCGTCACGCCAGTTGTCGCGGTTGAACTTGCGTTCCTGAATATCCCAGGCGGCGGAGAACGGGATCTGCTGGCGAAGATCGACACGACCTGAAAGATCCTTGCGCACAAGGGCAAATCGGTCGAAAAGCCCCTGAACCTCCGCAGACGGAAAAACGAAAAGGCGGAAGGGAATCGTCACCGTCTCCCCTTCCCGCCAGCTTGGGGCACGATCGACGGTTGGATGGGTACTGCAGGACATGACATACATGCCGTCCGAGCGCATGCACGGCGCTTCCAGCGTGAGGGCAATGCGGGTGCGGCCGGCATTTTCGCGCAAGCCCAGACCGTGGTTGCGGAAGCGACTCGCCTGCGTCGTCAGAAGCAATACCCCTTCGCGTTGTGCGGGGTCGAAAAAACCGAGACAGGGCGTGGCCATGTCGCCGGTATTGAGTTGCAGACGCGACTCTCCCGGGCCGCATTCCAGATGCGGTACATCCGATATCTGAATCGGCGGCTGCAGGCCGATGTCCGCCGCATCTTGATACATGGGCGGATAGGGCATTTTGCGAACCTGAAATCGGTTGCCGTTGTAGACAGCGGCGGGAGCCAACACATAATGGTCGGGACTCCAGGCGGGGATATCCAGTTCGATTGCAACGTTGCACGACTCCGCCGCACCGGTAGCGAGCAGGAAGGTTATTTCGCCGTCCAAAGCATCAGGCCGATCCGGTGCGGGCTTGATCGTCAGGGTGCATTGCCAGGTGCCACCGGCGCAAGCGAGGGTGGTTTCGCAACGCTCGCTCCATACTAATGCGGCCCGGACCGAATGGATCGGCCGGGCCGCCTCAAACTGCCGCACGACGACCGAGAGGCCCCAGTCACGTGCGGCGAGTCCAGAAGGAGTAATCAGGTTACTCACAGATGCGACTGCATAAACTTGGCAATGCGCTGGATGGCTTCCCTGCTTTCGGGAAGTCCGCGAATATGAAAGACGTGAACCTGACCGGGCCACACTTCCAGCGTCACATCCACCCCGTCCGCTTTCGCCTTGGCCGCCGCACGGATACTATCGTCACGAATGATCTCGTACTCGCCAACCTGAAAGAGCAGCGGCGGGATGCCGGTATAATCGCCAAAGACCGGCGAGACGAGCGGGTTATGAACCTCGCTGGGATCGACATAGTAATTCACGCAGTCCACCAGGAAACTAGGACTCATGAAGAGTTCGGTTTCCGCCTGGCTCTTGATCGACTCGCTGGCCAGCGACAGGTCGGCGTAAGCCGACAGCGGAATGCCGGCCCTCGGCAACGGGCGCTTGCGGTCACGCAACGCCAGGAGGGTCGCCAGAGTCATGCCGCCACCCGCCGAGTCACCGGCAATGAAGGTTGCCCGAGCGGGCCCCTTCCCGTTCGGTCCCGCCACGAGCATCCATTCGTAGGCGCGCAGGCTATCCTCAAGTCCCGCCGGGAAGCGGTGTTCCGGTGCCAGCCGGTAATCGGGCAGCAGCACGGCACACTTGGCCGCCGCGGACAGGTCGGCCGCCAGGGGAAGGTAGTTACCGCCTGAACCGCAAACGTAGCCGCCCCCGTGAAAATACAGCAGGCGCACGTCGGGATCGGCACCCGGTGCCATGACCCATTCGCAGGGAACGTTATCCACCATCACTTTGGTCAGCTTGACGTTCTTGTCGGCCGGTTCCTGCCGCGTCCCCATGCCTGCGCGTAGGTTGGCAAGGATGAACGGGTTGACGGGCGTGCCAAGTTGCGGACAATTTTTGCGATAGTCTTGCCAGTATTTGATGCTTTCCTGCGAGATCATTCAACTCCCCTTCTCTGTTTCTTTCCTGTGGCCCTCTTTGTGGCCGGTTTAGCTTTGTTTTGTCCGGCTCGTTGCCTCGCCGAACGGTCGTGAGGGATACATTGCCCGCTTTTTCCTGCTGCGTCAAACGTACTGATGCCGCGGTTAATGTAACGGGTATGGAGAAGCTCATGGGAAAGATGACCCAGCGGCTTGCCGAGAAACTGCTTGTAGAGTTCCTGGACCGACGGATTCTCGTGCGACTTGCGCAACGGCAGACTCTTATCTTCCTTGTAGAGGCCGGCCATGCGCTTGTTCCGGGTGGTTTTTCCGTGGGCAAGCGGCTGGCCGCCCCCGCCGATGCAGCCGCCGGGACAGGTCATGATTTCGATGAAGTGATAAGGCGATTTGCCCGCCTTGATCTGTTCAAGCAATACCCGGGCATTACCGAGACCGTTGGCGATAGCGACCTTGAGGGTCAGGTCCCCGACCTGAATATCCGCCTGCTTGATCCCATCCAGACCGCGCACCTGCTCAAAGTCGAGATTCGCCAGGGTTTTGCCGGTGACCACTTCATAGGCGGTGCGGAGAGCGGCCTCCATAACGCCGCCGGTAACACCGAAAATGACCGCCGCGCCGGTTGATTCGCCGAGCGGATTGTCGAACGCCTCCTCCTTCATCGCAGCCAGGTCAACTCCGGCTTCCTTGAGCATGCGGGCCAACTCACGGGTGGTCAGGACGTGATCGACATCCGGGAAGTGCTCGCTGTCCTTTAAATCCATCTTCTTCTGCCAGTATTTAAAGGCACCATCCATCTCGGGCCGTTTGGCCTCAAACTTCTTGGCCGTGCAGGGCATGATGGAGACCACCACCATTTCGCGCGGATCGAGCTTCATCTTTTCGGCATAGAAGGTCTTGGCGATCGGTCCGAACATCTGTTGCGGCGATTTGCAGCTCGACAGGTTCGGCAGCTGTTCCGGATAGAAATGCTCGGCAAACTTGATCCAACCGGGCGAGCAGGATGTGATCATCGGCAGCACCCCCTTGTTGGTCAGGCGGTGGATCAGCTCGTGGCCCTCCTCCATGATGGTGAGATCGGCGGTGAAATCGGTGTCGAACACGCAATTAAACCCCAGTCGACGGAGGGCAGCCACCATCCTACCGGTCACCGGCGTCCCCTGCGGGAGCCCAAAGGCTTCGCCGATGGCGACCCGGACAGCCGGCGCCGTCTGAACCACCACCGTCTTCTTCGGATTGGACAGCGCCTTCCAGACCTCGGCGACTTCCGATTTCTCGACCAGCGCGCCGGTCGGGCATACCAGCACACACTGGCCGCAGTTGATGCAGTAGGCACCGGCCAGGCCGCTATTGCCGAAGGTGGAGACCACGGTGTTCTGGCCGCGGTTCATCGAATCGATGGCGCTCACCTCCTGCACCCGGGCGCAGACGGCCACACAACGCTTGCAGAGAATGCACTTGTTCGGATCACGGATGATCGAGGCCGAGCTGTCGTCGACCGGCCGGTTGAGCCGGCGGGTGGCCGGGTACGGGGTTTCACGGACGCCGAGATCATAGGCCAGTGTGCGTAGCTCGCAGTTCTGGTTGCGGTCGCAGGTGAAACAATCCTGCGGGTGGTTCGCCAGGATCAGCTCCAGATTGGTCTTGCGGGCATCACGGACCCGTTCGCTCCGGGTCAGGATCGACATGCCTTCATGCACGACGTTGACGCAGGAACGGGTCAGCGTCCTGGCACCCTTGACTTCGACCACGCACAGCGAGCACGCCGCATCGGCCACCAACCCCTCCATGTAGCAGAGGGCGGGAACCTCAACGCCGGAGTCGCGGCAGGCCTGGAGAATGGTGATCCCGGCTGGAACCGTGCAGGACCGGCCGTCAATCGTAATGTTTACGGTATCGCTCATGGTTGGCATCCCTTCCCTCATTTAACATCGCAGCGCAGACAACGCCGGGCTTCCGCCCGGGCGTTCTTTTCGGACAGGCCCGACGAGATTTCCCAGAAGTTGCCGCGGCGGGCGGCGACCGGAAGCTCACGCAACGGGCGCTTGCCGCCGGACTGAGGAACGGCCGGCACGTCCCGCGAGTAGGGAATTTCACGGAACAGTTGCGGGAAACGGCTCTGACCGTCCATCATCTGCCGATCAATCACTTCGGCGAACTTCTTGCCGAACGCCATCGCCTCGGAGGCGGTGGAGGGGCCCATGACGGCATCGCCGCCGGCATAGACCTTGGGATGACTGGTCTGCAACGTCAACGGATGGGTGTCGATCGTGCCGTTCAGGCGCACGGTAATGCCGAGCGGCTTGAGAAAGGCGGCATTGACCCGTTCGCCTATGGCGAGCATGACGGTTTCGCAAGGCACGATTTCGGTCTCCCCGCTGGGAACCGGGGTGCGTCGGCCCGAGGAATCGACATCGCCGGGAACCATCCGCTCGATCTCCAGGCCGGTGACGGCCCCCTTCTTGCCCACCACCGATTTCGGCGCTGACAAAAAGGAGAACTTCACCCCTTCCCGCTCAGCCTCGTTGACTTCCTCATCATGGGCCGGCATATCGGCACGTTCGCGGCGGTAAATGACATGGACCTGAGCCCCGAGGCGACGGGCGGTACGGGCGGCATCTATCGCGACGTTCCCGGCGCCGATCACGCAGATCTGCTTGCCGATATTCGGGCGGCGGTCGCGGGCCACTTCCTCCAGAAACTCGACGCCCGGCATCACGCCACGCAGGTCGATCCCCGGAATATCCATCGAGGTGCTGTCCTGCGCCCCGATGGCGACAAAAACCGCATCATACTCTTTTTCCAACCGCGCCAACTGGACGTCCTTGCCAATGCGGGTATGGTACTTGAACTTGACGCCAAAACGCTTGATGAAGCCGATCTCACGCTCGAGGATCGCCCTGGGCAACCGGTATTCAGGAATGGTGCCGCGGACAATACCGCCCGGCCCCTCGTTGGCATCATAGATGGTCACGGCATGGCCCAGCCGCGCCAGATAATAGGCAGCGGTGACCCCGGCTGGACCGGCGCCGACCACGGCGATCTTCCGGCCGGTGGCGGGCAGCCGTTCGGCCAGCAGTTTCTCATGCACCGCTTCCG
Source organism: PVC group bacterium (assembly GCA_945870225.1). GTDB lineage: Bacteria > Verrucomicrobiota > Kiritimatiellia > CAIKKV01 > CAITUY01 > CAMBRF01. The sequence continues at coordinate 73,111 of CAMBRF010000006.1, read as the reverse complement.
ACAGCCCTGTGTTGTACGCGTAGTCGGCGATGTAGCGATGCACCTCGCCCTGGGCGACCGGCTCGTCGGCATCCGCCCGACGGCAGCGCACCTTGCAGTGGTAACGGCAGATGCGGCCGGTGGTGGCCGGCAGCGGATTATCGCGGATGACCAGCTCGAAGGCATCCTGCATCCGGTTCTCCTTGAGAAGCTGGAGATAGCCCGGGATGTTCATGTGCAGCGGGCAGGAATTCTCGCACGGGGCACGGAACAGCGCCTGACATTCGCCGGCCGCGCAACGTTTGTCCTTGATGTGCTGCTCATACTCGGTGCGGAAATACTTGAGGGTGGTGAGGACCGGATTCGGGCCGGTCTGACCGAGCCCGCAAAGCGCGGTATCGCGGATGACCCGGCCGAGATGCTCGAGGCGGTCCAGATCGGCGGGCTCACCCCGCCCCTCCGTGATCGCCTTGAGAATCCGCAAGATCTGGTTTAAACCCTCGCGGCAGGGGACGCATTTACCGCACGATTCGGACGTGGTGAATTCAAGAAAGTAGCGGGCCACATCGACCATGCAGTTATCCTGATCCATGACCACCATGCCGCCGGAGCCCATGATCGCGCCTAATGCCTGCAGGGATTCATATTCGATCGGGGTCGAGAAAAGGGTGGTCGGAATGCAGCCACCCGATGGCCCTCCGCTCTGCACCGCCTTAACCTCCTTGCCGGCCGGGGCACCGCCGCCGATCTTGTAGACCAGCGTCGACAGCGTCTCGCCCAGCGGCAATTCGACCAGCCCGGTGTTCTTCACCTTGCCGACCAGCGAAAACACCTTGGTCCCGGAACTCGTCGCCGTACCGGTCCCGGTAAACCAGGCGCCGCCCCTAGCCAGGATCGCCGGGATGTTGCACCAGGTTTCGACGTTGTTGATGTTCGTCGGCTTGCCCCACAACCCCTTCTGGGCCGGGAACGGCGGCCGGGTCCGCGGACGCCCGGCTTTGCCCTCGATCGAGGCGATCAGCGCCGTCTCTTCGCCGCAGACAAACGCGCCGGCCCCCTCCACCATATGCAGGTCAAAATCAAAGTCCGAGCCCAGGATCCCCTTGCCCAGAATGCCCAGTTCTCGAGCCGTCCCGATCGCCTGGCGCAGCCTCTCGACCGCCAGCGGGTACTCGGCACGGACATAGAGAATCCCCTCGGCCGCACCCATGGCGTAGGCTCCGGCGATCATCCCCTCGATCAGCATATGCGGATCACTCTCGATCTCATTGCGGTTCATGTAGGCGCCGGGATCACCCTCATCGGCGTTGCAAATGATGTACTTCGGGCCGGCAGTCTCCCGCTTCATCAGCTCCCATTTGCGCCAAACCGGGAATCCGGCTCCGCCACGACCGCGCAGCCCTGAAAGCTTTATCTGCTCCAGCACAGCCTCCGGAGTTCCGCGCAGCGCCGCGAACAACGCGCCATACCCCCCCACCGCCAGATATTCCTCGACGTCGTCGGGATTGATCAGGCCGCAATCACGCAGCACGATCTTCTTCTGCCACTTGAAGAACGGTATCTCGTTCCACAGCGGGATGTCCTTCATCCCCTTGCCGTAACGGACCGTCTCCATCGTCAGATGCTCCCAGTCCTCGATCCGGCACAGGGCATCGTCCCGCAGGATTTCACCCTTCACCAGGGCCTTCACCAGCTTCGGCACGGACGCCGGGGCAACCTTGCTCAGGATTACCAGCGGCTGACCCGGCAGCCGGATATTGACCAGCGGTTCCTGCGCGCAAAAGCCGAAACAGCCGGTCCGGGTCAGCAGGGCCGATACTTTTTTCGCCTTCAGTTCGCTCTCAAAAGCCTTGTAGACTTCCCCGGCGCCGGTGCCGAGGCCGCAGGTTCCCATGCCCACCGCAATCCGGATCTGCTTCGTTGGCATCAGCTTGGCCAGACCCGCCGCCCGCAGCTTCTTCAATGTCGCCAAATCGTGGATTTTCATTTCTTCTTCTCCCCCTTGACGAGCGCATCGATCAATCCCTTCAACTTCATCTCCGTGACATGGCTGTGCATTTTACCATCCACCTCAACCACCGGCGCCATGGCGCACTGGCCGAAACAGGCAACCGTCTTGATTGTGAATTTCTTATCGGCGGTGGTCAGGAAGATCTTCTCCGCGCCTTCCTCTTCCTTGAGGTTCAGGATCTTCTTCAGCGACGCCAGCAGCGACTTCGAGCCGCGCGTATGACAAGCCGTTCCACGACACACCACCAGTGTGTGCTCGCCCTGCGGCTTCAGGTTGAAGAAGGCATAGAACGTGGCGACGCTGTAAACCTGCGAAACCGGCAGGCCGGACTTCTCCGCCACATACTCCAGCGTTTCCGCCGGCAAATACTTGTGCGGATGCCGGTTCTGCAACTCTTCCAAAATACCAAGAAGCTCGCCGGGTTTGCCCTGATGCTTCTTGATCACCAGATCCATCAGGGTCGGTGTCATCATCGACGATGCGGGGGAAGAAGCCTTCATACGTTTTGCTCACTCCTGGAGGGTTAGAGACAACACGGACACCGACAAGAATTATCGCTCAGTTTTTTGGACTGTATAACCCCCCTTAGGGGCTGTCAATAGCGCCCCTCATGCCGGGCAGGGCCAACTCATCAGATTTGAGTACCCCTCGATTATTCTGTTGTTACCTACCGCCAAGGAACATAGAGTTAGGCGTTGTTGATCAACCCAACATAAGGAGACATCATGAAAACCAAGAATGAGATCGTTGCAGAATTGGCGGAAACCGCCGGAGTCGAAAAGAAGCAGGCTGCCGTCATGCTGGAAGCCCTCGCCACCATGGCGTGCCGAGAAGCCTCCGACGGGTTTACCATCCCGGGTCTGGGCAAACTCGTGAAGGTGGAACGTGCCGCCCGCATGGGGCGCAATCCCGCCACCGGCGCCACCATCCAGATTGCCGCTAAGACCGTCCTGAAGTTCAAGATCGCCAAAGCGGCTAAGGACGCCATCCTGACGACAGGCTGAGCATACAACGCCCAGTGAGTGCCTTACCGCCTCACTGGGCCATCCCTCCCGGCCAGGGAAACGCCGCTTGGCTTCTCGCACACGGGACTCTCTGGCGTATGACCTCTCCCTTCTCGCATGGGCACCAGTATGAAATCGGCAGCCTTGATCCAAAGCATGGTGATCGGCGTTCTTCTTTCCTGCCCGGCGCTGATCCGGGCGGAGTCCGGAACCGGCGAGGTGGTGGTGCTGGTCCGTCTCACCGATTTCGCGGGCGTCAGAACATTCAAGTCCACCACCGTGGAGGACTATCGCGAACTCACCCGAGAGGCGCAGAAGGATAACAAGGCTTTGCCCGTAGCCTACGGAAATCTCCGCAAAGACTGGCGCATAACCCTTACCAAAGTGGAAAAGAAAACCATTACGAGCGAAGGAAAATCGATACAGGTCGAAACAAAAATCCCGCCGCCCCCCTTCCCTCTGGAATGCCCCGAACCCCGGGATGTGCGTCAGATGGGTACGTTTTCATCGACCGAGGAGGCCGACAAGGTCAAAAAAACGTTAGTGGAACGCGAAGCCGAGCGCGTCGAGAAAATGATCAAGGAGAAGGAGCGGAAGGAAGACGAGAAGGGATTGCGGTCAGGTGTGACCGACATGCCGGGCGGACTCAAGCGCCCGCCGCCGAAACCCTCCACCACCAAGCATGTCAAACCGGTTTCGCCGGTTTCGGAAGAGGATATGTTGGAAAAGTTGATCAAGGAAATTGAATCGGTCAAACTGACCGACGAGGCCGCCAACGGCGCAGGCGGACTGAGGGCGGTCCTCCCCACCCCAAAAGTCAAAAAACAGAAGAAGCCGCCGATGAAAATCAAACGGATTGGCGAATGATCGCCGGGGCCGAAGACTAACGGCCGAACCAGAACAGCGGGGCGGGCTTACGGATGATGGTGATGCTGTCCCGTGCCACAGATCCGGTGTCGTTTGTCCCGCAGACGACAAACGTATAAGTTCCCTTTGACGGGAGGTTCAGGGTCAGGGTCCAGTTGGTTCCGGCCGCCAGAGTCCCGGTCGCCCGGCTCTGGTTCCAGGAATTGGTGTACCACAAGGTCCCGCTCATATTCAGGGCATTCCCGGCGACCGTATACCGCGTGGTCCGGAACGGTAGCTGCGTCCCGCTTACGGTGTTGGTGATGGTCACTACCGGAAGGACCAATCCATTCGACACCACCAGTCTTCCGCTACCTGCAAAGTAATCGGTGTTGGTCCACTGGCAATTGACCGCCCCCCAGGTGCCTGCCGCAGCGACCTGTCCATTCAAAGACAAGAACCGCACCGTCTCGTTGACGTCATTGCTCAGGGTGACTTTGGCGCCTGATTGGAGGAAGATGCCGGCACTGTCAGGAATGGCGTTGTTGGTATGGATAAGAACCAGCTCACCATTCGGTTGAACCGTAACATTCGTACTTGAGGCAAGCACGCTATTGGCGCTGATGATCAATTTTCCATAACTGACGACGGTGGCACCTCTATAGGTGTTCGTAAGACCGATGGTTCCATCGCCCAGGGCAAGCGCACCTGCCCCGGATTTGACCAGCGAGACGTTGCCTCCGATCAACCCGGCATAAGAGTACGGGAGGTCATTGCTGAGGACCAAGGTTGCCAGAGAAGCGGAACTGTTCGTCGTCAGCATCGACATAGTGGTCCCGACCGTACGCAAACCGGCCACCTGCTGGTTGCAGCCTGCCAGATCGAACAAGGCGGCTCCGGTATTGCTGGTATTGCCCATGGACAGGACGGACACAACCGGCAGGGCGTTCGTGGCCCCTATTTTGAGCGTTCCAGCCTCGATTCGCGTCGAACCGGAGTAGGTGTTGGCACCGGACAACGTCAGCATCCCGGCCCCCTTCCTGACCAGATCCCCACTCTGGCTGATAACGCCACTGAAAGAGGTTGAAGAGGACCCCGCCACAGCCAGGGCGGCAGAGCCAAGTTGCACCTGACCGGACCCGGCCAGGGATCCGATGGTTTCGTTCTTTCCATCGAGGTTCAAGGTTCCCAGAACGGTGACGGCGCTGGCATCGCCAATCCGCTCGCTGGAGTCGAGTCGCACCGTGCCGGTCACCCTCATATTGTTGAAGTCCGACACCATGGATCCGCTTAACAGGGTGGTTCCGTTGAAAACCACTGTCCCACTGTGATTACTGAAAGCACCGTGATTGACCCAGTCGCCGGTAATGAACAGATTCGTGGCAGGGGCCGTCATCCGGCCCCAGATTTCAATGTTATGAAACACACTGGTTCCTGTTCCGCCGATCGAGGATCGACCATTGAAGACCATCGTCCCATTGTTATCGTTGAAGAGACCGTTCTGAGTCCAGTTCCCGGCGATGGCCACCGGCTTGGAGGCGTGCCCGGCCAGGGAACCCGAGATGGTCACGTGGTTAAAGGTCGACGTGCTCGACCCGGAAACTTCCGTATTCCCCGAGAACAGCATGGTCCCGTTGTTGGGATTAAAGGTCCCGTTATTCGACCAGGCCCCGGCGATGCTGACAGGTTTCGAGGCATGCCCCGCCAAGGTACCGCTGAGGGTAACGTTGTTAAAAGCGGAAGAGCTCGACCCGGAAATTTCGGTATTCCCTGGAAATAGAATGGTCCCACCAGCAGGGCTGAAGACGCCGTTATTCACCCACGCACCGGCAACGGAAAGGGCGGACGGGTTCCCGGTGACGGTCCCCGAAATGGTCACATGATTAAAGCCTGTGGTACTGACTCCACTGATGGCAGAATTCCCGGAAAACACGACGGTTCCATTGTTCGGATTGAAGCTGCCGTTATCAGTCCAGCTTCCGGCCACATTCAGGGTGCCCGCCGGAGCCGTCAAGGAATTGGAAATCACAAGGTTCGCAAACGGGTCGGCCACATCATCCGTCATGACCGTGTTTCCGCCGAAAACCACGGTCCCGGCATTATTGGAAAACACACCGCCACTGTGGCCGAAATTGGAACGAAGAATCAGATTATTGGACGGCGCCATAAATACGCCGCCCGAAAGCTGAAAGGCGCCGGCGGCATCAAAATTGGCGCGCCCACCCGAAAACACGCCGGCTTTATTCTGGAATCCAGAGGTCTGGATCGTGATCGTGTTTGTTCCCTGATGCAGCGTAACCGTGTTCAAAGCATCCAGAATCATCGCTTTAACATTGACCGTTCGATCCACCGTGCATTGCGCTCCCGCACCGGAATTCACATCGAAGACAACCAGATTGCCGGAATCCGGCACCGACGCATTCGGGCCCCCGCCCGAGGTAAGCGCCCAATGATTCGTGTCGGACCAGTTCCCGCTGCCGCCGACCCAGTAGCGGCTTGAAGCAAACACCCAGTTCGAGTTGTTATTCCCGCTGTTCACGCCCCCCACAACGGTCACCGTGTTCGAAAGCGCATCTGAATCCCGAACATCGACATAGGTGACCGATTGGGCTCCGTTCGGGAAGGAGAGGTTCCATTTTGCGGACCCCGAATCGGAACGGAGCAACACCATGCTTCCACTGTCGCCGGAGACCTCGAAATCGCCCAGAACCGTCTGCCGGGTCAACGCTGCGAAATTGATCCGCTTGCCGGGAGTGGTGCATGAGAAGTTATAGAAGGTATTCGAACCCGTAATGGTTGCGGTGGACAGAGATTTGAAAACGAGGGTTCCGCTGTTGTTCAGGAAGGTCCCGTTATTGCTCCAGTTTCCGTCCACGTACAGGGCCCCGACCGGCGCGGTCAGGCTGCTGCCGGCCAGTATCGTAACATTGCTGAACGTCGTGGCGGATGTCCCGCTGATCACCGACGACCCATTGAACACAACGGAGCCATTATTGTGGTTAAAGGTACCGTTATTCACAAAACTGCCGGCCACACTCCATGCGGCAGGTGCCGTCAAACTACCGGAGACCCTGATATTCTTGAAGGCCGTCGTCGTGGCTCCGCCGGCCGTCGTGGCTCCGACAAAATCCACCGTGCCGTTGTTATTGCTGAAGGTCCCGTCCTTGATCCAGTTTCCGGCCACTTGCATCAGGTTGGAATGGGCCGTCAGGGATCCCGGAATCGACACATTTCCAAAGGCCGTCGTGGAGACCCCGCTGACCCTTGTGTTGCCGGCAAAAACGACCGTGCCACCCACGAGGTTCAGACTGCCATCGTCGATCAAGTTGTTGCAAATCGTCAGCGAGTTGGATCCTGAGGCAAACGCGCCACCGGAAGGAATCCGCAGGGCAATATTGCTGGCAATAGTGATGTTGTAGCCTGAATAGCCGTAAGGCACATCCGCATCGCCTGTCGAGGCGGTTACCAGGTCCGCGCTCGTCAACTCGGCACCAAAGTCATTCCGCAAAACCAGGGTATTGCCCTCGAGATCGAGATCGGTCATATCGCCACCCGTCGCCTTGGTGACCAGGGCGCCGCTGTTGGTCGCGATATTGTCATCATCATAATAAATCAGGATCCGGCTCCCCGCGCCAACCGACTCGGCAAACGTGAAGACATTCGTGGCGAAGTTTGTAAACGAGGCCCGGTACTGTCCGTCCACAGCCAGCGAGACGCGGCGCGTCCCGTCATAGCGACCCGACAGAGTCACACCGATCACGCGATAGAAATCAAACTCGTATAGCTGCCAGTCCATACCGTACGTGGTGGTGTTCAGGCTGAACTTGACTCGGGCCTGGGTCACCGTACCCCTTGGGAAGCTCGCCTCGACCCATTGCTTGTCTGAAAAGGTGTTGTTGGAGTAGACACTCGTCCAAACCCCGTTCAAATCCAAATCAATGGCCGCCACGTCAATCTCCGCCATATCACGTGCATTAAAACGGACCCGCTCGCAGGTCATCGTCGAATGCGTCAGGTAGAGATAGGGAGACCAAACCGGGGTGTTGATGGGATGATAACAGGTCGCAAACGAATTCAAGTCATCGTCCATCGCATTAGGAAGATTCGTCCAGGCACCTGAACCCACGACTCCCGTTGGCGAGACCCAGCCGGTCAGCGGCAAACCGGTGGTCAGCGTCCTGTCGGAACTGCTGGAAATACCTGCGCCGTTTTTGACCTGGGCGCGATAGTGGTAAGTCGTATTGGAGGCCAAACCTGAAATCGAGGTGCTGAAGTTTTGGTTACCCGAGAGGCTCCCGCCCCACTCGGTGCTTGTCGTGTAGGACGTTGTCAAGCCGTACTGAAACCGGTACTGACAGGGCTCGCCGCCGTCACTCACGAGGAGACCGTGCAGGTTGGCGGTGGCTTCCTCGACCGAAGTGGCCTCCAAACTTTGACAGGACGGCAGATTAACCTGACCGGTATCGGCGTAAAACTGGAATTCGTGCAGCCAGAAGATGATGCTGCCCGCGACATAATGGTAGGAAAATCGCGCCGCGTCGATGTTGGTTGAGGCGAAGGTGATCTCTGACCAATCGCTATTCTGGATGATCCCTTCATACACATTGGACCACATTCCTGACGGCTGGATGCGGATCTCCAGCCGAATGCTGTCAATGTACGTGGGGTCCCAATCGGAATAGACCCGGACCCGTCCGCATTTGAATGTGGTGCCGTTGGTCAACCATAGAGCCTCGCCCCATTGATCCGCGCCCGGCGACGTATGCGACGCATAAGTGGCCGTATTATCGTCCGTGGCATTCGTTGTGTTGATCCACTGCCCGCCCGGCGCGGCGGACCCGAGCGGCGAGAACCAGCCTGTCGGCGGGGCGGTCACGTTCACCGTCACCAGGCCGGCCACCGTCGCGTAAGTCACCGTATCCGTCGGCGTGAACGTCACGGCCACATCATTCACCCCTGCATTCGGAACCGTGGCGGGCGCAACAAAGGTCAGGACCCCGGGCACGTTCGCTCCCGCGGCATTCGTTGCGGTGGCACCGCTCAGGGTGGAATTACTGAGGGCCTGCCCATAGGCGATGTCGGAGGCCGTGCCCCAACTTGTTACCGTCACCGTTGCTTTGGTCACGACTAGCGTGTTCGTAACCGTCGGGGCCGCGGTCCAGTAGGCATTCCCTGCCTGATCCGCCGTCACACGCACTGTCCCCGAATTGGTAAAGGTCAGATTGGTCAAACCCGTGAGCACACCCGGCCCGGAAATCACGTTAAAGTTGGATACCGTCAAGCCCGATGAGGATTGGGCGAATAACGACGCCGTGTCTGTGATCGAAAAAGACGAACCGCTCGACGGCGTAAAATTGGTGATCGTCTGGGCTACCGCAAGCGGAACACTCAACAACAGGACATCATTACCATTATTGGTCGTGCCGGAGGCGAAATCTGCCCGATAGTAAATGTTAAAGGTCCGTGCGGCAATGTTGGTCTGGCCCCCTTCCGGCAAACCGATAAACGAACCGGAAACCGTTCCCGCGCCGGAGTTGTTGATGAGCCAGAGGTAGTCATTGTTTCCTGGCGTGTAACCCGATCCGCTGATGGCCAGAAGGGTGTTGGCGATCGTCACATTCCCCCCCGTCACCCTGACCTGACCATAGCTGCCGGAATTGGTGGCGGTCACCTGGGCTCTGAACGTGCCGCCGGTAAGAGACACCCCATTGGCTGCCGTCAGGATACCCACGGCATTCGATCCCGGTGCCAGGGTGCTGCCCGGATAGGCAATGACCGCGCCGGATAGCGTACCCGTTCCGCTCAGCGTGCCGCTATTGGTTACAATGACCTGACCGCTGCCGAGCGACCCGTTGACCACCAGTGTTCCCCCCGTAACAAGGGTGCTACCGCTGTAGGTGTTGGCTCCGCTCAGCGTCAGGGTGCCGGACCCGATCTTGGTCAGGGCCAGCGTACCGGCCGTGTCCGTGATCACCCCGCTGAAGGTGCTCGTCTGATTATTGGCGCCAACCATCAATACCGGAGTCCCCCCGGCGACGGTATCCACCGTGCCGGTACCGGACAGGCCATTGACCGTTTCGCTGAACGCATTTAAATCAAACGTACCGTTCACGCTCACATTGCCCTTGCCGGCACCATCGGGGATCCGGTTGGCGGCGCCGAGTCGCAAAATCCCGCCGTTGATCTTGGTATCGCCACTGTAAGTACTGGCGCCATTCATCCTCAGAGTGCCGCCCCCCTCCTTGGTGAGGGCGGTGGCGGTGCCGTCCCGGATGATGCCGCCCAACGTTAACGTGCCCGCGTTGGCCGTGATGGTTCGGGCGCCCGCGGCTCCATTCAGCGTCACCACACCGTTGCCGAGACTCAAGTCATGGGTGCCGCCCGCCAATCCTGTGAAGGTAAAGTCACCGGCGATATTCACGGGCTGGTTATTCCCCAGTATCAAGGCCGCACCACTGGTATTGTCCAGGGTGCCGCCGACAATCCTGTTGGTACAGGTGGCCGCGCCCAGCGCGGTCGTGCTGTTGACATTGATCGTGCCATTGCCAAGGGTAATCGTTCTGGCGGTGCCAAAGGTATTGGCGCCGGAAAGCGTGAGCGTCCCTGACCCGGTCTTGGTCAGATTGAAGGCGCCGGTAATAGGCCGATTGATGATGAAGTCGGCGGGACCGTTATGCGTAATCGTCAGATCACCCAGCAGGACGAGGCTACCAAGCGCCATACCCAGCGTGTGGGCCGCCGAGGCCCCTGCATCAATGGTGATGGAGGGGGCCACCACGCCGCCTCCCATAAGTAGATTCCTCGCTTGGCCGCCGTTGGCGGCGCTGGCGAGACGGATGCTGAAGGCCGTGTCGGCATTGGCATTGAACGTCAAGGATCTGTTCGTGCGAACGGCCGCGACAAAGGTTGCCGGCCAAACCGCGCCGGAAAAGGTGAGATCGGCGGTATTATCGAAGGTCGGGGCAACATCCCAGTTGCCCGCCGTTCCCCAGTTTCCACTCCCCGACCCGCCGCCCCACGAATACGCGCCCGCCGCCGCGACCCATGGCAGGAGAAGACAGAGGCCGATCGCCAACCATCCGTACCTGTCGGTTTTGGGAAAGTATCGCATTGTTCTTTTTGACCACGATTTCACCGTTGGCACGGATCATCATGAGATCCGCGGCGAGCCGTTGCCTTTCCTTATGGCCGGCGCCCCTCGAAAACAAACAGGACCGTGCCATTCAGATTGCTGCAGGCGATGCCCAGCCGGTCATAAGCCGCCAGATTGAGGGATAAATCGCTGGCTGCGGTCGAGGTCGCAAGGGCAAAAGACCCCACCACCGTCCCATTGGAATAAACCTGAATAAACTGGGGAATGACGGAGGTTTGCATGACCTTGACCCCGGTGATGACATAATTTGTACCGACCAGAATATCGAGCCGGTTCGTATCGCATTCGCCGCTGACCAGGGAGGAGAGCGGGCTAATAACATTGGCTGTGGCCTGAGTGGTGGCATCCGGAAAGATCAGGCCGTTTCCCCGGAGATAGAGGCTCGATCCGATTTCCAAGCTGTTTTGTATATACACATTGCCTACGCCCGAGGTCACAGCAACGGCCCCGGCCGCATTGGTTCCGAAAAGCGTATAGCCCGCAAGAGTCACATCGGGATCCGTCTTGGAACCCGTTTTTCCCTCAACAACAAAACTATCGGCGACCCCCATCTCAATCCGACCCTGCGCCAGGGCAGAAAGGCCGGCAAAAATGATGGTCATCCACAAAACGGTCAAACTGATCGATTGTCTGCTCACGATTTTATCCGCCTTGTTTCCCGACTGTCGTTGTCCGCCCGCTGCGAAGGGGGGGGCTACCCGTGCGGGAAACGGATAGCCCCGATCGACCTGTTATGACAACTTATTTCTTTTTGATCCACGCCGCCAGCGTCGGGCCGGAGTAGAATTTCGCCACATAGTCATTGGCATTCGATCCGCCGGTGACCTGCAACTTGGTGTTCGCATCCGGGCTGCTATTGCCAACGCCCACGGCGCCACCACCGGTCGCCAGATACGAGCTCTGCGCCACCGTCAGGTTGGTCGAAAGCGTCGTCACACCCGTGACATTCAGGGTATCAGCCAGCGTGGAGGCACCGGTCACACCCAGCGTTCCACCGACTGTGCCGCCACCCGTCACACTCACGGAACTCAACGTGGACGCGCCCGCACTCAGGGTGCCCAGCGTCGACGCGCCGGTCACGCCCAGGGTCCCGCCAATCGTGCCGTTCCCGGTCACCACCAGGTTGCTCGACAGTGTCGCCACACCGGCCACATTCAGGGCGTTATTCAACGTCGCCGCCCCTGTGACGCCCAGAGTCCCGCCCACCGTACCGTTCCCCGTGACGCCCAATGCGCTCAACGTGGAAGCCCCTGCACTCAACGTGCCCAGCGTGGAATCCCCGGCATTCAACGTGCCCAGCGTGGAGTCCCCGGCATTCAACATACCCAGCGTCGAAACACCGGTGACGCCAAAGGTCCCGCCCACTGTGCTGTTACCCGTGACGCCCAACGTATTCAGCGTCGAAGCACCGGTTACGCCAAGCGAACTCAGTGTGGAAGCCCCCGCGCTCAAGGTGCCTAACGTCGAAGCGCCAGTCACCCCCAGGGTGCCGCCCACCGTGCTGTTACCCGTGACGCCCAATGTATTCAGCGTCGAAGCACCGGTCACGCCCAGCGAACTCAGCGTCGAAGCCCCAGCACTCAAGGTGCCCAGCGTCGACGCGCCGGTCACGCCCAGGGTGCCGCCAAAAGAACCGTTGCCGGTCACATTCAGGCTCTCGCCGACCGACAAGGATTTCTGCATATTCGCGTCCTTATATACGTCCAGGGACGACCCCACGGCATTCAAGAACCCTTGAACCGTCAGGTTCGACACCGTCATATTAGCGCCGCTCAGGTCAATGGACCCCGCCTTCAACTGGCCGTTGACGAACAGATTGCTGGCGATCACCACCGAGCCCGGTCCATTCGTGAACGCGGCCGGGACCGTCAAACCGGTCGGCGACCCGAACACCGAATACCCCTTCACCTCGAGGTCGGCATCATTCAGGGCTCCTTCCGTGCCATACACGGAAAGATCGTCCTGAACACCGAACTCAAGCCCGCCATCGGCGGCCCAGGCGCGCGACGCCCCCACCCCAAGCAATACCATACCCGTAACCCCCGCCAACCTCATCCATTTTACCGTCTTCATTCCCGCTCTCCCTTTTACTGTTTACCGACTACAACTCGAATGTTCCGCTCGGAACACCCCCCCTTGCCTCCCTTTATTTCTTTCGGGCCCACGCAATCACATTGGTTCCCGAATAAATCTTCATGACCACTTCACCGTCGACATCGCTCCCCACCACATCCAGCCGGGACGAGGGCGTCGCCGTGCCAATGCCCACCCGGTTGGATACGGCCACCAGTTGGTCGTTGCCCACCGAGAACTGATTCGAGGCGGCATTCAGCGCGGTGTTGCTGAAGGATCCACCGATCCCGTTAAACCCGAAACTGTTCGTGAGCGCACCCGTCATGGCGCCACCTGCCGTGGGAACAAACAGGGCCCTCGTGCCGGAGGCCAGCTTGTCAGGTGTAACCACCCCGTCCATGACATCCGCACTCATCATGGCGTACCCGACCGAGGCCGCGATCTGGTCGGGCGTGATCAATTCAAACCCGGAGCCGGTATCCACCCAAATCCGCAACCGGATGTCCGAATTAGTGAAGACCGACGTAGAAAGCGGGGCCATGTTCACCTGATTCGTTAAACCCAGCTTGGCATAGAACAACCCCTTGGTGACGGTAATCGGCACGGCGGTGACCGGCTCCCCGCCCCCGCCGGTGATTCCGTCATTACTCCAGAACGAAATCGTTCCCTCCGCATTGATCAGTTTGAACTTAAACTGACCCACGCCCGTAAAATTCACGCCGTTCTTCACAATCCGCCCCTGATAATTCAGATAGCCCGGTACCTGGGCAAAGGCCGGCAGCGCCAGACCGGCCATCAGGCACGCCCACGCGATCAAAATAGCGGTTATGACCTTATTGCCACGCATAATATACGCCAGCCCTGTAGAACATGACCCGGTTTGTCTCACCCGTCATCGCCATCACACTGGCCACTCCGGTGGTGATCGAGTCGAGTGCGACCCAGCGGGGCGTCACAAGATTCGTCGTCGCTTCGATGGTATAAGTGCGGTTGGAAAACATCGGAGCCATGACAAACTCCATCGCGCCGCCCGCCCCCCGGCTCATCCGCCTGATCCCAAAGTAGTCCGTCCCATCCACCGGCGACGTCCCCGCCATGAATTCATTAAAGTTACTCTGGCCATCCCTGTCGTCGTCAACTGACGCCGCCGCATTGGTATTATTCACCCCGAAATAGTAAACCTGCCAGGCATCAGCCATACCATCCGCTGAGTATAAGCCGGCATTGTCCTTCAGGATGTCCAAGACCGTCAGACTAACCACCCCGGTCAACCCGCCCCCGACCGCCTGCACCTGGGCCGGTTCATCCTGATAGACCGCTGCGCCATAGGCCATCCCGTTCGAGTCCACCAGACTAAGCGGACCCGAAAGCACACCCCATCCCGCCGTCCGCTCATTCCGGGTTCCATCGTCATTGATGTCCTGGGCATGCAACGAGGCCGATCCGTTCTCGGGAACATTGGTCGAATCCGCCGTCACCTGCAGCAGTACGGCATCATAGAGTTTCCCCGCATTGCCGCTTTGAAGCGTCAAATCACCCGTCGCCGCACTCCCGCTGAAGGTCTCGTCCAGATTGCCATCCAAAACAATCGTGACCCCCAGAACACGCCCGCCACCAGAAGAGAGGGAATGCATATCCATGACCGCCGAACCGCCCGAACAAACCCCGGCTTCAGGCAAAAGAAGCGACAGCGCCAAAAAAAGGAACACCGAAGCATAAATAGCTGATAATGGGGGCATGACAAGGCCAGTCGATTCGTGAACTCTAGCGGAAGCCATAGCCACCGGGTCGTTATGAACGACTATCGCTCCCCAAGAGATCTGTCTTCGTTCTGAAATCATTTTGTTACCAAACTTGACACCAGATGAACCGACCTTCCTCTACTCGACTTTAGTATTAAAACTCATTCCGCCAATTACCGCAAGAAATTTGACTCGAAATATAGCAAATTAACAAAATCTTGACTTTATTTGATACACTTCAGAAAATTAGAGCAACCTATATGTTATAAAATATTGTTTATAAACGTGTTACAGCAGAAAAGAAGGATGACTACCTTCTTGCAGGGTTACCAAGGGAGGAAAACGTTATCGTTGAACTCGATTTTGCCAGTTGAATTGGATTTCAGACTGGGGAAGCGACTATGACTAGCAGCCTGTTGAAAACAATACATTCAATTCAAGACGGCTCGGCGAGACGCCTCGCCCTACCGAAATACAGGGTTTTTTCCAAGGTAGGGCGAAGCCTCCGGCTGAGCCGGGTTTTATTCGACAGGCTGCTAGCCGCCGAAGAAGGAACGCGAGCTTCAATAACGGCGACATCAGCGCCGGGAAGGACGATGGTCGGCTTTATCGGTCTTTATAAGCCGATAAAGCTTGGCCCGACTGATCCCCATCTGAATCGCGGCGGCAGAGACATTGCCTTTTGTCTTTTCCATGACCCGCGCCGCCAGAATGCGCTCTGCCTCATGCAAATTCGAGGGAATCTCGTCGGAAACGGCTCCCGCCGCTCGAGTTCCGGGGAAACGGAGCGATTCCTTGAAATGAACGTGTTTCAAAGCGATACACTTCCCTGCGCATTCAATCAGGGCCCGTTCAACCTTATTCTTCAGTTCACGAACATTACCAGGAAATGGGTACTCTTTCAGGGCGGAAAGGGCATCGGCTGTAATATCAGGACATTGCAAGCCCATCTCAGCGGAGAGTTTCAGCGCAAAGTGCTTGGCTAGCAACGGGATATCTTCGGCGTGTTCGCGAAGTGGAGGAATAATGAACGGAAATGCGGCCAGACGATAAAAGAGATCCGAACGGAAGGCCCCAGCGTCTATCTTGGACTGAATGGGGGAGTTGGTGGCCGCTACAATGCGTACATTCACCTTCACACCCTGGACCCCGCCGACCGGCACAACGATGCCGTCTTCCAGAACGCGCAACAGTTTGGCTTGAAGTTCCAGCGGCAACTCACCCACCTCATCCAGGAAGACCGTCCCCTTGTCCGCTGTCTCGAAAAGACCTTTCCGGTCTGTTGCAGCCCCGGGAAAGGCACCCTGCCTATGCCCGAAAAGCATGGTGTCGGCCACTCCCGCTGTGACGGCGCCACAACTCAACACCAGAAAAGGCCGGGTGGATCGATTGCTCCCGAAATGAATCGCGCGCGCCACCAACTCCTTGCCGGTACCGCTCTCGCCTGTGATCAGAACGGAGGTATTAGGCGCCTTTTGCAGTAGGCGGATATCGATCAGCATTTTCCGGATGGCATCCGACTTGCCTACAAACGCTTCAATGCCCCACCGCGAGAACTCCTGCTTGGTGATCATCGACAGCCGATCCACCAACCCTTCCGCCTCCTGATGGATCGTCCGGTAGCGAACCGTCCGCTTCACAGTCGTCACCAGATCGGGCAGCGAGAACGGCTTCTCCAGAAAAT
This sequence comes from PVC group bacterium, assembly GCA_945870225.1. Lineage (GTDB taxonomy): Bacteria > Verrucomicrobiota > Kiritimatiellia > CAIKKV01 > CAITUY01 > CAMBRF01. Next base: position 56,619 of record CAMBRF010000006.1, on the reverse strand, counting down.
CAAAGGCCCCTAACCGCAAGGCCTTGATGGCGAGATCCTTGTCGGCGGCACCGGTGATCATGATGACCTCGATCAGCGGCCGTTCCTCCTTGATCAACTTGAGAAGGCCCAACCCATCGAGGTCGCCCGGCATGTGGATATCCGTAATCACGAGATCGGGCGGCGAGGCCCGAAAGGCGGCGAGCGCTTGTCTGGCATCTGTGAAACTCTGTACTTCACAACCCATTGAACTTAAGAACGCCTGCACCAATTCGCAGGACGACTCATCGTCATCTATAACGGATACGGTCAGAACTGGACCGGCTGGCTTGTCTTTGGGCGTCATGAGCACATCTCCTTGCGCTCTCCGGGAGAGCTCTTTGGAAAACAAACTGTGACCGTCGTCTCATCAGGGATCGAGGTATCCAACGTAATTTCCGCACCATGCAGTCTCGCGATCATTCTAGCCGAATAGGTACCCAGACCTGTGCCGTTTTTCTTACCACCCGTTGAGAACTTATCAAAAAAACGATCCCGGATACTTTCCGGGACCGATCCATGATTACGAATACGGATACGCATCGGATCACCCGTTTCAAACCGGATCGTCACAACCTGTCCGTTGGGCGAAGCCTCCAACGCATTCTTCAGGAGGTTACCCAGCATGGAGTAACACAACAACCGCTCGCCTTGGATCACAAACGCATCGTTCGCCGCGATGGCCCTTTCATCGATGACCAGGGAAACCGAGAGATCTTTTGCCCCCAGAAGCGCGGCATGATGATTGGTGAGTTCCCGCACCACACTTAGAAGGTCAACCCCCTCCGGATGCATTGTGTAGAGTTTCTGTTCCATTTTATAAAGTGCCAGGGACAAATTGATCATATCAAACAGCCGCTGACCGGCGCTTTCGATCTTCTCCAGCCAGGCGAGTTGGTCCCCGCTCAATCCCGACCCCTTCATCCTGATCACCTCCGGCGCCGAAAGGATAACATGCAGGGGGCCTTTGAGATCATGGCGCGCCACCTGTTCGATCTCCTCACGAAATACAGCCGCCAGCCGCAGTTGGTCATTGGCCTCGGTCAGACGACTGACCGTCGCCTGCAGTTCCTTTTGACTGCGTTCCTTGGCCGCCTGCTCGCTTCGTCTTTCATCATCGAGAGCCTTGATCCGGGCGGCCGTGGCCACGCACCGGATGATATCCTGCTTCAGCACGGGCTTGACGAGATAATCCGAGGCACCATTGCGCACAGCCTCGGAAGCCGTCTCAACGGAGGGAACGCCCGTCATCATGATCACTTCCACCCCCGGGGATGACGCGTGGATCGCCTTCAACAGTTCCAATCCCGATATGTCAGGGAGAATGATGTCCGTCACCACGACATCCCACTTTTCCTTTGAAAGAAGCGCCAACGCCTGAGTGGCATCCTCCGCCACCTCAACCTCGTATCCTTCCTTCAGCAGAAACGCCCTGAACGTTATCCGGATGCTTGCTTCGTCATCGACGACCAGAACACGGGCAAAGCCGTCTTTTTGATGCAGACCTTTCGGCTTATCGCCTTCAGCAGCCTTTTTCATAACCCCTCCTCGTCCGCGTCGGCAACCGGCAAATCCATAATAAACATCGACCACTGCCCCAATTCGCTCTGCACCCGCAACTGCCCGCCATGGTCCTTGACGATACCATGGGAGATGGACAACCCCAGGCCCGTCCCCTTGTTGCACGACTTCGTTGTGAAGAACGGATCAAAGATCCGCGCTTGTAACGCATCCGGAATACCCGCCCCATGGTCCTTGACACTGACTCTCAGCCATGTCTTTTCGGATTCCGGTCCAAGGCGGCCAGAAAACGGAGGAACGCCTCCCTCCCGATCCATGGCCCCGCCTATCATCCTGGCCGTAATGCTGATTTTCTTATTTTTATCAGATGCCGGATATTTCTCGTTCAAGGCATCGCGGGCATTGGTGAGCAGGTTCATCAGGACCTGTTGGATCTGCTGACTCTGACAGCGGACCGGCGGCAGATCCTCGGGCACATCCATTTCCAAAGCGATGTGATCATGCCGCATCAGCGTCTTAATCAGCACCACCGTCGAATCCAGCATATCACACAGACGGATCGGGCTGCTCACCGGAATGTCATCTTTCCTGGCGAACGCGAGCAAATTTTTGACGATTGTGGCAACTCGTCCGGCTTCCCGCCCGATCTCCTCGGACCATCCCGTGGCCAGGTTACCGGGGCCAAGATTGTCGCCGATCATCTGGGCATAACCCATGATCCCCATGATGGGATTGTTAATTTCGTGCGCCACCCCGCTGGCGAGCGTGCCAATGGACTCCAGCTTCTGCGCCTGCAGCAGTTGGGTCCTCATCTGATCCCGTTCCTCTTCCACCCGCCTGCGCTCCGAGATGTCCCGACAGAAGGCCAGTACGCATGACCGCCCCCCAAATTTGATAGGCCCGGCACTGAATTCTATTGGGAAAATCGTGCCATCTTTGCGAACGTGCAGCGTCTCACCAGAAATAGAACTCCCCTTCTTGATGATATCAAAACGACCCGGGGCTTGGGTCACGCTCTCCGGAATATCGAGGTCGGTGATTTTCATCGCTTCCAACTCGTCAACGGTGTAGCCATGCATCTCGGCGGCGACGGCATTAGCCAGAAGGATCCGGCCCTCACGATCCGCCTCCATATCCAGAATCCAAATTGCCTCAGACGCACAGTTGAACAGGGTCTTGTATTGTTGTTCGCTATCCCGGAGCGAATCCAGAATACGGCGCTTATCCTGTTTTGCCGCCAGAAGATGCCGATACAATTGGGCCTGCCTCCGCCCATAGACAAAGGCAACCATGACGACAACCAGCATCAGACAAAGAGCCGCAAATACAACATCAATGACCACCCGGTGATCTTTTCTTTCAAGCAACACCTGCATGAAAGCCAATGATTCCGCGACGACTGTCATCGGCATGAGAACCGCCACGCCGACAACTATCACGGCGGCAAGGATCGCCCCTGCCCGTCCCCTCTTTGGAAAATCATATCGATATCCTGTCATCATAAACGAAAGTCCTGGCATCTTGATCTAACGCTAACGTAATAATTGCGCCGCGCCCTTTCCCCTGTCGAGTCCTAATCTGAAATCAGCCCAGAATATCGCCGATCTGCAAGGCGTGGCCGCAGAGGAAGGCCGCCCCACTCATGGGCCGGCGCCCTTCCGGCTGAACCTCCCGCAACCTCAGAGCCAATCCATCTCCCGCCTGAATCAACGGACCCTCACCCGTCACGTCTATCACCATGCCCGGTTTCCCGCAGCCGGGCTCAACGCGGGTTTTAAGAATCTTGACGAACCGGCCCGGTTCACCTGGCGCCTCGCAGAAACAACTCGGCCACGGATTGAAGGCCCGCACACGGTTGTGGATCGTGGCCGCCGGCCAGCCCCAGTCGATGCGGCCATCGATTTTCTTAAGTTTGGGCGCGAGGGTTGCCCGGGCCTCATCCTGCGGCCAACGCGGCGCATTCCCAGCCCGGATCAGATCCAGGGTGGCGCTCAACACCTCCGCGCCGGCGCTCGCCAGCTTGTCGTGCAGGGTCCCGCCTGTATCGTCCTCCTCAATGGCCACCTCGCGTTTGAGAATCATATCGCCGGCATCCAGCCGCTCATTGACATGCATGGTCGTCACCCCCGTGACCCGCTCGCCGCGCGCCACCGCCCATTGAATCGGGGCGGCGCCCCGGTATTGCGGCAGGAGGGAGCCGTGCACATTGATACAGCCTTTCGCCGGGATGGCCAGAAGGGCGGGCTTCAATAATTGTCCGTATGCCACCACCACCAGTACGTCCGGCTTGAGTTCAGACAGAAGGGCGAGGCTCTCAGTCGTATTCACCTTCTCAGGCGTAAGCACCGGGATGGCCCGATCTCCCAGGTAATGCTTGACCGGACAGGCGGACCGCTCGAGGTTTCGCCCCTTGGGCCGGTCCGGCTGGGTCACCACCGCCACCACTTCATCCCGTCCGTCAAGCAGGACCCGCTCCAGCGACGGGCAGGCGAAACCGGCTGATCCCATGAAAATAATGCGCATGCTGCGTCCTTCACTCCCGGTCCCCGCCGGGTTACGGAACAAAACGCTCAGGGGCATCCATCAGCTTGCGAAGGGCGCGCTGTGAGCCGTTCTGCACCCGGCGCAACAGACTGCGTCCGTGCGTGTCGATGGCCACAATGGCCGGGAAATCCTTGAGTTCCAGTACCCACATCGCCTCCGTGAGCCCGAACTCCTTGCCCAGAAAAACGTTCTGGACCGCGACCACCTTATCGGCCAGCACCTGCGCCGCCCCCCCGACGGCATGCAGGTACACGCAGCCTCCCGCGGCACAGGCCTCTTCCGTCACCTTGCCCATCGACCCCTTGCCGATAACCACCCGCACGCCATGGTCCTTGATAATGCGCGGCAGATACGGTTCCTCGCGCAGGGAGGTGGTCGGTCCCGCCGCCCTGACCTGCCAATGGCCATCCTTCCGCACCACCACCGGGCCGCAGTGATACAGTGCGCCATTCTTGAGATCGGCCGGGCTCTTGCCGCCCTCGAATAGAAATTTATGCAGCCGGTCACGCGCCGTATACACCACGCCGCTGACCAACACGAACTGGCCGGCCCGCAGGCCACCCACCTGCTCGGGGGTGAATGGATAGTTCAATCGACGCGGGGTCAGTACAGCCATCGTTTCAACCCCCCGTTCACGCTGATCAGCGCGCCCCGCCGCCGCAAGGCCCAGCACATGTAGGAAACCGTTACAAAAAAGGAGGCAGGCAGACGGCTCAACGCCCCGATTTTCACGCCCATCAGGGTCGCACTGCCGCCCAGCCCCATCGGGCCGATCTCCAGCAACCGGGAGTCGCGAAGGATGCGGTCCTCCAGTCGGGCTAGAACCTTCACTTCCGATTTATCGTCAAGCCGCCGGAGGAACTGGGCTTTGGAGTGTTCATAACCACTGGCGCGATCGCCCCCGATGCACACGCCCAGAATACCCGGGGCACAACCGTTTCCGCGCGCCTCGGCGATGGCATCCAGCACACAGCGGCGCACACCATCCAAATCACGCCCCGCCTGCAATCGCCCGTCAGGCAGGCTGTACTGGCGCCCCACGTTCTCCGAGCCCCCGCCCTTCATGATCAGGCGGACATCCACCGTGCTGCGCGCACACTGTTCAAAATAAAACTGCGGCGCGCCGTGGGCCACATTGGTCTCGTAGGCTTCGCCCGATACCGAGTCGATCGTATTCTGCCGCAGATAGCCCAGCCGCGTCGCCCGCGCCACCGCAACCCGCGCCACGGCGGACAGGGCATTTGTGTCGAAACCGGCCGGAACGTGGAAGTGAAAAACCAGACTGCCCGTATCCTGGCATAGGGGCGCATCGTTCTCGCGGGCCTTCTGAACATTCTCCAGAATGGTCTCCAGCACCCAGCGCCCCCGGCTGCCCCGCTTCTCCGCGGCCAGAGCTCGGCGCAACCCCTGCTCGACATCAGGAGGCAAATCCACCGACGTGCGGCGGATCAATTCAAAGAGACTGGTTTCCCATTGGGCGTGCTGTTTCATGATTGAACCTTAGGATCAGTATCAAAACTACAGGACCAATTCAACTGCCACGTGGTCGGCCACTTCAAATCCCCGGCGGGTCAGCTTCCACCGCCCGTCTTCCCGGACCAGCAAACCCTCCCCTCGTAGCCGCTCCAGCGTCCGGTTCCAGATCGCCACAACGGGTGAATGCTCCAGCCGCGCCTCCCGCAGGACCTCTTCCAGGGAAACCCCCGCCGCCGTGCGCAGCCCGAATACCAGCCTTTCAAAACCGTCGGTGGCGGGGCTCAGTTCCTCCGTCTCCCGGGGCGGGAGCCGCCCCGCATCCAAGGCCTCGACATAGGCTTTCAAGTCGGAACGATTCGTCCACCGCCGCCCCCCCACGCGCGATGCCGCCGCGCACCCCAAGCCGACATAGTTTTTGCCCTGCCAGCAGGAGAGATTATGAAGGCATTCGCGACCGGGCCGCGCGTAATTGGAAATCTCGTACCGTACCAAGCCCGCCGCACCCAGTTTTTCCTCAGCCAGGGCCAGCATGGCCAGCTGCTCCTCGTCATCCAGCAATTGGACTCTGCCGTCCGCCACACGACGGGCCAGGGCCGAACCCTCTTCCGAGGTCAGCGCATAGACGGAAATATGGCAGGGTTCGAGAGCCAGCGCCCCGGCGAGCGTCTGCTCCCATTGCCGCCGGCTCACCCCCGGCACACAGGCGATCAGGTCCAGCCCCCAATTCACGAACCCCGCCGCTCGAAGCGCCGCGACGGCGGTGTGTGTGTCGGCCACCGTATGCCGCCGCCCCAGAAACGTCAGGGTGCGATCATCCAGCGCCTGGACCCCCACGCTGATGCGGTTAACCCCGCGCGACGCCAGCAGGCGCAGCCGGTCCGCATCTACGGACCCGGGGTTCGCCTCCACCGTCCACTCCTCCGCCTGCGCAACGCCCGTCAGGTCCAGCAACCGTTCCAGCTGGGATCGGGACAGCAGTGTGGGCGTTCCGCCGCCGAAATAGACGGTCCGCGGGGCGAAGCCGGAACGTCCGCCCAGGGTGAGGGTCCGCTCCCGCTCGAGCGCCCTCAGCCAGTCTTCCGCCGCCCCGGCAGTATAGGGCACGGAGTAGAAGGCGCAGTAGGCGCACTTCCCGTCGCAGAAGGGCACGTGGATATAGAGCCCGTCAATGGATTCCGAATCGCTCATACAATCGATCCGCCACCTCATCGGGAACGGCAAGATTACAAAACCCTGAGCCCAGTCGGAGGTCAGGGTTCATCGCCCCGTGAAAATCCGATCCGCCCGTGACCAGCAGGTTGAACTCTGTGGCCAGCGTCAGCCAGTTCCGGGTCTGGGAGGCGTCGTGTTCCGGGTAGTAGGCCTCGATGCCTTGCAGCCCCTTGGCCACCAGGTCCGTCAGCAGAACCCGCATTCCCTTCCGGTGCAACCCCACGGTGAGCGGATGCGCGAGAACCGCCACACCCCCCGCACTGCGGATCATGGCGATGCTCTCTTCGGCATTCAGGCGGAAGCGGTCCACATACGCGGGCTTCCCCTTGCCCAGGAGCCGGTCAAAGACATCGTCTTTTTTCTTAAAATAGCCCTTTTCGATCAGCGCGCGGGCAAAATGGGGGCGCCCGACCACATCCTCACCTGCACACCCCAGCACGTCCTGCCAGGTGATCTTGAACCCCTGATGGTTCAGCTTCTCTAAAATGACCTGATTGCGATCCTCCCGTCCCTGCCGGATTCTCATCAGGGCGGATTCGAGACCGGGCTCCTGGTCCGGCGAAAAATAACCCAGCATATGCAGCGTGCCGGATTTGCAGTCGACGCTGATTTCAACGCCGGGGATCCCGTGAACACCCGCTGTCCGGCACGCGGCCATGAAACGCGCGATCCCCCGCATGCCATCGTGATCGGTCAGGGCGATGGCCTTCAGACCGACCAGCGCCGCCAGATCCACCAGGGCCTCCGGCGTCAGGCTGCCGTCTGAAAATGTTGAATGGGTATGCAAGTCGATCACGCGTCTGTCTCCACTTCCGATTATACCGCCAGCGGGAAAAGGTCGCGATCGTATCACACGCCCCCATTAAAGTCGTCAGGGAAGAAACGTTTTCACCATTGAACCGTGCCTCGCAGTTTTGCATACTCTGCCTCCACTGACGCACTTAACCTTTATTCACAGGACCTCACATGGCTATTGAACTCACGTTTCTCGGCGCTGCGGAAACCGTCACCGGTTCCCGCTACCTGTTGGAGGTCAACGGAACCCGCCTGTTGATCGACTGCGGCCTCTATCAGGAACGCGAGCTCAAGTCGCGCAACTGGGATCCCTTCCCGGTCCCCCCGTCCTCGCTGGACGCCGTATTGCTCACCCATGCCCACATCGACCACTGCGGGTATCTGCCCAGACTCGTGCGCGACGGCTTTAAAGGCCGGGTCTACGCCACGCTGGCCACCGCCGAGATCGCCAAGGTCGTGCTGCTCGATTCCGCCCGGCTACAGACGGAAGATGCCGAGTTTAAACGCAAGCGCCACGAGCGGGAGCACCGGAAAGGCCCCTTTCCGGAAGCGGCCCTATACTCGGTTGAGGATGTCGAAGCCTGTTGTTCCCATTTAACCCCCGTCCCCTACAACACCCCCACCGTCGTCGCCACGGGTATTGAGGTGACCCTGGTCGATGCGGGACACATTCTGGGATCCGCCTCCATCCGCCTTCAGGCGGGCGGAAAGACCATCGTGTTTTCCGGTGACATCGGACGTTGGGACCGGCCTATTCTTGAGAACCCGGCCGATTGCCCGCCCGCCGACTACATCGTCATGGAGTCCACCTACGGCGACCGTGTGCATGACGACACCCACCGCATTACCGATACGCTCGCCGGCATCGTCAACGATACCCGCCGGCGCGGCGGCAACATCATCATCCCCACCTTCGCCATCGGGCGCGCCCAGGAAGTCCTTTACTATTTCCAGGAGCTGCTGCAGGCCAATCGGATCCCGCATCTGATGGTATTCCTCGACAGCCCGATGGCCGTCACGGTCACGTCCATCTTCGAGAAGCATCTGGACCTCATGGATGCCGACATGCGGCGCTTGATTCAGAAGCAGCAGTCGCCCTTTCATTTCCCCGGCCTGCACCTGGTTAAAACGGTCGATGAATCCAAGGGCATCAATCACATCACTGGCACGGTGGCGGTGATGGCGGGTGCGGGAATGTGTACGGGGGGCCGCATCAAGCACCATCTGGTCAATAATATCGGCCGCCCCGACAGCACCATCCTCTTTGTGGGCTACCAGGCGTCCGGGACCCTGGGCCGGTTGATCCATGATGGCGTCACCCCCATCCGCATCCTGGGCGAGACTCACGACGTCCGCGCCCGGGTCGAGCAGGTGCCGGGTTTTTCCGCGCATGCCGACCGCAATGAACTGCTGCGGTGGTTGTCCAAGGCGGCGGAGCGACGGCCCCGGCATGTGTTCGTGACGCATGGTGAACCCGAAACCGCCCGTGCGTTTGCGGCCACCGTCCATGAGCAGAAGGGCTGTACCGCCTCCGTCCCGAAATACGGCGAAAAAGCGATCCTCACCTGATCAGGAACCTCCCATGCGATATTTGGCTGCAGCCTTATTCATTCTGGTCGCCTCCCTGCCGTTTGTCCTGATGCTGAGATCGGGACGGCCGGAGACCGCGCCGGGCCTACACGCCGCCGAGACATTGGCTATCATTTCCCCCCATCGCCGCGAAGTCCGGCTGGAATATTCACGGGGGTTCGGGGATTGGATGCGTGAACGGCACGGCCGGAATGTGGAAATCAAATGGCTGGATGTGGGGGGCACCTCAAAAATCCTGAAGGAACTGGAATCCCGGTTCGCCTCATCGCCCGACGATCCGGGCATCGACCTCATGTTCGGCGGCGGGGTGGCCCCTTATCTCACCGCCCTCCAGCAGCATTGGCTGGCGCCGCTCCCGATATCGCCCGATCTATTGGCAGGAATCCCGCCCTTGTGCGCAGGCACGCCCGTCTATGACCCCGGCCGTTACTGGTACGGGGTGGCCCTGAGCGGGTTCGGCATTCTTTACAACCGCAGGCTGGTAGAACGCCTGAACCTGCCGGTTCCCGAGGACTGGTCTGACCTCGCCCGCCCCGCGTATTTCTCATGGGTGGGTTCCGGGGACCCGCGCTCCAGCGGCTCCGTTCACATGTGTTACGAGATCATCCTCCAGGCCTACGGCTTCGAGCAGGGCTGGCCCCTGCTCGCCCGGTTGTGCGCCAACGTCCGGGGATTCGGCGAGGCGGGCGGGACCGTGCCCCGCGAAGTCGCCTCCGGCGACATCGCCGCCGGCATGGTCATCGACCAGTATGCCCAGACCGTCATCGAGGCGGTCGGCCGGGATGCGCTCGTCCTCGTCCTGCCCCGCCGTCACACCGTGATCGCGCCTGATGCCATCGGCATGATCAAGGGCAGCCGCCAGCCGGAACTCTGCCGCCTTTTCACCGAGTACGCCCTCTCCCTGGAAGGCCAGCGTCTGCTCTACCAGCCTGCCGGCCAGGGAGGCCAGAAACACGCGCTCTACCGGTTGCCCGTCGTCAAGGCCTGCTACACCGGGACCGGGGCGCCGGGGACCGATCCCTACGATTATCCCGCCGGACTCATGTATGACAACGACAAGGGTATGCGGCGCTGGAACGTGCTGAACGATCTGATGGGCGTCTGGTTGATCGATGCGCACGCCGACCTTCAGGCCGCCTGGCGGAACCTCATCGCTCAGGGGTGCCCCCCCGACCGGGTCGCCGAACTATGCCGCCCGCCGCTCGAGGAGAAAGAACTGGAAGCGCTGGCGGCAACATGGAAGGATGCGCGCCGCAAACAGGAGGTCATGCAATCCTGGGCACACGCCGCACGCGAACGCTATCAACGGTTAAGTCAATGAAACGAACCTGCCATATTCTAACAGGGGGCCTTGTCCTGTTGCTTGCCGCCTGGTGTCAGGCGCAGGGCTTCGTCCCGGCAGCCGTCACGAATGAACCGGCGCCCGCCGTGACGAATAGTCCGCCCGAGGCGACCACCAATATCGTCCCGACGGTGACCCATCCGAAGGCGGCCCCCATCAACGGCTCCAGCTTGATGTCGGCCTTCGGTGCCCTGCCCGGCGGAAAATTCAGCCTGACCGGCCGTACGCTGAAACTGCCCATGCCCACCCCGGGCACCAACACGATCGCACCGGACGCCTGGCGCCGGTCGCTGTATTACGGCATGACCCTCACCCAGGGGAACAGCGATATCCTCCGCTATTCCCTCGGACTCGATGCGCTCAAGGAACGCAAGAGCGACCTTTTCCGAGTGAAAGCCCGGGGGATCTACGGTGAAAGCGACAGCAAAACCGACACGGAAAATGCCATAGCCGCCATGCGCTATGAGCGCCAACTGACCGATATCACCTACGGGCTGGGGCACATTGAATGGATGACCGACTCCATCGCCGGTCTGGATTACCGGGTATCGGCCATTCTCTCGCCTGGCGTTCATCTCATCCGAACCGATGAGACCCTCCTCAACCTGGAAGCCGGTGCCGGTTACCTGACGGAAAAAAAAGACAACAACGAACAGGGATTTGTCGCGGGCCGTTTCGCCGTTACGTTCGAAAAAGTGATCGACTCGCACGCCCTCTTCTGGCTGACCTGCGAATATCTTCCCAAGCTGCTCGACTCCAACGTGTTCTATATTAATTCCGAGGTTGGGCTCGCCACCGTTGTCGCCCGGAATCTGAGCCTCACCGTCTCCCTTCAGGACCGGTACGACAATGCCCCGGCGGAGGACACTAAAAGCAATGACAGCGTCCTGACGACCGCCCTGAATTTGAATTTTTAGAAATAACAGGTATAGTGGGTTTCATGAAGACATCAAAATGGACCGCCGAACGGATCAAGGCGCTGAAAGGCACGAGCAAGGTAGCCTGCCTGACGGCTTACGACTTCAACACCGCACGTTATGTCGATGCCGCCGGCATGCACATGGCCCTCGTGGGCGACTCGTTGGCCATGACCGTCCTGGGCTACCCGACCACCCTGCCTGTTACCATGGAGCAAATGCTGCATCATACGGCAGCGGTCGCCCGGGGCGTCACCGCCGCCATGGTGGTCGCCGACATGCCCTTCATGTCCTATCAGGTTTCCACCGAACAAGCGCTGGCCAACGCCGGGCGATTCATCAAGGAAGCCGGTGCCGACGGGGTCAAACTGGAGGGCGGCGCCTTCCGGGCCGATACCATCCGGGCCCTGGTTCAGAACGGTATCCCGGTTCTGGGCCACATCGGCCTCACCCCGCAAAGCATCCGGCAGACCGGCGGCTACAAGGTGCAAGGCCGGAAGAGCGAGGACGCCGAGCGGTTGATCGCTGACGCCCGGACCCTTCAGGATGCCGGGGTCTTCGCTATCGTTGTTGAATGCGTCCCAAATGCGTTGGGCCAGGCCATCACCGAAGCCGTCACCATTCCTACCATCGGCATTGGCGCGGGCCCGCACTGCGATGGTCAGGTGCTGGTGTCGCACGACCTGCTGGGGCTGTCGGGAACGACCGTCCCGCGTTTCGTGAAACGTTATGCAGACCTGGGTGATCGGATGCTGAAGGCGTTTCAGGACTACAAGCGGGATGTGGAGGGCGGCACGTTCCCGTCCGACGAGCAGGGTTACTGATACTGCAGGATTTCCAGCCAGCGCTCACCCTTGGTCCCCAGTTTCCACACGCCCCCTTGACGCACGATCAGGCGGCAGCCGTTCCTCCCCAACGCCTTCTCATCCACGTCAAAAACCAAGCGCCGTGATCTGGCCGCCTGCTGCCGTTCCTGATCGGAAGCCTGTCGTCCGCCCAGAATCGTACCGTTCTCCGAGCAGGCCAGCACCACCCACCCGCCCGCAAACCGCTCACCCTTCCATAGCGAGGGATAGCGTTTGAAATAGTTGGGGAAAGCCGCCATCGGGACCAGAAGGTTGAACGCCACAGGAACCCTGGCCAGGAACTCAGCGAACTCAAAACCCGACGACTCACGCTGCGCGGCAAAGAACACCAGCGGATCCAGCGCCTGGAGGTTCATGCCGTTGAACGCACCATGATCAGGAGTGAGCCGCTGGGCCCGAAACCAGCCCGCGAACCTTGCATTGGCGATCATGCCAATCTCGAAATGCAGATGGGAACGACTGGCGGGAATGATGGTTGCCGGCGTATTCCCCATGCGTCCCAGAACCGTTCCGGCAGCCAGATGTTGGCCCTTGCTGAGTTCAGGTGCCACGACGGCTAAATGGGCATACAGGGTGTAGACGTCGCCCATCGGATCAGCATGCGTCACCACAACATAGTTGCCATAGTTGGAATTGCCTGACCGGCGGTTGATGTGCACGACGGTGCCATCGGCGATGACACGAACCTCATCAAGGGGCCGACCCCGGGAATCACGCCGCATCGGGGCGATGTCGATACCTTCATGGAACGAGGCCACCAACCCATTGCCCGAGCGTGTGGTACGGACCGACCCGTAAAGCGCCGAGGCGATGCTGCCCGCCGCCGTGGGTTGGAAGACTCCGGGCTCATCAGGATCAAGGTTCGCCCGATCCGTGGGCAATACGATCTGGCGCAAGGACGACACCGGCGGAGGCGGTGGCGGTGGCGGCACCGGTCCGGCACCAACAACGTCCGGGCGACCACCCAGATCGACCGCAACCCACACCCCGAGTGACACCAGCGCCACAACACCCAACAATATCCACAAGAAACGCATGAAAACACCCAAAATGCGATCGAAGAACTGGCTCGCCGTGCCCAGGGAAGAGCGGTGCCACCCTGACACCTTGGCGGTCTAAACCCTCAATAGATCCATCGGCCATGTCTGCTTCGTATTAAGCTTTTCAGGTTACAACAGCGCGCTGAGAACGTCAATTGAGCCTTCCGCACGCACTTGCGAGGCGTGGCCTTTGACGCACGATTTCTGTTTATACTCTGGGGAAATTAACTGAAAATAAATGCTTGCAGTTCCTGTCGATTAGCTATAAATATCTCTTAGAACTGACACCCCTTCCCTCCAACATAGATACTGACATCGCCATGCCTTCCAAATCCTTTGTTTCATTTCGCTTTTGGCATTTTTTCGCCGTTCTAGGCCTATCTGTGGTCGCTTTTCAATTCGGCATGATGTGGCAGGCCGGGGCCGGGGAACGTAAACCGTCAAACCCCAATACGGTGGTGATGCCTGGACCGACCAACAGGACGGACCGCGCGTCGCCAAACACGCCCAGAACCATACGCGCCGAGTATAGCGCCCAAAGCGCCCTTCTTATCGGGGCCAACGACCTGATCCGCTATCACCAATCTGTTTTCAAGGAGATGGTCAAAGCGGTGCATGGCGAAATACCCATCATCGGGTTCGTGAACAGTGATGACGAGGCTGACCTCGGGCAGGATCTTCTCGCTGAGGCCGGATTGCCCTGCACGGCCGTTAATTTTATCAAGCAGCCGCTGGATTCGATGTGGATTCGGGACTATGGCCCCCATTTTGCGCGCGGTGTGGATGGAACTGTAAAAATCCAGTCCGCTGTCTACAAGCCGGATGTGAACCAAGCACGGGAACATGACGGTGAACTTTCATCCTATATCGGGCGCGTCCTGAACCTCGAAGTGGAAAGCATGCCCATTGCTATCGAAGGCGGGAACCTGCTTGTCAATGGTGACGGGATGATCGTTACGTCCACCCGGGTCCTGGAGCGCCCTGAAAACCGCTCCTACACCCTCCAACAAATCGGCAATTTGCTGCAAACCCACCTCGGCTGTCGGTTGTGGGTCTATCTCAAGCCACTGGCGGGGGAGCCGACGGGACACATCGACTTCTGCCTCACCTTTCTACGACGTAATCTGGTCGTGGTAGGTAAGTATGACAAGGCCTACGACCCTGTGAATGCCGAACTTCTCGACCGTATGGCTCAAACCCTTACCGGCCAACCCACAACCATGGGACCCCTCGTGGTCGAGCGCATCCCCATGCCGCCCCGGACAAAGGAAGGCGACTGGCTGTCCTACTGCAACATCCTCCTGATTAACGGCACCATCCTCATGCCTTCCTTTACGGGTGTTGACCCCGCACTGGAATCGGCGGCGAAGAAGGTTTATGCACGCCTGATGCCCTCCTGGAAAATTGTGACCATCAACTCCGATACGCTGGTCAAACGACGTGGCGTGCTGCATTGCGTTGGCATCACAGTTCCCGCCTACGTAAACGCACTGCCGCTCATCAGCGAAGCCATGTAGCACCGGTTGACACATGGGATCCGTTGCGACAGACTGTCGCCTGTAAAGGTATGGCGAAAACAAGGGAACACGACCCCGGGAGGAATGGCTTTATGAAACAGGCAACATGGATGGCGGTGGTGGGAGTTTTGGGTCTGTGCTTAACCAGCAGGGCCATGGCCCAACGGGTGATCGCAATCAACGACCGGCCAGCCATTCAAATGGTGGCCGACAAGGCGACCACAGAGACGGATGACGTCCTGGAATTCCTGAACAAGGACAAGCTTCACGGGACCCTGCTGGGCGTATCGACGGAAGAATACGGCTTGAAGTGGAAACACGTCCGCGCCGACAAGCCGATCGATTTCGCTCTCACCAGTGCAGCTCGCGCCACACTCGCCGCGCGCAAGATCACA
This sequence comes from PVC group bacterium, assembly GCA_945870225.1. Taxonomy (GTDB): domain Bacteria; phylum Verrucomicrobiota; class Kiritimatiellia; order CAIKKV01; family CAITUY01; genus CAMBRF01. The sequence goes on along the minus strand of CAMBRF010000006.1, from coordinate 41,386 downwards.
CCGGGCACCCCCGGCAAAGCGGCCGTCTATCTGACCAACGGCGACATGCTTCCCGGCAACATCGTATCACTGGATGCCGACAAGCTTGTGCTCGACACCTGGTACGCCGGCAAGATCGACATCCGCCGCCTGATGATCGCCTCCATCCTCCCCAACCTCGCCGTCCCGGCGCTGATCTACCAGGGTCCCGGCGAACCTGCGGATTGGACAGTCCCCCGCGGCTACGGGGACCAGACGATGTGGCGGTTTAAGAACGGCGCGATGTACGCCCTGCAGAGCTATCCGCTCGGACGTGACATCCCGGGCATGCCCGACGCGGCCGACATCCGGTTTGACGCCGCCTGGCGCAGCGCCTACCCGCAATTCTCGTTCATGTTCTTCACGGACAATTTCCAGGAACCCGCCAACGGTTACATCCTGCAGATTTCCGGTTCATCCATCTCGCTGCAACGCATCTCGCGGTCATCGGGTTCGAGGAGCCTGGACGGCAACGTCAACTACGAGGCCTTCCAGAACGGCGTCTGCCGGAATGCCACATTCAACCTGCTCGTTGACAAAAGCCTCAAGACCTTCACCCTGCTGATCAATGGCAAGCGGGTCTCCCAATGGACGGAACCGACGGATCTCACCTTCAAGGGAACCGGCCTCTCCTTCCGCTCAAATAACAATGGAGACCTGAAGATCAGCAACATTTCGATCAGGGCTTGGGATGGCAAGACCGTCGAGACCGTCGGCGCGCGCCTCCCCCCCAAAGACGATATGGTGCGGTTGGCCAACAACGACAAGATATCCGGCCGCCTCAAGGCGATCATCGGCGACACCGTAAAGTTCGAGACCTCCTATGCAGCGCTGGACATTCCGCTGGCACAAGTCGCGGAAATTTCTACCTCGGGCGAAAAGTCCGAGCGGGCCCGCCGAAACAAGGAGGATGTCCGGGCCTATTTTTCCGACAAGGGCCTGGTGACCCTCCAGTTGGACAGGATTGACAAGGACGAAATCAAGGGGCAAAGCGAAAATTACGGAAAGATCACCCTCCCTCTGGGCGCCCTGCGCCTGCTGGAATTCAACATCTATGAGGAGAAGCCGGCCGATGAAACCGATGCCTTCGCTTTCTAGGAATGGGGCGGCCCTTCTCTGCCTCGTGGGGAGCCTCCCCCTTGCGTCGGCAAACCAGCGCGTCTTTGTTCCCTTGCCCCAGGCCAGGCCGATCCTGGCGCAGGACGCCGCCGCGTTTCAATCGCTGCCAAAACGGATTGCCGCCGCCGTAGCCGGCTTGGGCGCCGCTCAATACGGGCAGCGTCAGGCAGCCCGGGCAGACCTCGTGAAACTCCTGACACGGGAAGGGACGGCGGCGTACGACCTCCTCAATGCAACCACCTACCGGCACCACCCCGATCCCGAAATCGCGGTCAACGTCCGCGAGGTTCTGGACCTGGTGAGGCCGACTGTGCGTGCGACCCTGGACTGGGCCGCGATCGACAGGCTGCTTGCCGGGGGACAGAACCCGACGACACTGGAACGGCTCAATCAGGGCGGGCAACCTGTCGCCCGCCAGTTGCTGGAAGCTCATCTTCGGATGGAGGCGGGTGTCGATGTCCTGTACTCACTGAATCCGGAGCACGTTCTCCCGGACGCGTGCAACCTGCTGGCACTGCAGCGGGAGGACTATTACCGGACACTCCTGGCGCGGGTGATTGCCGGCGTACTGGAACGGGCGGTCCACCCCACCCCCCCGGCACAGACGATGAGCACCCGCGGCATCCAGTTCTTTGCCGCCAACCCCGACCTGGCCCAGGCCATGGTCAATCTGACCACAAATCGATGTGACGAACTGCGGCTCACGGGTCTGCGTATCTGCGCCTATGCCCTGCTGCACATGCCCGAGGATCGCCTTCAAGCCTTGAGCCAGGATGAGAATTCCGATATCGCGACCGAAGCGGCACGGCTGGGCGCTCTGCTGGGCAAAAAGGAAACGGGGACGGATGATCACGCGCAGTGGATTGCCGGCTGCCTGAAGGCGCTCAATCAGGAGACCGACCCGCTGGCCCAACTCGGCGCCTACAACGCGCTGTCATGCCTGATCGACCTCCGGGCCGATGCACTGTATGCGGCCTACACTAGGGCCGACGGCCGGGCCCGCGATGCCTTGTGCCACCTGCTTTCAAACAGCCTCATCGGGCGCCTGCTGTTTCTCCAGGATGAACGTTCCAAGGAGATCCGCCCTATTCCCACGGGTTCACTGGCCAAAATCCTGCGCTTATGCAATTTCGACGTGAAACAACAGGGATTGGCCGACCTGATCGCGACGGATCGCGAGGCGGTTGCACCGCTCGTGCGGCGCAACCTTTTTGTGCTCGGCCGGTCCGACAAAACCTGGTTCAGCCGGGTCACATGGTCCGAACCATGCTGGTCTGCCGCCGTCACCCTCTCCATGAATGACCTCTCGCCAGTACTGGAACAGCAGATAGCGATACAGCGCAACGGCTCAGGGCTCGAGCCGATCCTCCGCGCCTTGAAGAAGACAACCGGTGAATCGTTCCCGGCCCATCCGGATAAGGACTGGTATGCGCTTTGTGCGGCCCGGCTCGACGCCGGACCGCTGGACATCCGGACCGGAGCCGTCGGCTCGCTTCTGGCCAGCGGCAAGGCCGGCGCCGAGGCGTTGCTCGCCCGGCAGCGGGGCGCGGAGTGGAAGGATGAGGAGTTCGGCGTGTATCTCAAGAGCTTGGTTCTCTTCCACCCCTACTCGAAATTCCTTGTCGACGACACCGCTGCGGGCCGCGCCTTGCAGGAGGACCTGAAGGAAGGCGATCTGGCCTATGAGGCGCACGTGAGTGGGGGTTCGCAAGGCGACAACGCGATCTATGACGGCGGTGCTCTCCGCCTCCCGATCGCGTTATGGGCGTACGTAAACAACAACGACTGCAATTGCATGAATCCTCTCGGCCATTACCTGGCCAAAACCCTCAAGCCGGTTCATGTTCCGTTGATCCTTTCCCTGCTCGATCACAGTTCGCGCATGAGCATCTTCCTCATTGAGACCGACGCACGCGAGGCCAAGGAGGCCGTTCTCCGGCGGGTCCGGCAGCGCCGGCAGGACTGGGGATATTGCTACGACCACGATCTTTTCAACTACGTGGTCGTTTACGAACTTCTGGAGGCCCTCCCCTTCCTGGAACACTACACCAAGACGAACAGCAACTGGCCTTACCAGGGAATCGGCACCATAAGCGGCGAGGAGAAGGAACGTTACTGCTGGACTCCGCCGGTAAAAAGCGGACGAGCAAACCCGCTGGCGCTTCCGTCATGCCGCGAACTGCTCCGGCATCAAGGCGGGAAGCATATGGTCAGGCAATACGGTGACCGCATCCTGCAGGAGTTGAAAGTTCCGTTTCTCGCCGATCCAACAAAAAGTCCATGACGCTTTAGACCCATGTCAGGGACGGGTCGCCCTTAGAACAGTAATGAACCGATGCATGTCGCCTGCTCCTTTTCATAACGAATCACCTCCTAATGGCCCAGAGGTCTTGCCCAGTTTTTTGTTTTGGTCGGTCATAATGGAGTTGCCTTTGATCCTTCCTTCAACAGCCGGTCCAGCATTCCGCCGCGTGTCACATGGGGCGTAAACAGCGCCTCGGCGTGCTCAATGACAAACCGGTTGCGCGCCTCCGCCGCCACCAGATTACCGGAAACATCCCGCATTTCCAAAAGCAGCATCCGGTTTTCCTCGAGCGCGTTACGGACGCCCGGCGCAAAGGCGGAATCCTCAATGCCCCATGCCGGGCAGGCAATCACCCGCCGCCCGTTTTTCAGCAGCCAGTCCAGTATCTCTTTCTCTTTCGGCGAATGCCATCCGCTAAAATAGACATCGGATTGGGGCGGCCTGCCAATTTTCGGAGCATTGCGACTGCACAATACCCCAAGCTTTTCCCCGTTCCAAAGAGCCGGGTTTCCGATGCCCCGGAAGCCGCCGCCCAATTCCTGCACACACCTCCACGGATTCATGCGGATATATTCGGCTATTCGCCGCTCCGCCTCCTCCGAACGCACAATCATTTCATAATAATTGCGATGCCACATCTTTCCGGGAAATCGCGGCCACAGCCCGGCCTGCACACCCGCCATGTATCGATGCACCACCCGGGATTTGAATGCGCCAATCACATCGCCCAGCGAACGGGCAGGCACAAGACCTGCCCCTACAGAAATGCGCACCACGGCATGGAAATGATCGGGCATCACCACGTACGGGCATCCCTTGTGGGTGCCCTCTTCATTTTGGGCGGACACAGGGACTGCCCCCGCCGCATTTTTCCACTCCCCGGCCACCATCTCGCGAACATCCGGCGGCGCAAAAATATTGCCCGCCTCCCGATGCGCGCAGATCGTGACAAAATACACTCCGCCCCCGGCATAATTATGCCCCTTCAACCGGATGCTTCGGCGATGATGCAACGCCGGATCATAGCTCATGCCCCAACCCCCTCCGGCACCGGAAATAATTGCTGCATGAGGCCTTTCTTGCGGCTCAGATCTGCACGCGATGGACGCGGGCGGCATCATCCCGCTGGACGGTCCGGGCATAGCGGAACGCCGGCACTCCGAACAGCATGGCGTAGTAGTAATGCCCCGATACGAGCCCCATGGCCGCCTTGAGCTCCGGCAGGACTTCCAGCGTCATCTTCGCCATACCGCACCAAACCGTGCCCAGGCCCGCGCTCTGGGCCATGAGCTCAAAAGAAGCCAGGGCCAGGTTCACATCCTCTTGCGGACAAACTGATTCCGGAGCGGCGGAAATCACCAGCAGATGCGGAGCCCCCCGAAATATCATATCCACTCCCTCCCCGGTCCAGGCCGGAACCGCCTGCATCAGGTAGGCATATTGCGAGGGAACGCGTCCGGCCTTCCCGGCTTCTTCCAGCCCTTTCAAAGCCTTCTGACGGAATTTTTTCATAACCGCCTTATCATCAATCACCGTGAACGTCAGGGCTCGCCGGTTGATCGCACTGGGGGCATTCGATAGCGCGGCCAGCAAACGCTGCAGCAGGGCAGGTTCCACATTCTCATCGCGATACCGCCGCACACTCCTCCGTCCACGAACCAGGGCGATCATTTTCTCAACATCCGGAAAGGAGCCTGCCGTAAGAGGAAGACTCCGTGCCGGATCACGCCCGAAAATCGAAACCGCCGCCACGGGACACACCGCCAGGCAGTGCTGACACTGAATGCACCGTTCTTCGTTCTCCGGCCGGATGAAGGGCCTCCTATCGTCAGCCAGTTCAATGATCCGGGAGGGACAATCGAAGACGCACTGACCACACTGATTGCACTTGGTCCGATCAACCGTGAAATTAAGCATATCGACTCCTCCATCCATGGCTACATCAACCTCTCAATCGAGGCCCGCTTGGCGGCATAGACCTTACCCAGGCCGAGGGCAATGGCCTCGTCACATAATGCCAACGCCTTCTCGAACTCCCCGTCGTCAAAGGCCAGCGCAATCCCGCGCTCGAACATCCGTATCGCTGGGCCATATTCGCGGAAGCGCTGAAGCGTTTCCGCCTGTGCCGTCGGCAGGTAGTCGGCGGCCCGGGCCACGGCGGCGCGGCAGGTCTCAAGATCACCGGCCTGGAACGCATCCTCGGCCAGTAGGTCATAGAGGAAAAACTTCACGGCGTTGGGAATCGAGTTGTTCCGCTCACTGAAGGTCAGGAGATATTTCTTCCCCTTCTCCGGCCCCCCGTACAGGGCTTCGGCATGTCCGGCAACAAGGTCAGCAAGGATTTCGACCGGGGTTTTGCGAATCGGTGGGAGACGTTCAGCCATGACGGGAGAGTGTCAAAACCTGTCCGAAATCTCAAGTGCGGCGTGACACGCCGCCACGTTCCCCGGCAAGTGTCCGCTCGTAGGTGGCCGCCACACTGCGGGCCGTGCGGGCCCAGCTGAACGCGGCGGACTGCACCAAACCCGCCGCCCGGAGTCGCTCGCGGAGCAACCCGTCATTCATCAGCCCCTCGATGGCCATGCTGATAGAGTGGGGTTCAAGCGGGTTGAACATCGTGGCGGCTTGTCCCGCCACCTCCCTGAGCACAGGGATATCGGAGCAGGCAACCGGCAACCCGCGGGCCATGGCTTCAAGAACCGGCAGGCCGAACCCCTCGTATAAGGTAGCAAAGACGAAAGCCGTTGCGGCGTCGTAGAGCCCTTCAAGATCAGGCTCAGCAAGCCATCCCTCAAAACGCACGTCGGGCTCAATGCCGAGTAATGCCGCATGCCGCCGCAGTTCCCCCTCATGCGGCGTTGAATACCCGGGCAGGACCAGCAGCGGCCGACGCTCCGAAGGGATCAGGGCCACCGCATCGAGCAGGCGGACCAGGTTCTTGTGGGCGCGTTTGGTGGAGACACTGAGCAGGATCCTGCGGTTCCCGAGGCCCAGACGCTCACGCAGGGCCCGCTCCGGTGTCGGGGCACCCTGCCGGAGGGCCCCGACTCCATGATAGACAACATCGACCCTCTCCCGGTCCAGCCGGAGCGTTTGAACGATCTCCTCGGCACTGGCCCGGGACCCGGTGATGATACGATCCGCCCGCCGTGCCGCCGACGGAACCAGCACCCGCATCCCCAAACCCCGGATCCCGAAGTGCGATTCGGGAACCGCCCGGTAGAGCAGATCGTGAACGGTTTGCACCCGGCGGAACGAACCACTGACAGGCCCGGTATTGGCGGGGCTGTGAACAATATCACACCCCCTCCTCCGCGCCGCGCGCGGCAGCAGGATCTGTTCCCCCCGGACCCATTCCAGCCGGTTGGTCACCTTGACCGGCAGCACCACCGTCTCGACTACCGGCCCCCACAGGGAATCCGGGACAGCCGCCGTCTCGTGATTGATGAAGGCTGTCAGGCGAATATCAGGCCGCTCCGAGCTGAGCGCCCTCGCCAGCTCGCGCGCGTATATTTCCGTTCCGCCGGTGGCGCCGGGAACGAGGAACATGAGGTTCAGGCCAACGTGCATAACGCTTTAACCAGAGTGAATAACTTTGTCCCTAGTAATGAAAAAACACCGTCCCCGTGTCAAGCCTATCCGCAGGCCCGCCTTACGGTTTTCCACTTCTCCTGTAACAAACAACCGGACCGAAGTCCGTCCGCAGCCAACCGCCGTCCGCGGCGAGCTCTGATTCCAAGGCGATCACCGCATCACGCGTCAGCGGCCAGGGATCGAGATCGGGTCCGACTAGAATGACGTCGTAACGGTCACGCGCCCCCGCCTGAGGGGAGCCCAGCATATCCGCCGGAACGGACCACCCCAAGTGGGGAAGAATGCACCCTTGGGCCAATATCCGCCTCAAGCCGGGTAAACAGCTGGTCTCCGCCACACCACGATGGGCCTCGGGCAAGCCCGTCATTCGCTCCGGGTAACGGGGATCACGCAACGAAAACGCCAGCAGCAGGCAACAGAGAACCCACGCCACACGACCGTTCGCCAGCAGCCGCCGCCACAAGGGCCGGGCTAATGTCAGCACAACACCGAGAAACAGGTAAGGGAGAAGCAGCAGGGCATAGGCACCACCCAGCCGGGCTTGCTCGGGAAATGAACTGCTCGTGAGAACGATGAGCGGAATCAGGATCGGGAAGATAGCCCGGGCGCTACCCAGAGGCAGAAAGAGCAACGAGCCGAACAGGGCTAGAACGCCCGGATTGAAAAGGTTCTGCAGCATGCGCCAAGGGTGGCGGATGATGTCCAGAGCAATGCCCCCATAACCGCCACTGGAACTCCAGCGTTCCATGGCCTCCATTCGTCCATCCGCCGCATGGTGAGGCATTAACCAGCCGTAGGTCAGTCCAAGCCATGCCGCACACAGAAACATCAGTCCCAGACCCAGAACGCCGCTCCTGCGCTTGGAAGAGTCCTCCTGAGGGCGTGCGACGGCCACAAAGAGGCCATAGACGAGCAGTGAGACCGCCACGTCCTCGCGGCACGTCAGCGCGGCCAAGGCAAACAGCAGGGCCGTCCGATAACGCCCCGCCTGTTCGGCCCACAGGAATCCGAGCAGGAAACACACGGCGATCATTTCCTGATGAAAACCCTGCATATAGCCATAGACGAACGCACGGCCACCCAGAAAAGCCAACGCAAGCGTCCCGGCCACCATGGGCCGGAGCCCGCCACCGCGCGCCAGTCTCCAGAGAAATCCGGCCGCCACCGCGACCAGCACCCCCTGCACCAGAAGGAGCCAGATGATATTCGGCCAGATCCAGTAGATCGGAGCCATCAACGGGAAAATGAACGAAACATGATGAGCCAGGAACGAACGCCCCAGAAGATCGGACCACATGAATCCGCCCGGGAACCACGCCTGACGGACCAGCTCCTCGTGGACGCGAAGATCGAAGGCACTCGTGGCAAAAGCATAGTGCCGCCATAATTCGATGAACAACAGGATGGCCGAGGTGATGAGGATGGCAATCGGCATTGACCAGCGTCTATTTTTCAGAAAAGCGTCAAGTCGATCACTCAACCCGGCGACCGACGCCGGCCGTACCAACCCGTAGAGGGCCATCAGGCCAGCCACCACCGCGAGCGCCCCTAAGGGGCGTGCCTTGGCGCGGGACGGCGCGGGGCGGTCTTCCGGCACCGGCTCCGCTCCACCCATGGAAGGATACAGACGGTAAAAGCGGTTACGATCCCAGATCTCAACCGAAAGGGCCGTAGCCGGGGGATTCGTCGGGCTGGCCTGAAAAACCCAGATCCGTTTTCCGGGCCCCAATTCCTCCGGGTTCCGCCACTCCCCTCCCTGACCGCCAAGCAGGCGCCCCGTCACCGGAATCCCCAGCCCCTCATGACTGATCTCGAACGCTGACTCTCCCGCAGTCGCGGAAGGCACCTGCCGAACCTGGAAAACATGCTGCCCACCCCTCACCCAGAGGCGCGGGATTCTGAAGGCATCGGAAGGCCAACCCCAACGGGCCACTTTCTCGTCGGCGGTGACCGCTGTGGAAAAGCCCGCATGGCGGACGACGCGAGCAACCTTCCGACTCCCTACACCGAACGGGTAACAAAAGGCGTCCGGCTCAAATCCGGCATTGACCCGGATATCCTCAAAACAGCCCTCCACTTCAGCAGAAGGATCGCTCAACTGATCAAGTCGCACATGGTGTCGGCTATGCCCGCCAAACTCAAATGTGCCGCGCGACCGCATCTCCCGGACCTCGCTCCACACAAGGCAGGGATGGCCCTCGTGTAGCCGGCGGCCCGCGGGCAGGGACGCCACCGCATCGGTAATCAGGTAAGCCATGGCCCGGAAGCCGTATTGCCTTAGCAACGGCTCGGCGGCGGTCAGCGTGGTCAGATCACCATCATCAAACGTAATCATGACCGGGCGCGGCGGCAGGCGCGCCGTGTTCCTGCGGGCGGCGGAAAGTTCAGCCGGAAGAATGGTTTGAAAGCCATTGGTTTTAAGAAAGGCCAATTGGGCTTCGAAATCGCGCGGCGCGACCGACCAGTAATCGCCCGGGTCATCGGCGATCCGATGGTACATGAGAACCGGGACGTTGGCGGGCGGAGGACGGGGCACAACCAGCCGGAAAACAGCGGCACCGACGGACCCAAGCACAAGGGCGGCGCCGACCGAGACCAGCATCCATTTTAAACGTCCGGGGTTCATGCCATCGTTGGCCGGCAGCCCATCGTCTTCCCTGGTGGCTATACCGGTCAGCCCTAATTCTTACAGACTTTGGGGTCTTTCCGCAACCGGACACTCTTGGGCGTGACCTCAACCAGCTCGTCCTCGTTGATGTAGGCGATGCAGTCTTCCAGGCTCATATAGGTTGCTGGCGTAAGAATGATGTTTTCATCCGACCCGGCGGCGCGGATGTTGGTAAGCTGTTTGCCTTTCGCCGGATTGACGGTCAGGTCATTGTCCCGGCAATGCTCCCCGACAATCTGGCCCTTTTGCACCCGGATTCCAGGCCCCATGAAGAGCTTGCCCCGCTTTTGCAGATTGAAAAGTGCATAGGAGACCGTGGAACAGTTCTCCATGGAGATCAGCACCCCGTTCCTCCGCTTGCGCATCTCACCGGCGAAGGGTCCGTATTCGAGAAAGATATACGTCAAGACGCCCATTCCCTTGGTGTCCGACATGAACTCGGACTTGAATCCGAGCAGACCACGCGTGGGAATCCGGTACTTGAGCCGGACCATGCCTGCCGTGCCCTTCTCCATCTCAAGCATAATGCCCTTGCGAGCCCCGAGCTTCTCGATCACCGTGCCCATATAGATCTCGGCCACGTCGACGGTCAGCTCCTCGTAAGGCTCGAGCGTCTCACCGCCTTCTTTGCGGTAAATCACGAGAGGACAACTGACCTGAAACTCATAGCCTTCGCGCCGCATCTTCTCGATCAGGATGGACAGATGCAATTCGCCGCGCCCTGAAACCCTGTGACCGGAGCCATCACTCAGGGCCTCGACTTCCAGTGCCACGTCGTACAGCGCCTCCCGCTTCAACCGGTCCGCAACATGAATCGAGGTGACAAACGTGCCCTCGGTGCCGGCAAAAGGGGAATTATTAGGGATGAAATTCATCGAGAGCGTGGGCGGATCAACCGGGATTGCAACGACCGGACGGGGAAACTCCGGATCCGTATAGGTGTCGCCGATGGTGACCGTATCCAGTCCGGCGACGGCGACCACCTCGCCCAACCCGGCCTGCTCGGTCTCGACTTTCTGATTGCAGTTGAAACGATACAGTTTGGTGATGCGGGTGGGAACAAACTTACCCGCCATGTCGGCCACCACCACAGGCATGCCGGTTTTGATGAATCCCGAGGTGATCTTGCCGATGCCCAGTCGCCCCATGAAAGGTGAATGATCAATGGAACTGACCTGCAACTGCAGAGGTGCGGCCCCGTCCCCGCCGGGCATGGGGATATACTTGATGATTGCATCGAGCAACGGCCGCATATCCGTGCCCTGCTTGTGCGGATCCGCCGACGCAAACCCGCCGGTCGCGGAAGCATAAAGTGTATGAAAGTCCAGCGCCGCATCGTGGGCATTCAACTTCACGAATAGATCGAACACGTGGTTCACCACCCAATCGATCCGGGCGGCGGGCTTGTCGATCTTGTTCACGACCACAATCACGGGGATATTGCGCGCCAGCACTTTCTTCAGCACGAAGAAGGTTTGCGGCATCGGCCCTTCCTGGGCGTCGACCAGGAGCAACGCGCCGTCGGCCATCTGCAGCACCCGCTCGACCTGACCGCCAAAATCGGCATGCCCCGGCGTGTCGATGATATTGATCGTGTGTTCCCCATACTGGAACGAACCGTTCTTCGAGGCAATCGTGATGCCACGCTCGCGCTCGAGATCTATCGAGTCCATCAGGCGCTCAGCAATGACCTGATTGTCACGGAACATACCGCTCTGCTTAAAGAGTTTATCCACGAGCGTGGTCTTGCCATGGTCAACATGCGCGACAATGGCAACATTCCGAATCAGGTCAGGACGATGCATATATTCTTTCAGGGGGGTAGCCGGAGGAGGGTTACAGGAACTCACCAGCTACTTCAAAAGATATCCGAATAAGCAGGGCACGTCAAGAACAGACCCGAAAACTGAAAGGGCCGCCGGATACTCCTTGGTTCCGACGGCCCAATCGTCATGCGTAAATTCTACCTAGTCACGCTCCTTTCCTTGGTTTATTTTCCCCCACCCTCTATGCTGTTCCCTTCCTTTGTCCATCCTTCAATACCTTGCGGGTATTCTATTACGTTGGTGTACCCCAGTTTTTTCAACCGTTCCGCCAGCATGTTGCTGGCTGGACAGGTTAATCCGGCACAGTAGGTCACAACCAAGGCCCCCTTATCGGGCAACAACTTGGCAACCTCCGTCTCCTCTGCGTCTGCTTTCAAGCTTCTGGCTCCGGGAAGTCTCCGCCCGTCATCATACTTTCCAGACCGGGCATCAAGAACAGCCAACGGAACCTTCGACCTGATCAGGGCCGCCAAACCGGAAGTGTTGATGGCAGGCACGGTGCAATTCATCACCGGACAGTCCTTCGCAGCACCCGCTTTGTCCGCCTTCATCTCACATCCACCCTTCGGACAAGCCAAAGCCTTATCGGACGATTTATCTCCACACTTCCCGCAATTAGCCAACAACGTAAAAGCCGTCATGGCGACAGCTGAACTTATAAACAATATTTTCTTCTGATTTCTCATTGTTCTTCTCCTTTTATTTTACTGACATAAACTTATAGCAGGTTGGGTGCCACTCAGGATTATAAAACAGCAATTACATTCACAACTTGCTGCTAAATGGCATGTTAAGACAAAAACAAAAAGGCCAAGCGCCGCGATGCAGCGCTTGGCCTGTGCTTATAAAAAGGATCAATGAGACAGTCTGAGACAGTCTTGACGCGAATCAGTCGAACTCGACATCGACATTGTAGTCATTAAAATCGCCGGTATCGAGCTTCACACGCAGGATGGTCAGCCGTCCCTCGAGAACATCGAGGTCTGAGCTCCATCGGCGCCCGCCATCCTCCTCATCCAGAACCACCCGGTGGACACCGGGCTGGAGATTGAACGCCTTATCATCGTCATCACCGACCTGCCCAACCGACCCGCCATCCACATAGACGTTGACGTCGGTCGGGGACAGATTGTCGACGATCAAAGCGCCCTTCCCCGCCGGGGGAACGTAGCCGAAGTCCTTTTTGTCCTCCAGATCATCGCATCCGGTCATCCCGACCACGAAGCATACGGCAGCCAGCCCGCACAACCATTTTAACCCCGCGCCTCCCTGCTTGCTCTTCATGATAGTCTCCCTTATCGCATGCTGATGAATTGATAATACCCAAGGGATGGAGTAGCCTCATTTCCGGTTTTTGTCCAGAACGTAGTAATTCGGACCCTGTTTGAACCTGTTATGAAAACCATTATCCTGCTTACCATATCGAATATTTTCATGACCTTCGCCTGGTACGGTCATTTGAAATACCGGAACTCGCCGCTCTGGATCGCCATCCTCGCCAGTTGGATGATTGCCTTCCTCGAGTATTGTTTCCAGGTTCCCGCCAATAGAATCGGCTACGGCAGGTTTAACGGGGCCCAGTTGAAAACGATTCAGGAGGTGATCACCCTGATCGTGTTCATGGTCTTCTCCGTCCTCTACCTGAAAGAGGAACTAAGATGGAACTATCTCGTGGGCTTCGGGCTGATGATGGCCGCCGTCTATTTTGTGTTCCATAAGTGGTGAGGAACATCAGGCCATCACAAAACCCAGGGCCCCCAGCTTACCTCGCAACGACGGCGAGGCATCGGGGGCAATGATCTTTGTGTACTGGAACTCGCGGCGTTCGGGATAGTCACGGCGTAACCGGTCAAAGTGTTTTGCCCGCTGCTGATCATCCGGAACCCCCGCCGCGCGCAAACGCCGGTCATCGGCCTCAATGTCGTAAACCTGTCGGACGATCTCCCGCAGAACAGCCTCGTCGGAACGCCCCTTGACCGCCACCCGGATTTCCGGAACCAACGGCGCCGGCATGAGCGGTTCATGTGACCAGGTCGGTTCGACACCCAGAAACCGGCACGCCTCACGGTACACCATCACCGTCCCCATGACCTTGCCTTCAAACGAATGTCCGGCGATATGCGGAGTCCCGATATCCACCCGCGCCTGCATATCCAGCCTGAACCGGGGCTCACCCTCCCAGGTGTCGAGGACCACGTGACTGACCCACCCGGCATCCAGAGCCGTCAGCAACGCCCCGGTATCGACAATCGCGCCACGGGCGGCATTGAGGAACAGACAACCCTTTTTGGCCTTCCTGAAAAAGGACTCATCGGCCAGGTGGAACGTCTTGTCCGGCCCGTCCTTGGTCAGCGGCACATGCACGGTGATCACATCCGCTTCGGCCAGTATCCGATCCAGCGGAACGAAAGGACCGCGTTCAAAATCCGGCCTGACTGCCGCCCCGCCGCCCGCTTCCGCCCGCTCCCGCGGCGGATCGTTCATCAGGACCCGCATCCCCAGGGCACGGGCTTTGCGCACGACACGACTGCCCACATTCCCGACACCGATCACTCCGATCGTCAAGCCTTCCAGGGTGATTCCATGCCGCTGCCCCAGGCACAAGAGAGCGGCGGTGATATACTCGGATACGCTGTTGGCATTGCACCCGGGCGCAAAGCACCAGCGAATGCCCGCCTGATCGAAGTAGTCCAGATCCAGATGGTCGGTTCCAATCGTGGCGGTGCCGACAAAGCGAACCTGGCTGCCTTCCAGTAGGGCCCGGTCAACCTTCGTGGTGGAACGCAGGGCCAGGATCTCCGCCTCCCGGACGTCGGCCGCCGAAATGTCACGCCCCTCCAGGATGCGAACCGAGCCCAGCGTGCTGAACGCCTCCCCGGCAAACGGCATATTGGTGGCACAAATAATCTTCCTCATCGAATCTCCCTCACCGCACACCCCAGCGCCCGCACGAGTTCCCGCAAAACGGGCTCAGGCGTCACCAACGGCGGCATCACATAAACCACATTGCCAAGCGGACGCAGCAGGATGCCCTCCCGCCGCAGGCGATCCCGAATGGCCGCCGCACGAATCGCACCCCGCCCCTTGGCGTCATCCTCCAACTCAATCACTCCGATCATCCCCAACCATCGGATATTGCGGACATCCGGCAGGTCCTTCAGCCGTTGTAATTCCTCCGCGAGCACCTTGCCCAGGTCGGCCGCACGGGCCACAATACCCTCTTCCTGGTAGATCGCGAGGGTCTCCACCGCGGCCGCCGCCGCAATCGGATTTCCGGCAAACGTGTGGCCGTGATAAAAGGTGTGGTCCTGAGGCGTGTCACGAAAGGTCTCGAAAAGGGAGGCACGGACAATCGTCGCACTGATCGGCAGGTATCCGCCGGACAGGCTCTTCCCCACACACACCATGTCCGGCGAAATCCCGGCATGCTCGAACGCGAACATCTTCCCCGTTCGCCCGAAGCCCATGGCCACCTCATCCGCGATCAGGAGCACCTCTTTTTCGCGGCACAATTCAGCCAGCCGGCGCAGATACTCCGCCGAATGCATCCGCATTCCGCCGGCGCCCTGGCACATGGGCTCAACGATGACCGCGGCCAGTTCATGCGCATGCTCCCGCAGGATCAGGCGCATGGTGTCGAAACATTCCTCCAGACAGGTCTGACCCGGCTCGTGAAAGGCGCATGCCCCGCAACAGGGTGATGGCGCCTGGAACACGGGAAAGACCACCGACTCGAATGGCTTGTGGAAAGACTTGAGATAACCCACTGAAACCGCTCCGAGCGTATCCCCATGATAACCGAAATCCAGGGCCGCGAACCGGCATTTCTCCGGGCGGTCCAGGTTGTACCAGTATTGCAGCGCGATCTTGAGGGCCGCTTCCACGGCGCATGCGCCATCACTGGCAAACATCACCCGCCGGTCGTCAGGGAACAGGTCATTCAGCATGGTGGCCAGTTCAATGGCCCGCGGATGCGATAAATTCCCGAGAATACTGTGTTGCAGTTCTTTCGTCTGCCGGATGATCGCCTCAACCAACCGGGGATGGCCATGCCCTAGATTGCACGCCCACCAGGACGAGATGGCATCCAGGTACTTCCGGCCCGTCGCATCGTAGAGATAAACCCCTTCGCCCCGCGTAATGATGGGCAACGGCCCGCTCTCGATAACCGAATGCTTGGTGTAGGGGTGCCAGATGCTCTGCCGGTCCATGGCCTCATACCGGGTTTTATCGAAGTCCGTACCCATCGTCACCCCCCCCTGCTGACGCAGGTCAGAACTTGAACACCCGGCGCTTGTCAACAAGACGCCCACTTATAAACCGCACGCCTTCCCGGTCGAGCAAGTCGAGCTTGCGCCGCACGGCGGCACCCGCCGTCGCGCCCTGGAATCCGCCAATCTCGAAGCGGCTGGAAATCACACGATGACACGGAACCTCCGGCGCATAAGGGTTCGCCTTCAACGCCTGCCCCACCGCGCGGGGAGCGGCACAACCGATCTGCCGCGCCACCAGCCCGTAAGTCGACACACACCCACGGGGAATGCGAGTCACCGCCTCATAAACGCGCTGTTGAAAGGCTGTAACCCGCTTCACCGATCCATCCTCCATCATCGTCCGAAGACCGGACGGCAGCATGCCGCCCCTCCCACCCATCCGCTAACCGGGAGGGCGCGCATGTTGCGCGCCGCAGACTACAACTTGTACGTGAACCCGCCTATCAACTGAAAGTCGTTGGCTTTTCTCCCAACGGCCGGTTCGCTGTTATACTTATCCTGCGCAACGATTCGTAGGCTCAGTCGCGTGTTCATGGCAGCCTCAGCCCCCAGTTCGCCATTGAACAAATACCGGCCAAAATCTTCAAACGAGGGAAGATACTCGACCGATTCCCAGATCTTCGATGTCTGACTCAGCTTGATGTCGTATTTCTCCGCCACACGCAGCGCGACATACCCATCCGCATCCACCCCTGCCAGCTTTTCCTGAATATACGTCACGCCGAGTTCGACCCCCAGATTCTGCGTATCACTCTTCAACAAATATTGCCCAATGCCGGGACCGATCATCAGGCGGTAGTCGAGGTCCGCAATGTCGTCATTACGAATCTCGGCATTCAAATAGCCATACGTGCGCTCGTTCAAAAGCCGGCGGTATTCCGCGAAAGCTCGCGCGTTCTGGACATTCGACTCCATCGTCTTCGTATCGTTTGTGGCGGTCACCTCGGTCTCGCCGTAATTGGCCTCAACGCCTATTTTGGCCTCATTCTTCTCAAGCTTGTAGGCCGAAATGGCGCTGCCGTTGATCAGCATGTTGCGCGTGTTCCCTCGCGACAGGTTGACCCCCGCCGCCACCGTGGTATCCCAGGGCGGAACAGGTTTCGACTCCTGCGCCAATACCGCTCCCGCACAAAAAACCATCAAGCCGATTATGGATAGTTTCTTCATGATCAATCCTTTGTGAGCGACACGTTACTTCTTCAATAAATCCCGGATCTCGGTCAGTAACTTGACATCCGCAGGCGGCTCAACCGGAGCGGGGGGTGCAGGCTTCGCATCTTCCTTGCGTTGCATGGCGTTCATGCCCTTGATCATCATAAAGATGGCAAAAGCCACGATCATGAAATCAATCACGGTATTGATAAACAGGCCATAATTGATGGTCGCCGCTCCGGCCTCTTTCGCCTTGGCCAGGGACTCGAACTTGCCGTCCCCCAGCACGACATAGAGACCGGCGAAATCCACATTCCCCATGAGTTTCCCGATGGGCGGCATCAGGATATCGGACACTAATGACGAGACGATCTTTCCGAACGCCCCGCCGATGATGATACCGATGGCCATATCCATGACGTTCCCGCGCATGGCAAACTGCTTAAACTCTTTCATCAAACTCATGAACTGCCTCCCTTTCTTTTGTGAATTTCCCGAAAAATCACCGCCGTTGTCGTGACAGTACACCCACCGAGCCTGCCCGCCAATTATTTTTCGTCCACCGGCGGAGCCGCTTCGAAATCAGGGCAGGAATCGGTCGCCTCAACTACTTTTTTATGCCGCCCGCATCGTTGCGTGAAGGGATTCACGACGAAATGGACACAGTATCGGCACAACCGGCCCTTTTCGTCGTCGTCAAAGATACGGGGGACGCGGGGCGCATCACTCTCATCAAAAATACTGGGTCTGGGCTTCAGCGGAACCGGCGCCTCGGACTCTGCGGCAAACTCATGTCCGCAGGCCGCACATTTCAAGACTTCGCCGACCTTCTTGAACCCATCGTACTTGGTCACACGTTTAAGGACAGTCTGCTCCCCACACGCTGAACAAATTGTCTTAACCGAATCCCCGGCCATTCCCATCCCCCATCAACCCTTAACCATCGTCCCAACAATCTCTTTCGCCTTCTGGATCGCCTCGTCCAGTTTGCCGGGATCCTTGCCGCCGGCATTGGCCATGCCCGGCTGCCCGCCGCCGCCGCCGCCCGCCACTTTGGCCACATCCTTGATCAGCTTGCCGGCATGCACACCCTGCTTCACCCATTCCGGGCTCACCAGCACGATGAATTGCGCCTTGCCCGCATTCGAGGCACCCAGCACGACAACGGCCGGGGCCACTTTCGCGAGAACGGCCTCAGCGAGACTCTTCAGCGCTTCCGCCGTCAACTCGCCGACTGTGGCCGCGATCACCTTCATCCCCTTCACGTCGCAGGCCTGCCCGAGAATACCGTCCACCTTCTGGAGCGCGACCGCCAGTTCCTGGTCCTTGATCTGCTTTTCCAGCGCCTTGACCTGACCGGCCAGCGCCTCCACACGGTCCGGGACCTCGGCGGGTGAAGCACTGAACCGCTTGGCCAGCCCCTCGAGCATCCCCCGTTCCTGGCACATGACCTCGTAAGCGGGAAGCCCCGCCACCGCCTCGATCCGGCGCACCCCGGAGGCGATGGAGCACTCGGACAGGATCCGGAAGGGTCCGATCGTCCCGGTCGCGGCCACATGTGTGCCGCCGCATAATTCACGGCTGTATCCGCCCACGCTGACCACACGCACGGTGTCGCCGTATTTCTCGTCGAACAGGGCGATAATCCCCGAACCCTGCACGTCCTTCAGGGCCATCTCAGTGGTCTTCACGGGGTCATTCAAAATCACCAGTTCATTCACCCGCCGTTCAACGGACGTCAACTGCTCGGCGGTCAAGGCCTGGTAGTACGCAAAATCAAAACGCAGACGTTCGGCGGCCACCATGGACCCCGCCTGCTTGATGTCACGGCTGACAATCTCCCGCAAGGCATGCTGAAGAAGATGCGTGGCCGTGTGGTGACGCGCCACCGCCGCGCGTCGGACGTCGTTCACCTTGGCGGTCACACGCGCCCCTTTGGCAAGGGTCCCGCGTTTCATCCTGCCCACATGCATCACCACGCCCTCGGTGGGCTGGCGGGTGTCCGTTACTTCAAATTCACCGGCCGGCCCGACAATCACGCCATGATCGCCCAGTTGCCCGCCTTTTTCCGCATAAAACGGGGATTCCGACAACAGGAGGGCACCTTCCGCGCCCTCGGCCAGCTGATCCATCACCGCATTGGCCCCCTCCGCGCCCTTCTGGACGATTGCGACCACGCCAGCGGCTCCCTCGAGGCCTGAATAACCGGTAAAGACTGTCCGGACGCCCTTGGCCACCAAATCCGACACCAGGTCGGCATCGCCATCCGCCGCCGCCGCGCGCCGCGCGTCGCGGGCCCGGCGCCGTTGTTCATCCATCAACTCGGCGAACCGTTTCTCGTCGACCTCCATCCCTTTTTCCCGCGCCATCACGACCGTCAGGTCGAGCGGGAATCCATACGTGTCGTAAAGCTTGAAGGCCTCCTCGCCGGGAAAAACCTTATCCGGACTTGTGGCGGCGGCGGTGGCCACGTCCTCGAAAAGCGCCAACCCGCGGTCCAGTGCGGAGGAGAAACTCTCCTCCTCGGCCAGGATGGCGCGGGCGATTTCCTGCCGGCGCTGCACGAGTTCGGGATAGGCCTTGCCCATGGTGGCTTCCAGAGTCGGGAGCAGCGGCGTCATGAACGGCCGCGTGAAGCCGATCTTGCGCCCGTACCGCACGGCGCGGCGCAGCAGTCGGCGCAACACATAACCGCGCCCGTCATTGGACGGCAGCACTCCATCCCCGATGGCGAACGCCAGCGTGCGAAGGTGGTCGGCAATCACCCGCATCGCGATGGCACTCTGGCCCTCGTAGGGATGACCACTGGCCTTGACCAGCGCCTGGATCACCGGCTGAAAAATATCCGTGTCGTAGTTGGAGGTCTTGTTCTGGATCACCGAGGTCACGCGTTCAAACCCCATGCCGGTATCCACATGCTTGGCGGGGAGTTCCTCCAATGAGCCGTCCGACCGGCGGTTATATTGAATGAACACGTGATTCCAGATCTCGATCACTTCCTGCTTGCCGGCATTGATCATGTCGGCGGTGCACCCGTTGGGCGTCCGGTCGAAATGGATTTCCGAGCACGGCCCGCAGGGCCCCGTCTCGCCCATCTCCCAGAAATTATCCTTCTCGGCAAATTTCAGGATATGGGTGGGATCAACATCCGTGACCTCTTTCCAGATGGCCAGCGCTTCGTCGTCATCCTTGTAGACGGTCACCCACAAGCGGTTCTTGGGCAGGCCCCACACCTTGGTCAGCAATTCCCAGCCCCAGGCGATGGACTCGCGCTTGTAGTAATCGCCGAACGACCAGTTTCCCAGCATCTCAAAGAACGTATGGTGGTAGGTATCATGACCCACTTCCTCCAGGTCGTTATGCTTGCCGCTGACGCGGATGCACTTCTGGGAATCGGCCACACGCTTGTACTGGCTCACCCGGGCACCGAGGAAGATCTCCTTGAACTGGTTCATGCCCGCATTGACGAACAGCAGCGTCGGGTCGGCCGGCAGCACCACCGGGGAACTGGGAACGATCTCGTGCCCCTTCGATTTGTAAAAATCCTGAAACGACTGCCTGATCTCAGTCGCGGTCATATCTGTGCGCGCCATAGGTATCCTCTTCCTCTTTACTGACAATCCCCACTCCAACCGTATCCAAGGAGCCCAGAGGCTATATTACCCGTCGGCCCGATTCAAGATTCATGTAGCTAGCCCACAAAGGCCTCCCTATTCCATGCATTCTGTAAATTCTGTCAAGGATCCTAGGATTGTTGAATCTTTTGATGCGTCAGTCTTGGCACACCCGCGCACAGCGCGGTGCTACATTTCCGCCATCCCTATCTGATGTAGCACCGATCTGCGATCGGGTCCCTACACATTCCTCCAGCCGATGTAGCACCGATCTGCGATCGGGGCCCCTCTGAATTTTCCATAACTCAAGACTCGACAGAGACTGCTTTCATGGCAATCATTACCGCCGCAAATCCTTCCCCCTGTGCGGGAGACGGACCGGCTTGAACGATTAACTCTGGGAGACTGAACATGTCACTGCTATTGAAAGACAAGTGCGCCTTGATAACCGGAACCTCCAGCGGAATCGGATCGGGAATCGCGAGGGTCTTCGCACGCGAGGGCGCTCATCTCGTCCTGACCTACCGCAAAAACAGCAGCGGCATGGACCGGCTGATGCAGGAGCTTGGAGCAATGGGCGGCAAGGTCAAAGCCCTCCAGGCCGACATCAGCGACGTGACCTCCCTCCCGGCGCTCATGAAGGCCGCCGTGGCCGAATTGGGCCGGCTCGACATCCTGGTCAACAATGCCGGAACCACCGAACGGTGCCCCTTCATGGACGTCACCCCAGCAGTCTATGACCGGATTTTCAACACCAACGCCAGGGGAACATTCTTCTGCGCCCAGGAGGCCGCCCGGATCATGGCCCGACAGAAATCCGGAAAAATCATCAATATCTCCACCTTTCAAACCAAGAACGTCACCGCGAACAGCAGCGTCTATATCGCCACGAAGGGGGGCATCGACAAAATGACCGAAGCCATGGCCCTTGAACTGGCCCCGTTCAATATCCAGGTGAACACCGTGAGCCCCGGCTGGATCACCGTGGAAAGCGATCCGGTCATGACCCCCGAGGCCGCCGCCAGTTATCTCAAACACATTCCCTATGGCCGGTTCGGAAACTCCGACGATGTGGGCGAGACCGTCGCCTTCGTGGCCTCCGACCGCGCCACCTTTATGACCGGCGCCAAAATCGTGGTGGATGGTGGACAATCGGTATCTCTCAGCTTCCCTCCGCGCTCGAACGAGATTGCCTGATGAAAGCCATTCTGGCCCAGTTCTACTGCGAATCGAACACCTTCAACCCGCACATTGCCCGGGTCACCGAACTGTTCCGCCAACTCGGCATCTGGAAGGAAGGCCCGCAGGAGGTGCGCGCCTGGGCTGCCACCGTGCATGGCGAACTTGCCGGCAGTCTCGAGTTGCTCGCGAAAAAGGGATGGGAGACCGCCCCGGTCTTTGTGGCCTATGCCAACACGTCGGCCGGACGGCTCGACCGGGACGGCTACGCCTCCCTGCGCAACACCCTACGGGAGGAAATCCGCAAGGCCCTGCCCGCCGATGCCATCATTCTCCACCTCCATGGGTCCGCTTGCGCGGAGGGTCAGGATGACACCGAGGGCGACATCCTCGCCATGGTCCGCCACGAACTGGGCTTCACGGGCCGCGTGGTCGTCTCCCTTGACCTCCACGCCAATCTCACCCGCCGGATGCTGGCCCACGCCGACGCCCTCACGGCTTACCGGACGTTCCCGCACACTGACGCCTACGAAACCGGCGCCCGGGCCGCCTCTCTCGCCATCAAGCCCGCCCGAATCCGGTCCGCCGCCGTGAAAGTCGGGATGCTCCTGCCGCCCACCTCGGCTCGGGACAGCTTTCCTGAGTTCGCGGCCCTATTGAAACAGGCGCGCAAGCTGGAGCAGGAATCGGATATTCTTGATGTCTCCATCCTGCCGGTGCAACCCTGGCTGGATGTTCAGGAACTCGGTTCCTCCATCATCATCACCGGCACAGGTGACCGGCTCGAACAGGTCGCCGGCAAAATGGGAACCGAATGGTTCGGGCGCCGGGAGGCCTACCCGGCAGGACTCGTCTCCATGGAGCACATCCTGGAACGTCTTCACGTCAAGGGCGGCAAACCTTGGATCCTGGCTGATACCGCCGACGCCGTGACGGGGGGCGCGGCAGGCCGGAGTGCCTTTGTCCTGCAATCGCTCCTGCCTCACGCCGATTCCTTCCCGGGGCCGGTCCTGCTGCAAGTGGTCGATCCCGCCGCCGTCGAGGCCGCCCAGGCCGGCGCACATACCTTTAAACTGGGCGAACAGAAAGTCCCATTTACACCGGATCAGATCCGGATGGCCGAGGGACGGGGCGTGATGCAGGATGTCGGACATCGCGGCGTCCAGTTCACCCTGGGCGGTGCCGCCGTGATGACCCAAGGCCGCATAACAGTCGTGGTCTGCCGGGCGGCCTCCATGGGAACAACCTCTCCGGACTTCTATGCCTGCGTCGAGTTGCAGCCGGCAACAGCCCTCGCCGTCCAGGTCAAAAGCCTCACCGGTTGGATGGCCGGCTATGAGGCACCCCCGTCGCAGGGCCTCCTGGTCGATGGACCGGGCACAACCTCGCTCAACTTCGCACAACTTCCTTTCGGACCGGAAAACAGGAAACTGTTTCCGATTGGAACGGGAATCCCCTGCGGCCCAGCCTCCCATTACGGCACAAAACCCTAAAACCAAGGCACCCTTCCCTATGACACAGGCCCTGACAAAGAATTCCAGCGTCCCCACGGAAAGTTTCTTTATCGCCAACACCCGGATCATGGCCGTGATCAGCGGCGGGCAACTGACCGTGGACAACGTCTTCGGACTCTCCCACTTCTTTGCCCCGGCCAAGGATTCCCAATCCCTGATTCAATCCACACGGGTCATGCTGATCGCCGATGGCCGGGTGGCGGAGCCCGTGGACGGTGAAGACCGCTCCTGCCTCGGCAAGCGGGAATATATCAACGATTCACTCGCCGTCCGTCTCGCCTGGAAGGCGGAGGAGCTTGACGTTGAAGAAGTCTATTTCATCCCGCCCGATCATGATGTCGTCATCCAGCGCGTCCGCGTGCGCAACACGGCAGCCCGGCGCCGGGACCTCCGCCTGATCGGCATCCTCTACCCGCAGTTCGGCTCGATCCATTCCAACCAGAAAGCCGTCTGCCGCGAGGCCCGCTTCGATCAGGAGGCCGGCTGCATTCTGGCGGAAGATCAGTTGGGCAACACGCTGGTCTACGGGTTCAGCGCCCGGCCCGACTCCTTCCAGGTGGGAGTCGTCTGCTCCCCCACCGATGTCTATTTCGACCTGGAAGACCAGCGCCTGTCCGGAAATGAAAAGGTTACCGGGGCCGTTCCCATTGCGGCCCAGGGCGTTGACTGGTCCGTGGAGCCGGGCGAGGAGCGCACGATCGACATCATCCTCGGCCGCGCCGACTCGATGCCCGCCGGGGCCGCCCTGCACAAGGACGTTCTCGCCGGTATTGATAACGCCTGGCCGGCCCATCTCAACGCCTGGAAGAACATGCTTGGGAAAGCCCCGCGGCAAACCGTGTCCACCGAGTTCGGCCCGGAACTGGGCGCGCTGGTGGATCGCTCCACGATTGTCCTGCGCTCGATCCTCCGCCCCGATGGCGCCCCGATGGGCGGCATCACCATCTACCATGACACCCGCCAGACCCGGAACGGTTGCTACATTCTCTCCGCGCTGGACGAAATGGGGTTCCATGATGAAGTCCGGAACGGGTATGTCTATTACAGCTCCTTCAAGGTGGGCGATAACCGCTACGCCTCCGCCGATGAGAACGATCAGTTGGGCACGGTGATCCATGTCTTCAAGCGGCATCTGGATCTTTCCGGCGATATTGCCCTCATCCAGGAGCATCGCGCCAGCCTCTTCGCCTTTGCCGATAAACTGGTGGCTCTGGCCGATCCGGCGACCGGTCTGGTCTACTCGGAGCGAGCCATCCACGAATTCGTCGCCATCAGCCGCGGCTATGAGACCTATGTCAATGTCATGGCCTGGCGCGGATTAAAGGATGCCGCCGGGTTGGCCACCGCCCTGAACTGCCCGACCGAGGCGGCGCGCTATGAGAAGGCCGCTGATGCGCTCCGCCGAAATGTCCTGACGCGGATGATCGACCCCACCCTTGGCATTTTCGTCAAGCGTCTCTATCAGGGCAAACCCGTGACCATGCCCGCCATCTCCATGCTGACGCCCGCCCTGTTCGGGTTAATCGATCCCAAGGACGAGGTGGTCACCCGGACCATCGCCTTCCTCCTTGAGAACATCTGGGACCGAAAAATGGGCGGACTGTACCGCTACCCGCTGGACCGGCAGCCCTGGGTGGAACAGCCGTTCAGCGGCCCCTGGGTGACCTACACCAGCTGGCTCGGCCGGGTTTACCTGCTGCGGGGTGAACGTGAAAAAGCCGCCGAGTGCATCCGGTGGGTCCTGAACAATGTGCCCCGTGACTCCAACCTGATCCCCGAGCATTTCAGCGTCAACCATAGTGGTCGCCGCGGATTCCATCGCGTCTATATCGAACCCTGCGTGCCGGAGATCTGGGCGACTGCGGAGTTCATGCGACTGATCATGGCCTATCATAGCAAAACAAAATAAGGGGTCTTATGCTCAACGTATCCAATTATCCCGGAGTGATCGGCGACGGAACCCATGATGACACAGCCGGCTTGCAGGCGGCGCTGGACAGCGGGGCATCCACGGTTTACCTACCCGTCCCCCCTCGCCACTACCTCATCAGCCGGCCGCTGAAAATGCATTCCTGCCAGACCCTGACGGCGGATCGGAATGCCGTTATCCGACTGGCCGACCACGCCCATCAGCATATGCTCACCAACGTTGACCACGCGTCCGGCAATACCAACATCACGGTGCTGGGCGGCATCTGGGACGGCAACAACGAACATCAGACCTGTGAGTACCACCAGGGGAAAAGCTGGCGGGTCCCGTACGATCCCGCCCGCTATCTCGGGGTGCTGATGCAGTTTAACCGGGTTAAGAACCTCCGGGTTGCCAACCTGACGCTCAAGGATCCGGAGATGTTCGGGTTCCAGGGCGGCAATCTGCACCAGTTCACCGTCGAGGACATCACGTTCGACTACAATATGCGGCGCAACAACATGGACGGCATTCATGTGCACGGCCCGAGCCGGCATGGCCGGATCGCCAATCTCAAGGGCGCCACGAATGATGACATGGTCGCGCTTAATGCCGATGACGGGCAGATGGCGGAATTGAGCCGGGGTCCGATCGAGGATATTCAGGTTGACGGACTCTGGTGCGAAAATGGCTATACCGCCGTTCGCCTGCTCTCCGCCGGGTC
The DNA here is from genome assembly GCA_945870225.1 of PVC group bacterium. GTDB lineage: Bacteria > Verrucomicrobiota > Kiritimatiellia > CAIKKV01 > CAITUY01 > CAMBRF01. The sequence continues at coordinate 15,490 of CAMBRF010000006.1, read as the reverse complement.
GCCCGTCCGCCGGGTCACCCTCACCAACATCTTCGGCACATACCGAACCAATGTCATTTCCTTTACCAATCACAAGGTTCATCCCGGTGAACCGAGCACCTTTGAGGACATCTTGATCTCAGGGGTTTTCTGTTCCAAGGCCTCTGACGCCAAGCCGGCGACCCCTCCAGCGGAAGTCTGGTCCGGCCACTCACAAATCTGGATTGACGCGCCGGCAGTGGTCTCCAGCCTGGTGATACGCGACTATCACCGCACGGAAACCGCTTTGCCTGTCGATGACCTCCACATTGAGGAGGGCGCCCATGTTGAGAATCTGGTTCTCAGTGAAGTAACCCTGATTAACCGTTGCGGCCGGGCCCTCAACATCCTCCATAACCGCGGGACCATCGGCCAGCTTGGGATTCAGAATCTGAATGCCCGGGCCGAAGAGGCCGGCGGGGTGATCCTGAGAAACACCGGCCACATTGCCCATATCCACCAGAGCAATGTCACCGCCAAAGGGTTCGAGTTAGGTGTCAGCAGCATCCCGCAGAAATCCTAATCGTAATCGTAATCTTAATCGTAATCTATTGCCCCGGAGAGGATTGTGATTAAGATTACGATTAAGATTATGAGGGAAATGTCAACATTCCATCCTTCCGTCTGGTAATTTAGATGGTTCACGTTCACCCTGCGCCCTCCGCCCCCCTTGTTGACTCTCCCCTTCAAAATCAATACCTTATGGGTTTGCCGTCAGGAAAGGATCGACCGTTCTGTTATGACAACTCAATTGATTGAAGCCAAAAAGGGAACCATCACTCCGATCATGGAGCAGGTGGCCAAGGATGAACGCGTCCCAGCCACACGGATCCGGGATGAGATCGCACGCGGATTCGCCGTTCTTCCCGCCAACCCCGCCCACCCCATGGCCCGCCCCGCCATTGCCGGCCGGGCCTTCCGCACCAAGGTCAATGCCAACCTCGGCCGGTCCACGGAACGTTCAGCCGACGGTGAGGAACTCCAAAAGCTCGCCGTGGCCCTCAAGGCCGGCGCGGATTTCGTCATGGACCTGAGCGTGGGCAACGACCTCGGCACCATCCGTGCGGGCATGCTCAAGGCCAGCCCTGTTCCCCTCGGCACGGTCCCGCTCTATGAAGCCGTCTCGCGATTGTCCGGCAAAGCCATGGATCTGACTCCGGAACTCCTGCTTCAGGTCATTGAGGACCAGGCGAAGCAGGGCGTGGACTTCATGACCCTGCATGCGGGGCTGCTGCAGCGGTACGTCCCCCTCGCCATGAAACGCAAACTGGGCATCGTGAGCCGGGGCGGATCCCTGATGGCCGAGTGGATGAGTGTTCATAAACGCGAGAATCCCCTCTTCACGCACTGGAACGACGTCCTGGAAATTTGCCGCAAATACGACGTGACGGTCTCGTTGGGCGACGGCCTGCGGCCCGGCTGTCTGGCTGACGCCAGCGATGAGGCCCAGTTCGCGGAACTCGACACTCTGGGTGAGCTCGTCCATTGGTGCCGCCGGGAAGGCGTGCAGGTCATGGTCGAAGGTCCCGGACATGTGCCGTTCGACCAGATTCAGGCCAACATGGAACGCGAGCATAAGCTCTGCGACGGCGCCCCCTTTTATGTCCTCGGACCGGTTGTGACCGATATCGCCCCCGGATATGACCACATCACGTCCTGCATCGGAGCCACCGCCGCCGCCTTCCACGGAGCCGCCCTCCTCTGCTATGTCACCCCCGCTGAACACCTGGGCCTGCCCACCGAGGACGAGGTCCACCAGGGCGTGATCGCCTACCGCATCGCCGCGCACGCCGCCGATGTGGCCCGCGGTTTGCCTGGTGCCCGCGACGCGGATGATGCCATGGCCGAAGCCCGCGGACGGTTCGACTGGAAGAAACAGTTTGAAATCGCCCTCGACGGCGACCGGGCCAGGGCGCGTTACGAACAGACCCATGCCTGCGACGGGACCGAGGACGATCATTGTTCAATGTGCGGTCGTGATTTTTGTGCCATCCGAACGAGTAAACGCATCCATGACGCCCAAACCCATTGACCAGGTTCGCGAGATCATGCGGAAACTGCGGGACCCTGAAAAGGGCTGCCCCTGGGACCGCGAACAGACGGTGGACTCCCTCAAGCCGTTCCTGATCGAGGAGTGCTACGAACTCATCGATGCCATCGACTCGGGTGATGTCGACAAACACCGGGAAGAACTCGGCGATATGCTGCTGCAGATCGTCTTCCAGGTTCAGCTCCGCGAGGAGCTGGGCCAGTTCACCTTCGACGACATCGCCACCACCCTGGCCGAAAAACTCATTCGCCGCCATCCGCATGTGTTCGGCGACACGAAAGTGACCGGCTCCAAGGATGTCCTGACCAAGTGGGAGGCCATCAAGAACACGGAGAAGAAATCCGGCCGCCGCTCAGTCGTGGACGGGGTCCCCACCCACCTGCCCGCCCTCATGAAGGCGCACCAGGTTCAAAGCCGCGCGGCGCGGGTTGGTTTCGACTGGACCGCCCTGCACGATGTTCTCGCCAAGGTAGACGAGGAACTGGCCGAAACCAAGGCCGCCATGAAGTCGGGCGACCGCGAGGCGGTGGCCGAGGAAATTGGCGATCTACTGTTTGCCGTGGTGAATCTCAGCCGCTTCCAGAAGTTCCATGCCGAGGAACTCCTCGCCGCCACGGTCCGTAAATTTTCCCGGCGCTTCCAAGCCGTCGAAGCCCTCGTGCATGCGCAGGGCAAGCAGATGACGGAATGCTCGCTTGAGGAATTGGATGCATTCTGGAATCAGGTCAAGGCCACGGAGAAGGCACAGCGCAAGGAGGATGCATCCGCATGAGGTACTTTCTCGTATCCATCGCCCTTTTCCTGGGCGGGATGATGGCCGGTTGCGGCAAAGCGCCTGAACCGGCGCCGAAGCCCCAGCCTACGCCCCCGGCCACGGTCTCAACTCCCGCCCCCAAGCCCCCACCCTCCACGATGCAAACCGTGGTCGATGGATTCACCGGCAGGGCTGTGATCGAACAGGGACGGGCCACCGCTGAAAAGGTCAAGGCCATCAACGCCAAGGAACAGGCCGCCCTGACCGAGGCTATGCAATAAGGCTGCCGCCCTACGCCAGCCTCACCCGCAACATGTTCAAGGCGGTTTTGGCGGCGCGATCGCGGACCATGCCCCGGTCCCCGGGAAACCTGAAGCATTCCACGTTGATCGTCCCGCTCCGCCCCCGCTTGCTCGCCAGCGCGATCCAGACGGTCCCGACCGGTTTGTCCTTCGTTCCGCCATCCGGGCCCGCTATTCCCGTCAGCGCGAGCGCATAGTCGGCCCCGCTCTTCCGTCGCGCCCCTTCCGCCAGGGCACAGGCCACCTCTTTGCTCACGGCCCCATACCGGCGCAGCAGGGTCATCGGGACATCCAGTGACTGATGCTTGAGGGCATTGGAATAGACCACCCAGCCCCCGGAAAACCAGGCACTTGAGCCCGGGACGTCCGTGATCATCTTGGCCAGCAATCCGCCTGTACAGCTCTCCGCCACGGCGAGACTTCGTCCAGCCTTGCGCAACAGAGCCCCCACAACCTCCTCCAAGGCCACCCCGTCACTCCCGAACAGCAACTCGCCCAGTCGCTTCCGGCTCTCGGCATCGGTGTTCTCAAGTTGTTGCGCGGCTTCCCGGCGTGTGGCGAAATCACTGCGAATCCGGACCGATACGATCCCGCCTGAAACCGTTGTGCCCACGACGGGGTTGCGGCGCCGGTCCATCAGGTCGCCCAGCAATCCCGCCACAGTTGACTCGCCCGCACTGAAGGTGTGCAGCGTCCGCGTCAGGATACAGCGCCCGGATCCCCGCGCCAGTCCCGGCTCAATATGGTGGGCGAACATGCTCATCATTTCCCGCGGCACACCGGGAAAGGCATAGAAGGTGGAACGACCCAGCTTGGCCTTGAGGCCCGGCGCCGTTCCCCAGTCATTTTTCAGTATCTGCGCGCCGCGCGGATACATGGCTTGAATGCGATTGGACGGCGGCATATCCCGGCCGAGCGTCTTGAAAAACTTCCGGATTTTAGCCAGCGAAGGCGGATGGAGCACCAAGGGCTGGCGCATCAGCCGGGCCAGCGCCTGCCGGGTCAGGTCGTCATCCGTCGGGCCCAGTCCCCCGGTCAGGATCACAAGGGGCGCCGCCGCAGCGGCCGCCCGGATGGCGTTCGCCGTGGCATCCAGATCGTCGGCGACAGTCTGATGATAAAGCGTCATGACGCCGCACGCGGCCAGCCTGGCGCTGAGCCAGGCGGAATTGGAATCCACGGTCTGACCTAACACCAGTTCATCACCAACTGATAAAATTACAGCATTCATACGCATCATTTCCTTCACAGAATCAGCATGCAGTCACCATAGCTGTAAAAGCGATACCGCTCGCGGATGGCCTCGTCATAGGCGCGGCGGATCAAGGCCTGCCCAGCCAGGGCGCTGACCATCATGACCAGCGTGGAACGCGGAAGATGGAAGTTGGTCAGGAGCACATCCACCACGCGGAACCGATAGGGCGAATAAATAAAGATTCCGGTTCGCCCCTCACCCGCCCTGACCAGACCCGTCTCGTCCGCCGAATGCTCCAGGGTCCGCACGGACGTGCTCCCCACCGCCACGATGCGACCGCCAGCGGCGCGGGTCCGGTTGATGGCGGCGGCTGTTTCTTCCGGCACGGAAAACCGTTCCGGCTCCATCTTGTGCTCCGTCACATCCTCGGCGGTCACCTGCTTGAAGGTTCCCATGCCCACGTGCAGCGTCACCATCGCGCGGTTGATCCCCTGGGCCATAAGTTGATCCAGCAGACCCGGCGTAAGATGTAAGCCTGCGGTGGGAGCCGCCACGGCACCCGGAACGCGCGCATAGACCGTCTGATAGAATTCCCGGTCATGTTGAATGGCTCCGGGTGACTGTTCGCGGGCTCTCTTGATATAGGGCGGTAACGGCGGAACCCCCACTTCGTCCAACACTTCAATCAGGGGGCGATCCGAGCGCAGGGTCACGGTCACCCGTCCGCCGGACTTCCATCCTGTCACCAGGGCCATGATGCGGCCCTCGGCCATGATTAGTTCCGTCCCGGCCTTGGGTCGGCGCGAGGAACCGCTCAAGGCCTCCCATTCGCCGTTGGCCACTTCCTCCAGCAGCAGCAGTTCGACCCGCCCCCCTGTCCCCGCCTTCTTCCCGAAAATCCTGGCCGGGATCACGCGCGTATCGTTGACCACGAGCAAATCGCCGGGCCGCAGGTAAGCGGGCAGATCGCTGACCCGGGCATGGACTATCGAGTTCTCACGCCGGTTCACCACCATCATGCGCGCGGCGGCCCGATCCTCAAGCGGTTCCTGAGCAATGAGTTCCGGCGGCAGCTCATAGTCGAATTCCGAAGTTTTCAGTCCGCCATCCTCTGTCATAACATTTCCGCCTTCGCCATTCCCTTGCCTTCAGCACCTACAATTTTCTCTACTTCGGAAAATTCCTTACTGCGCACAAATTCATGAAGATGCAACACAAGTTGTCGGAACTCTTCCAGACTCAACTTCAGCCAATTGTATTCTATTTTTCGGCTAGTTCTGTATGGACTGCGTTGTTTGCTATAATGCGATGAGACCAAAACAATTGTTTCTTGCATGCCATGGCGGCAATACGCAAAGCGGTAGTCGTAAGTTCGACTGACGTCGCAAAACGAAGAATTAAGCTCAAACTGTGGACCCGCCAGGATGTTTCGACACGAAATAATTGATCCTACGGCAAGGCGGATCGCCAACCGAGGCCAAAAACTAAAGACATCCTCACCGCCACCTTTTTGATACTCCTGATTCTGCAACAGTGAACAGATCTGCAAGATGCTCTGCCCATAATGCGGAAGAACAATCTGGAACCTTGCCCGCCTGCCCGTTAGAAACAGGAGACAATGTGGGCCCGGCTTACGCTCATAATACCTGTAAACCACCCGAATCGGCTTCCTTCGCAGGAACGAACAAACGGGAAGGTTCACCGCTTTGCCCATAATTGATTCCATCAACGAGTCTAAAAATCCCACTAAGCCATCTCCTTACTCTTCTGAGAATCTCTTTATCTCGGACTCGTCCACGGAGAGGAAGATTCGATGTCACCTATCATGCTCACTCATCAGTCAGGGTGCCGAGTCTGTTGAGAACATCGTGAACAACCTCCGGCGGAAGGGCGCAACAAAAAGTTGCCCGGCGAGCTTTCCAATCCAGGCTTTTGACTTGATCAGCCAACACCACCCCCGACACCTCGTATCCCTGCGGAACACGAACCTCAAATGGGTACCCCTTGATCTGACTGGTGATGGGACAGAACAAGGCAAGCCCCACCTTGCGATTGTACGACTCTGGAGAGAGCGCTAACGCGGGCCTGTGACCCGACTGTTCATGGCCGGCCTGTGGAGTAAAGGAAAGCCAAACGATATCACCGCGCTTGGGACAATAGGCCGCCATTACCAGGCCTCCCGGCCGACGGCAGCCCCCGACTCAAGCTCATTATGCCGATTTTGCGTGGTGACCCCTTTGAGAAGTTCATCAAGGCGCAAACGAGGCCGCCTTGCCGGAACAATGACAATATGACCATCTTGAACCGCCACATCCACAGCATTGCCTGAACTTAAGTTCGAGTCCTGAGCAACAGACCGGGGAATCCTCACGGCCAGACTGTTCCCCCATTTCTGGATTTTTGTGATCACGTCGATAAGCTCCTCTTGTATCTACTATGAAGATACATGCCTTCCCTTTCAGCCGCAAGCAACAAACTGACCTTCCTTCATCCATCTCAGGCAGTCTTGCGCCCAGGCAAACGGTGCCCTGAGGCCCAGGCCATGGTCGCCCTTGGCGTAGACATGCAACTCGAAGGGGATCCCCTGCTTCCGCAAAGCGGAGGCAAACATCATGCTGTTTTCGACAGGAACGCCCCGGTCTTCCGTCGTATGCCACATGAAGCATGGCGGGGTATTCCGCGTAACATGCTTTTCGCAGGAGACTTCCTCCAGCAGTGCCGGCGAGGGATTCGGCCCGAGTAAGTTCTCGATGGACCCCTTATGGCAAAATTCGCCGGTTGAGGTAATCACCGGGTAACAGAGAACGCCAAAGTCGGGACGCAGGGAAATCGGATCTTCATAACGGTCCCAGGCGACAAGGGTGTGAGCCGCCAGATGCCCTCCGGCCGACGAACCCATGACGCCGATCTTGTGGGGATCCACGCCGAGTTCACGGGCGGCGCCTCGGACGGTACATACGGCGGCGAGCGCATCCTCAAGCATAGCCGGATACCGAAACCCCTTGGAACTCAGCCGATACCTGACGACAAAGCAGGCCACGCCGAATTGCGAGAAGTACTCGGCATAGCCGGGCCCCTCATGTTCCGCATGCCCGCCGTATCCTCCCCCTGGAAAAATGAGCAATCCCAAGCCATTCTGGTTCTGCTGCGGCAGCCAGCACTCAATTTCCGGCGCCGGCCCCGTTGAACCCTGCGCCAATTTTCCAATCATGATCTTCATATTTCCCCTTCAAGTTCCGGCCAACATCGCGGCATCCGACCAAACTTTCAGACAAGAATCGGGATGCGTTTTCCCTGCGGGGCCCCGATCACACTTGTCCGCCCGAGGTGGAGATCGGTGCTACATCAGATAGCGCGAGGAGCGAAATGTAGCACCGCCCTGTGCGCGGGGCATCAAAAAAGACGCACCAAAAGATTCAGCACGAAAAGATTATTGAAAGAATTATTCTTGTTTCATTTTGTGACCGTATTTCCATTCAGTTCATCCTGTAAATCCTGTCGAAATTCTTCACGCTGCTGCCTCTTTTATGCGTCCAACCTGCATTCTTTCTTGTCTCTGTACCCTCGTATTGCGATAATTTTCTGAGGAATAGCGGTTTTTCTGCCGACATTCACGAAAATGTATAAATGTATTGACCCTTCTATCTCAACTTGGACACGGCAAGCATTATGATTACACCCAATGATTTCAAAGGCCGGGACAGTGAGCGCATCCAGCAGGCGATCGATGCCGCCGTGGCCGATGGCAGCGGGCGCGTGGTGATTCCCCGCATGAACCACGCTGGCGGCAAGCCGCATGAAGGCTGGGAAATCGATTCCGCCATCCTCCTGCCCTCCAGAATGACCCTGGAACTCGACGCTTGCCGGATCCGCCTTTCGGACCGCTGCCGGGATAACTTCATCCGCAGCGCCAACTGCGGGCAGGGTATCCGGTCCATCCAGCCGATGCATGACATCCAGATCATCGGCCGCGGACGGGCCGTGCTGGAAGGGGCCGTGCACCCCCGTGCGACAGGAGACAGCGCAAAAACCCTGGGACAGCCTACCTACGGGACCGATGCCGGCGTGGCAGGGGAAAGCCAGACGGGGGACTGGCGCAACCTCGGCATCCTGCTGGCACGCGTGGACCGCTTCCGCATCGAGAACCTCACCATCGTCGAACCGCATTGCTGGGGGATCTCACTGGAACATTGCTCGCATGGCAAGGTGCGGGATATCGATTTCGCCTCAACCGGCGAGCCGCTGATCGACGGGGTTTCGGCCGTCATCCTCAATCAGGACGGGCTCGACCTGCGCGCGGGCTGCCACGATATCCTGATTGAGAACATCACCGGCTATACGGGGGATGATCTGGTGGCGCTGACAGGTTCCTCCCACCACCCTGCTGAATCCGGGGGGCTGGAGGCCACACAGATCTGCGGGCCTGAGCGATGGGAAGGCCGCTGCGATGACATCCGCCACATCATGATCCGCAACGTGGTCGGCCATTCAAGGGGTAGGAACCACATCGTGCGTTTCCTGAACGGACACGGAGTCCGGCTGCATGACGTCATCCTGGACGGACTGATCGACACGTCCCCGGACGGCGTCCAGGCCAAGGCGGCGGTGAAAATCGGCGACAATAATCCGGCATGGGGCGGCATCACCCCCCTGGGCGACACCCATCGACTGGTGATTGACCGTATCCTTTCACGGGCCAGGGAGGCCGTCCTGGTGGGCGGCTCACTGGCGGACTCTGTGATCGGGACCGTCCGGCGCCATGACAACCGGGGTGGAGAAGTGTTCCTCGAGTCCGGCCCCGCCAACATCCGGAACGTGACCATCAAGGATGCCGGTGTAAAATGATCCGCCACATGCCATGCCGCCCTCGTAGGTGTTTCATTCTTGAGCTCGGCGGCTTGGTTTGTCTCGCATCCCTCGCTGTAGCGGCTCCAACCAACACGACCCACCGCCTGGTATCGGGCGAGATCCGCACCCCCATGACCGTCCAGGCTGAGAACTACGTGAAACGGTCGCGGGCCGTCATCCTCAATTCAACCCTCCTCGCCCCCGGAACCGCCGTCAAACCCGGTGACGTCATCCTGATCGAGGTGATGAGCAATCTCACCTATGCCGTCACCGTCCAGCGCCTCACCCTTGACCGTTTCGGTTCCGTTTCCCTGATCGGATCGCTGCCCGGTTCGACTCTCGGCACGGTGACCCTGACAGCCAACAAGGGCATGGTCATCGGGACCTTGCAGGATCTTGCCACAAAAGCCTACTTTAGCATCCGCTGCACCGGCCCCGCACGGACCCAGATGATCCTGGAGATGGACACCGAAAACCAACCCGCACGGATCGATCTCCCCGCGCGCATCCCGCCCCCCGAGCCGGGACCAAGGATCAAACGGTGAAAATCTGGCGCCCGATCCTCCTCTCCTTGATCGCCGCCGTCATCAAGGCGCAGGCCGCCACCATCCAGGTACTGGTCGTCTACGATACGACCGCCAAAACCTGGGCCGATAACAACGGCGGCGGGATGGCCACTTTTGCCGCCCAAACCGTCAACAAGATGAATCAGGCGACTCTCAACAGCGGCATCGACCTGACCTTTGAACTAGCCTATGCCGGTGATGTGGCTTACACCTATTCCTCTCTCGCCACCGACCTTGACGCTTTGCAGGCGGGCTCAGGCACCCTCGCCACGGCCCACCAGTGGCGCGACCTTTACGCCGCCGATGTCGTCCTCATGCTCGAAGACACGGGATCGGCTTACGGATATGTGGGATACGGCTATATGCTGGGCAACACCAACGGGTCGCCGAGCTACGCCTTCACGGTCAACTCCATCCGTTCCGTCGCCATCAGCCACACCGCCACCCATGAGGTCGGCCATAACCTGGGCGCCCATCACAGCAAATTCCAAATTGAATCCCCGGGTCCCAACACCAACCTGAACACCTATTCGGCAGGCTGGTATTTCACCGGGACCAACGGGGTGCCCTACCACACGATCATGGCTTATAACAGTGATGGATATGACAACTACTACAGTGAATGCCCGCAGTTTTCCTCGCCGCTGAAAACCTACATGGGGATCACGGCAGGTCATGCCGCCAACGGCGACAACGCCCGCACGCTGAGGGAGACCATGAATGTGGTGGCCGGCTACCGCTCGGCACCGCCCCTCAACGATAACTTCACCAATGCGTTCACTCTGACCGGATCCAGCGGCACCGCCCAGGGCAGCAATAATTTCGCCACCGCCGAAACCGGCGAACCCGCCCATGCAGACCTGGGTCCGTATCGATCCGTCTGGTTCTCCTTCACCCCGGCCTCAAACGGAGTCCTGACCCTCGACACCCACGGCAGTTCGTTCGACACCGTGCTCGCCGTCTACACCGGAACGTCGGTCAACGCCCTTTCCCCCATCGTCTCAAACGATGACGATGGTACGGGAGGCGGGGTCAGCGGCACCAACCTGATGGTCTTCACGGGAGTCAACTACCGCATTGCTTTGGCCAGCTACTACAGCAATGAATCCGGCGCCTACACCCTGCACTGGGCTTACACCGGAGGCCAACCTGCCGGCGCGCTCCAATTCTCCGCCGCCCTTTACATGGTCTCCGAAGATGGCGGAAGCGCCACGGTCCGCGTCAGCCGTGTCGGGGGTTCAGCAGGGGCGGCCAGCGCCGTCTATGCCACGGTGGCCGGAACCGCCACGGCAGGGGCCGACTTTATCAGCGCGACTGGATCCTTGACCTGGGCGAATTGGGACAATACAGACCGGATCATTACCATTCCGATCCTGAACGACGGCATTAAGGAGTCATCCGAAAACTTCACCATCGCCTTGAGCAACATCACCTCCGCCCTCGCGGGTGCCATCACGCAGGCGACCGTACAAGTCATTGACGACGAACCCTGCACGGTTCCCTACACCGAGAACTTCGAGTCCGCCGGAAGCTTGCCCCAGGGCTGGAACCAGGACATCGTCAGCGGCGGCATCAGCTGGGTGTTCATGGGCGGCGGCGTGCAAACTAATCCGGCAACAGCCCATGGCGGCTCGTACAATGCCTGCCTGTCTTCGCAAAGCACGAATGATCACATCACCCGCCTTATCTCGCCCAAGCTCGACTTCGGGGCCTACACCCTGAGCCCGACATTGACGTTCTGGCACTGCATGAAAGTGTGGCCCCCTGATCAGGATCACCTCCGCCTTTACTACAAAACCGCGAGCGGCAATCCCTGGACCCTGCTGGCCACCTACACCAATAATGTAGCGACCTGGACGCAGCGGTCCATCCCGCTTCCCTCGCCGAGCGCCAGCTATTTCATTGCCTTCGAGGGCAATGCCCGCTTTGGCTACGGCGTATGCATCGACGACGTCGCCGTCACGGCCGCCCGTCCCCCTCTGACACCCCAGGGCACGCCTTACACCTGGCTCGACCGCTACAGCTTGTTGACGGACCAGGGGAATGATGACACCGATTCCCTGCTGACCTGGCAGGAATACCTGACCGGTACAAGCCCGATCAGCAACGACACCTTTGCCATCAACAGCACGCTGTCGCTTTCCGAATCCGGATTCGTCCTGACATGGCATAGCAGCACCAATGGAATCGTCAGCCCGTATCTCATTGAATACTGCACCAACCTCTTGACCCCAACCCCGGTCTGGCGTCCCTACACCACGGCTGCCCGCACGCCGCCGATCAACTCCTGGACCGGTCAGCCGAATGACAGCCTGATCTTTTACCGGGTTACCGCCACTAACTATTGATACCCCGTGACTCTAACACCAGAATTCGCCTGAGCCGCGCCAGCGATAATATCGAGCGAGGCCTGGTTCGTCTTCATTCTTTGGTTGTTTCAGCCTTGCCCCCAGCCTTTGCCAAGAGATCAGTAATGGGTGCCGGATCAATTCCCTTCCTCCGGCAGTTCATCCGACAGAGATCCAAGGGTGTATTGCCTCCCTCCATGTCTTGCACGTTCACATTCGCACCCGCGTTGATCAATATCCGCACTGTCTCAATGTGGCCCTCTTGCGCGGCCCTGGATAGAGCCGTCCCGCCGAACTTGTCCTTTGTCTCGATACTAACTCCTGCGGCTAGCAGATAGGCGATGACTTTCTGCTGTCCGGTCCATGCGGCCCACACAAGCAATGGACCTCGGCCCGGAACCGGCTTATGGATGTCAACGCCCAGCAGGCGGGTCATGCGGAGTTTCAGCAAGTTCCCGGACCAAGCGGCCGAGGATGCCGCATACTGAATCTGGTCGTCTACGGGGCTGGCGAAACGGATTGCCACACAGAGCCCAGCGACGACCGCCACGGAAATCCATCTCTTTGTCCTGTTGGTTTTCATTTCACATGGCGAACGTTCGGCCTCACTGCGATTTCGGGATTTCCACCTTCGGTAACGCCAAAGCGCCACTCCAAACCATGTGCGGATGATCTCCCTGTTCCTTCGGGATAGTCAGTTTGCCCGATAGCCAGTATGCCGAACCGTCTTGCGGAACAATCCAAGCCTTGCCCTGTCCAACGTCCACAATCGTCTTGTCTTTCGCCGGATGGTAGCCGAGGCCTGGAAAACTTATCTGGAACTTGATGTTGCCCGCATACGGGAGGAGTGTCGGTTCCCACAAAGGGGACATCCCATCGTACGGTCCGTTGGCAACCGGCAGTTCTTTTCCCGCTTTGTCTGTGACGTGCAGATCCAGTTTGTCCGGTGAGAACCGGATCTTCTTCTGGCCTGCCACGTTATCATTATTCTGAATCTCAATCAGCACACGGCAGAACGGCGTATTCGTTCCGGTCGGTGGCAGGACGACAAGCCGTGCCCGCAACCCATTGACCGGTGGTGACCACGTGACGTCGTCATCTGACGCCAGAGCAACTGACGCCATCAGCAATAAAGCACCAAGCAAGTATTTCATCTTTTTTCCTCCACCGAACGGGCACCTTTTCCGGCGGCGAGCTTGCGAGCGTATCCTGCCGAAGGGGGGTTCGGCTCATTTCTGCATGGCAATTTGCACCACACACCCCACTGAGCATCCCACATTTCATGGGCATGGGTGGCGTTTCCAACACACCCAATCCGCATGCAAAAGCGGTGCCGATGCCAAGGACTGTCGGGCATCTCGTACCATCTCCTCTCGTATCCGCACTGGCAACCGTCTGTCACCACCATGATCGGGAAACAGCACAGTGAACAGAGGGTGCCCACGCTCGCCGCCAGCACCACAACCGTGACCTTTATCCATTTCCTGATCGTCATTTCTGATGCCGAACGACTACCTTAACCGTTTTTCAAGCCGCAGGTTTGAAAATACGGTCCTACGTTTTGTTGGCAATCTTAATCATTGCCTTTGCCCGGGCATTTCTTCTGTTGCGATTGTCGCCATCGACTCATCAGCAACCCCAGTGTTGCAGCAACGACAATTGGGCCTATCACGGATGGGAACAATCTCTGCGTCCAGTACTCCGAGAAGTCGAAGCGGATGATCCAGAGTGCGAGAACGAGTGACGGCGTGAAATCCCACCAACGTGCACGCAGTATTGTTCCGATCGCGCAGAGGGACAGCAGAGTGGTTAATCCAAAAAACTTGAATCCCACGTCCGATAAGAATTTCCCAGACCCAAATCCCGGAAGACGAGGGATCTCATTAATAGCGGTCGCGAAAACTGTAATTGAAAGTGCAGTCAGTGCAATGGGCCTGATGATTTGCCATGTTTGTTGAACCTTCATATTTTGCCCAACGGTCACCTTGACGGTTTCGGCAACCCGTCCGCGGGTTGACGAATACCGTCCGAAGTGTGGTTCGATAATTGTCCCTTGTTCTTCTCCACAATTGTTTTTGGGATGGTGTACGGCAAGCAGATTGTGTCCGCGGCTGCGCTGAAGGGTAGGTCAACCACGCCGATGCCTTTGAGCACGGGATGTATGAACTCGGAATCTGGGCCAAACACCGCCCAGCAATCAAGCCTGACCCCTGAATAGACGTAGTTTCGGTCATTGGGTGGGTCTCGCATGGAGACAATTGTGCCGCATCCAGCAAACAGGAATGGGAGCAACAGAAGGAATGCAATTGTTCTGTGTTTGCGCGAAACACGGAGGCACAAGGCGACAACAGACCAGCAGGCGGAACCTGCGAGGTAAAGCAAGGCAACTCCCGAGACAACAGCAAGCGGAAGGAACATCCTCTCCCAGAAGGCAGAGTTCCATGCTGCTCGGAATGAATGCGCCAAAGCAGCCAGGCAGAGCACTTCGGCTACGAATGCAATCCCAAAGTGAAAGTATGGGCTCCTTTTCATTCTGTCACCGAATGTCAGCGCGCACCCTCCGAGTGACCCGCTTGCAGGGCCGGAGGTAGCGGGGCCGCGCCTTGTTCGGACGTCTTTCTGTTCCAAGATGCCTTTGGCAGTTGCTCGATGTACTTCTCTTGAATCTCAAGAAGATCCACGAGCACCCGTCGGTTCTCTTTGGCCACTTCATCTGCATGTGGTTGAAAATCACGATTTTGAACAACGGCATAGTGATTGATGCCCGTAAACCGAATGACACCGTCCTTGTATGTTACATACAGAAACGCCCGAAACTCCTGCCCCTTGGCGGCTGGCAGCAGGGCGTAGACATGCATTGGGTACATGGTGGCAGAGCCCTTGCCCCTTAAATCCTTCTCCTCTGTTGGCTGGCCATACACGGCGTCGACTTCCGACCTTGCCGTTCCCTTTGGGGGGATGATCATCAGATTGAGTGTGGCGATGAGCGTCTCGATCTGGCTGTCCACTAGGGAAGGCGACGGCGGCTCAGCCGCAAGACCTATCAACGCAACCAGCACAGCGAGGAATATCGGCACTCTGGATTTCATGTTTTGTGCCCGTACGTCACTTCTGAGGATTTTCAGTGAGGCCGTCCGCTGCCTTACTGGAATAAGATCAAGGAGATGGTTGGGCAGATCCTTCTTGTTTCCAGTTCTTTAGACTCAGTCGGTCAAAAACGAAGAGCAGCAGGCCGACAACTAAGCCTGTAATGATATTGACTGGCTGCGGCAGGAGCGTGATCTTGATATACAGAACGGATGCAAGCATGAGTACGCCTGCCCACATCTCGGGCGATCGCCATTGATTTGCCCGTGGGGAAAGATAGCGCCGACGAAGAATCAAGTAGGTGAGCATTGGCAAGTCGGTC
>CAMBRF010000005.1 GCA_945870225.1 PVC group bacterium | reverse complement strand
GGAGAAGGTCCCAAGGGTTTGGCTGTTCGCCAATTAAAGCGGTACGCGAGCTGGGTTCAAAACGTCGTGAGACAGTTTGGTCCTTATCCGCTGTGGGCGTAGGAGATTTGAGGAAAACATTCCTTAGTACGAGAGGACCGGGAATGACGCACCTCTGGTGTGCCAGTTGTTCTATCCAAAGAGCATCGCTGGGTAGCTATGTGCGGAACGGATAAGCGCTGAAAGCATCTAAGCGCCAAGCCTCCTCCAAGATTAGATCTCCCCTCCGCAAGGAGCTGAAGGCAGGTTGAAGACTACGACCTTGATAGGCTGGGTGTGTAAGTCCCGTGAGGGATTAAGCTGACCAGTACTAATCAGCCGTGTGGCTTGACTTTTTTTGACTATACCTTTGACGTGAGTATTTAGTTCCCATCTCTATTTTTTAAATTTAACCGGAGAATGGTTAATGTGAAAGCAATTGACCAGCGACCATTCTTTTTGATTTTCCCGGTGATCAATGCGAGGAAGAAACACCCGTTCCCATACCGAACACGGAAGTGAAGGGCCTCTGCGGCGATGGTACTGTAGCTTTGGCTATGGGAGAGTAGCACGTTGCCGGGTTTTATTTCAGGGCTTGTGAGTAATCACAAGCCCTCTTTTTTTGCCCTTATGGCATTCGGCTGTGATACGATATTGGGATGAAGACGCGATTCTTGGAGTTCGTTTTGACCGTGAGTCTGGTGTGGATAACGAATGCTTCGGCGGGAGATACCATGATCAAGTCGACTCCTCCTGTTTCTTCCAATGCGGTGGCCATGTTCGGCGCAGGCTGTTTCTGGTGCGTTGAAGCCGTTTTTCAGCGTACGCCGGGTGTCCTGCGCGTTGCTTCCGGTTATGCGGGCGGCTCGACGAAGAATCCAACCTATAAAGAGGTTTGCACAGGTAACACGGGTCATGCGGAGGTCGTCCGTGTCGAGTTTGATCCGAAGCGGCTGTCGTACGGAAGATTGCTGGACCTGTTCTGGGAAATGCATGATCCGACCACGCTTAACCGGCAGGGGGCGGATGAGGGAACCCAGTACCGGTCGGAAATCTTTTATTTTTCGCCCGAACAGAAGGCCCAGGCCGAAGCGTCTCGCAAGGCGTTGGCCGACTCGGGGAAATTTTCCGACCCTATTGTCACCGTGATTTCTCCGGCTCCCGTATTCTATCCAGCCGAGGACTATCATAAGGACTATTTCAACCAGAACCGCAGCGCGCCCTACTGCCGTTTCGTGATCGAACCCAAGTTGAAGAAACTCGGTAAAAAATAATCCGCAGGGAAATGCCCGCGTTCCCTCTCGAGTCTGCCTACGCTAGAATGCACACTCCCTTTGATCAGTGTATACAATCATAGGCAGTTTTGTCCTCTAACCCCCTTGATCTGGGTAATTTTGACGTTGGCACACATTGTGCATATGTCTGTATCGCTGAGGTGTGGCCTGATGGATGTTGCCGGACCCTTCGCCGGCACTCATACGATGGAGATGATAGGATGACGCATATCCGTGTTTGGTTTGGCCGTGCTGGGTCGGTTCTACTTCTTGTCGGTTCACTTTCGATTCCGGGGCCGGCACGGGCCTCCGAATCGCCCACGTCGTATGGCGCGGCGGCGGTAGTGGACGCGGCCACCGTTCGCGTCCCCCTGGCTGAAAAAATACCCACCATCGATGGCGTGATGGAAAAAGGCGAGTGGGCGGATGCCACGGCTTTTTCAGGATTCTGGTATGACCGCGGCGGTTCGGACTTCAGGTGGATTGCTCCGGCCCAGACACAGCAGAAGGTTTACCTGATGTACGACAAGGTAAACCTCTACGTCGCTGTCGTTTATCCCGTCTACCCCGAAGGGACCTGGCTCAAGGCCAACGGGCGGTTCCCGGACGTGCTGCGCCATCCGCAATATGGGGCCCTGTGGGATGACCATATTGAACTTGAACTGCGCCCCTATCATGACATGGCCCGCGGGTTCAAACTGGGACTGCTGCGCTGGGATGTGAACTCCATCAACACCATTTGCGATTGGACCTGGTCGCTGAAGCGCGGGGTTCACGACATGACCTGGCAGTCCAAAGCGGTCATCCGCTCCAAGGTGGATGCCCGTAATTGGGTGGTGGAGTACGCCATCCCCTTCAAGGCCATGCTTTGGGAGGACTATACGGGCAGGGATGAGAACGGGGCCCCGTTGGTGACAGTTCCGCCGCCGGATGGAACGATGTACCGGTTCTGGGTGCACTGTGGCCTTGGCGGGAACGGTCCGCCGCTGACTCATGCTTTCGACCAGCACATCTGGAATACGACCAAGGGTCAGTTGTTGTTCGATTCCAAGGCCTGCAGCTTTCAGATCAACGATCTGGGGGCCTTCATGGAGGATATGATCGACGTCAAACTGACGGTCAAGAATCATAACTCCCGCTCGGAGACCATGCGGATCGGATTCTTTGTCGAAAGCGCTGAGGGTCTGATCTATTCGAGCTATGACGCCCCGGACCTCAAAGACGGCATGCTTGAACTACGCCCGGGCGAGTTGCGCGAGCTACGTCTGAAGAAAGCCCTTCCCGGTATTTCGACCGACGGTAACACGCTCTGGTTCGACGTACGTAGTGCCGGAACCCCGGCCAAGGTCTTGTTCCGTGCCCGCCTGATGAAGTTTCACTCCATGGAAGGTGGGTCGGATGTGGGGAGGGCTTCCATCGTGGACCCGCTCACCCGGGAGACCCGCATGGTTTCGGTGACGAATCGCTATGTTGATGTATTTTTGAACAGTTTGACGAATGCACGGGCAGGCCGATCGGATTTCGATGCCCGGCTGCAGTTCTCTCCCTACGACAAGCGGATCTATACCGTGCTGGACCGGGGAGGCCCCGCCGCCAGCGATGAGGCCAAGAGCGCGGTGGAAGCCAAGATGATCGTCATGCGGGATGATGCGGAGGAGACGGTGATGAAGGAAGTCACGCTTCCCTTCACCAACGATTTCGGTTTTTTCCTATTCGACGTGCCGGATATGGCCAACGGCGAAACGTACAAATCCACGGTCCTGCTCTTTGATCAGAATCAGCGGATCGTGGGCGAAAAGAACCTGGCAAAAATCACCTTCAAGACGGGCCCCTGGATGAATAACAAGTTGGGGTTGGATGATGTGGTCTGGGAAGGGTTCGACCCGATCCGGGCGACCGCCAAGGGGCTGGAGACGATCAAGCACTCGATTGCCCTCTCTCCGCTGGGCTTGCCAGCCCAGATCTCCATCAAGCCCGATGGGCGTGAGGTCCCGCTGGAAAAGCGGTTGCCGGGCCTGACCCTCTCCGCCGGGGAGCTTCTGGAAATCGGACGCGGTCCTCAATTGCGCGGGGCCTTCGACCTTGCGGTTATGGTCAAGGGCGCTCGCCTTCCTGCCCAGGCGATCAAACCGGCGGTACTGGTCCGAACGGGAAAGAGCGAGGTGGAATACGCCTCGACGCTCAAGGTCGGCCCTCTGGATGTGACCCTGAACAGCCGCTATGACTGCGACGGATCCCTGCATTGCAGGCTGGAGTACAGCACCGCCACACCGCAGAAGATTGACCGGTTCGAATTGCTCATGCCGGTCGATGGCCAGGTGGATCTGGCCTTTTCCGAAACCGGCAAGGGCAGCATGGCCGCCGCCGACACCTGGGAATGCTCCCTTCCTGAGCGCGAGGGCATTGTCTGGAATTGCAAGACGGCGGTGCGTGAGCTGGCGTATGGACGGTTCATTCCCTGGTTCTGGTTTGGCAGCGCGGATCGCGGTTGGACATGGTTCTGCGACAGTTCGGAAGGCTGGGTCATGGATGCTGACGGCGATACCCTCCAGCTGGAGCGGGACAAGGCCGGGAAGGTCACGATGCGGGTCCTCTTTGTCAACCATCCCGCCGTGATCCAGGGCAAACGCAAGATTGAATTTACCCTGCTCACTTCACCGGCCAAGAGCAAGCCCCGGAATTTCCGCTCGGCGGCCTGGCACTACACGCTGGGTCCGGCCTGGGCGGCCGGGTACTGGATGGAGCCATACGACCTGTCGGAGTCGTTTCTGAAAGCGCGCTGGCGTGAAGCGGCGTCCGCTCCCGGGGCGATTCCGGACACCCAGATCACAACGTATCGCAAGGATGAGCCGCCGTTCTTCCGCTATGGAAAATGGCGGAACGCGCAACTCGGCTTCGGGGCGGAAGCGCCGGATATGGATCGAATGTGGGAAGACAAAGCCACCTACCTGTTCGAACGCCAGATCCGGGTGGGGCGCCGCGTGGGCTGGCATATGGATGAGTACTGGCCCGTCCAGTTCGGCCAATCTGACAACCTGGCCATGGGCAACGGGTATCTCCGTGATCCCGCCACGGTGACCACGAATGCTCCGCTGCCGTGGGAAGCCGGCTACACGACGCGCAATATGCGTAACCTCTACAAGCGTCTGGCCCGTATTTCGAAAATCAACAATGTGCCGCAACGACACCAATCCTGGGCTAATAACGAGGCCACCATGCTGGAGTCCTTCTGGTGGAGTTGCTTCCTGGTGGAGGAGTGCGGGGCGGGGCACCGGTCGTATGACGTGGATGTGGTCACCCAGTTCCCGAATTCGCTGTACCGTTACCTGGCGCATAACTGGTCCGGCCTGGTGACGGCCATTCTCGCGGATACCACGGAAGCGGAGTTCGGCGACGACAAGAGATTGGATCGCCAGCTGATGGGGCGTGCATTGCTGAATGATATCGGCCTCACTCCCAAAGGACCGCATGGGATCATCTACCATCGGGAGGATATGGTGCGGCTGTTTGCGGGCCTGACGGCGTTCGGATTTTTCGAGGATCAAAGCCTTGAGCCTCTCCCCTTCTGGCGCAACGCGAAAACCGTCCGGATCGGGGAGAAGCCCTCGACGGAGAGCGAAGTGTATGTGACCGCCTACCGCCGGCCGCTGAAGCAGGGCAAGGGCTATCAGGTGCTGTTGGTGGTGATGAATGAAAGTCTCAAGCCCGTGGAATTGCCGCTGCAGCTGGTGGATACCATGCGACTGCTGGGCGGGGCCAATACGCTTACGGCGGGCGATGTGCGAAGGCGCACGCAGGTTCCGGACGAACTCAAAGGCTGGTGGGCCGGGGTCAAGGACCGGGAGGCCCAAGCCCCCGTGCTGATGGATCTGGAAACGGGAGACGTGGTGACGCGGTTGCCGGATCGGAACGAGACCTACGGCCCGGTTTATATTCCATACCATGATTTTCGAGTGTTCTTGGCGCAGCATGAGGAGGGGAAGTAAAGATGAGCGTACACCTGGGCCGCGGACCAATGAAATTTGTTTTTCCTCTGTTCGCCAGTATCCTGGCCGCTTCCGCTGCAACCAATGGGTTGTCCGTGACCGGTCATCAGATCGTGGCCGGGCGGCTGACCTTCCAGATGGGCTCCAACAGCCTGCCGGCTCAGATCTGGATTACGGGCGCTACGAATGAGCTGCCGCTGGAAAGGCGTGCGCCGGGGGCCAAGGTGTCCGATCAGGAATGGGCGGAACTGGGCCGCGGGCCGCAGTTGAAGGCGCCTCTGCGACTGGAAGCCACGATGGGCGGGAAAACGGTGCCGCTGGTTCCGGTGGAATTTTCCCCTCCGGTGTTGATCGGCGGGACGGTGACCAGCAAGGCCAGACTGACTGGAGGCGGAGTGAATGCCACTGTGGAGTCGGGCGTCGGGCGCGAGGGGTCGCTGGCCGTCAAGGTCACCTACGGTGGCGGGGCCAAGGTGGAGTCCCTGGCCCTGGCGATGGAAATCAACGGACCGGTGGATACGGTGGTCTGCGGCGGGGCCCCGTTCACGTCCAAGGACTTCACCCTTGCCGAGGCGGAGGGGTTGCTGTGGGGCAACGCCGCCCCTGTGGCTGGCGCCGCCCTGACGGAAGCGAATCGTGGACCTTCCGGTGTTGTCCCGCACCTGTTCTGGGGGAGCGGGGACCGCGGCTGGACCTGGTTGACGGAGGGTAACAACGGGTGGATGGTTATGCCCGCCGCGCCAACCATGACCTTGACGCGCGATAAGACCGGGACGGTTGTCTGGCGGGTACTGTTGGTTAATCAGCCGGCAAGCCTGAAGGGTGACAAGTCGGTTGAATTTACTCTTTTAACCCATCCGGCGATCATGCGAGCGGCGGGTTTCCGCAAGTCGGTCTGGTTGGACTGGCCTTTTTCCGGCAAGGCGCCCCAGACGCCACCCCTGAGCGCCAAAGCCCGCGCCGGTTTTTCCGGGCTGGTCCGGGCGGATGCCGGATCCGTGGTTGAGGCGCAAGCCGCGGCGGTGCTGCTTGAAGGTCCCGCCGGCGGTGAGGCCGTTTCGGCGGCCAGGACGCTGGCCGACACTTTTCCCCTGACCCTGTTCCGCTACCTTGCCGGAACGCACACGGGGGTGGGTGGGCGGCTATTAGCCAACTCGCCCAGGCTGGTCCGGCCCGGTCAAAGTCCGGACTGCGACCGGATGGCCCTGGGCCGTGCCTTGCTGCACGATGTCGGGGTCGATCCCGCCGGCGTGACGCATCTGGCCTTGATGGCCAGATTGATCGGGGCGTTGAGTGAGTTTGGTTACTTCGAGGCGGATGGGCAGACCGAGTACATTCCCTATTGGCGGAGCCGGACGGTTGTGCGCTATGGGGAGGCTCACTCCGGGAAAAATGTTTTCGAGGAATATACGAGTGACCCCATGAGCCGGGTGAAGGTTTCCATCTGGCGGCGGCCGGCGGAAGGGGGGCGCGGAGCCAAAGCATTGATCTTGTTGATCAATGAAGGGGACGTGCCCGTCCGCGAGCAGTTGTACCTCCTGAATCCCCTGCGGCTGTTTGGCCGGCCGAATGCGCTGCGCTATGCAGACTGCACGAGACAATGGGACCTTTCGAGCATTCCGGCCGATAGCGACTGGGCGGGCATCAAGAAGTCCGAATTGGTTTCGAACGATAAGTTCCTGCTCGATCTGGAAGACCAGGGCGGGACAAGGGAGGTCTCCAACAAGGGAGGCATGGAGGTGTACGGCCGCACCTTTATCCCTGCCAAAGGGTTCCGGTTGTTATGGGGCAGTGCCGTGTCCCCCAAATCCCTCAAGGCGAAGTGAGGGCGCAAGACGTCGGGAATATGAAACCTTATATGAAACGCCACTTTCCATTCTGGTTAATGTTGCTGCTGGCTGGGGCGGTGATCGCCGGAGAGCCCTCCTTTGATGTGGGGGAGGAGGAGCGCCAGACGGTGACGGCGGACACGGTCGACTCCCTTGCCGTGTCAGGGGTGGGGGCGCCTGAAATTAAAAGGACCATTGCCGCGACGCTGGCAGGAAAGCCTGACGGGACCCGTGCCAGTATCATTCTTGGGACGCTTACGGAAGGTTCAAGCCGATGGCAGGTGACGTACCTGAAATCCATTGTGCTGCTTGATGCCCAGGGACGTCTGGACGGCGAGGAAAAATACATCATCAGCCAGGGGGTGACGGTGACAGGATATCGTCTGATTCCCTGGAAGAACGGGGTCAAGGAGGGGACCGAAAAAACGTTTCTCGGCGGCCGGTTGCGGGAGGAACTGCCCTGGAAAAACGGTAAAATTGAGGGATTGCGGCGGTCTTTCTTTGCGGATGGTCAGGTTGAAATTGAATCTCAGTATGACAACGGGGTTGCCAACGGTCCCACCCGGGCTTACGCCGCCGATGGCAGTTTGATCCGGGAAGGCAGTCTGAAGCAGGGGAAGCGCGATGGCACCATGACCGAATACTGGCCCGGCGCCAGGCAGGCCAAGCGGGTGGTTGTGTATCGGAATGGGCTCGTGACCGGGATGGTCAGGGAATATTATCTGGGCGGCAAACTCAAACGCGAGGTGGCCATGAAGGACGAGGCCTATCAGGGTGAAGATCGCTTGTACAATGAGGCCGGACAATTGACGCAGACCCGCTACTGGATGAACGGGGACGTTGTGACCAAGGATGTGTTTGAAGGCAAAGGAAAGTAAGCCTCAACGGAAATATCAGGAAAGGGAGAACGATGGCAAATGACATCACGCCGGCGGTAGCCGCTGAATTCAGGCAGTTGATCGACTCGGTCAAAAGTGAGATTCACAAGGTGATCGTGGGACAGGATCAACTGATTGACCTGGTGCTCCAGTGCATTTTTTCCCACCAGCATGCCCTGCTCATGGGTGTGCCGGGCCTGGCCAAAACCCTGTTGGTCACCACCGTGGGACAGGTGATCGGCATGACCACCAAGCGCATCCAGTTTACTCCCGACCTGATGCCCTCCGACATTACCGGAACCGAGGTGATTCAGGAGGATAAGGTCACCGGTCAGAAGGAGTTCAAGTTCGTGCCGGGTCCCATTTTTGCCAATATGGTTTTGGCCGATGAGATCAACCGGACGCCGCCCAAGACACAGGCTGCGCTCCTTGAGGCCATGCAGGAACGGCAGATCAGCGCCGGAAACCACAAGTACACCCTGACTCACCCGTTTTTTGTGCTGGCCACCCAGAACCCGATCGAGCAGGAAGGCACCTATAATCTGCCGGAAGCCCAGTTGGACCGTTTCATGTATCTGATCGTGGTGGACTATCCCGAGACGAAGGATGAGATCGAAGTGCTCAAGCGGACCACGACCAATTATAAAGGGTCGCCGCAGCAGGTGATGGATGGCGAGACCATTATGAAGTATCAGCAGATCATACGCGAGGTGCTGGTGCGCGACGATCTCTATGACTATGTACTCAAGCTGGTCCAAGCCACCCGGATCAGCACTGGCCATGCGCTGCCGTTCGCCAAGCAATGGCTGGCGTGGGGCGCCGGTCCGAGGGCCTGTCAGAACTTGCTGTTGGGAGCCAAGGCGCGCGCCTTTTTCCATGGCCGTGCCCATATTATCACCGAGGATATCCGTGAGGTGGCCAAGCCTGTGCTGCGGCATCGTATCATCCTGAATTACGCCGCCATCGCTGAAGGCGTCACCCCGGATAAGGTGGTGGAAAAGATTCTCGAAAACGTTCCGCCACCGGCGGACAGCGTGAGGGGCTGAGGGAAGGTTGACAGGCCTGGAATATGTCTGAGTCTGCAAATCCAGCCACTGCATGGAATGAGGTTCTTCCGGCTTCCGCCCAGGAGGAACTTCGGCATATGGAATTGTTGGCCCGCAGGATGGTGAGCGGGTTGCGCCATGGCCTCCACCGCAGTCGCATGGTGGGGATCAGCACGGACTTCAACCATCACAAGTTGTACGCGACCGGCGATGCCTTGAAACACATTGACTGGAAAGCTTCTGCCCGGCATGACCGCTTTTACGTCAAGCGCTATATCGAGGACCGGTCTCTGGCGGTGCGCATCGTGTTGGATGGGAGCGCCTCCATGTTGCAGGCCTCAGGCGGTCTTCCGGGAAAATACCGGCAGGGGGCCCGGATCGCCGCGTGTCTGGGTTATCTGGTGCTGAAGGAACGGGATGCCGTCGGTTTGTCCGTGACCTCCTCGGCGGCGACCGCCTGGGTCCCCGTCAGTTCCCGCCCCAATCACATGTTGCAGATCTTGCAGACTTTGGCGGGCACACAGGCTCAAGCTCAGGACAGTCTGGCTGACGGGCTTCGGGTGATTCTGGACCGCCACGAAACGCGCGGGATTGTGGTGGTGGTGACTGACCTGATGTACGACCCGGATCCGGTTCGGCTGGAATTGGGCCGGCTTCACGCCCAGGGTCATGAAGTGTTGCTGATTCAGGCCCGCGATGTCATGGAGGAGGATTTCCCCTTCAACCGCTGGGTGCAGTTTTCCGACCTAGAGAACAAGGGCGTGCAGCACCGGTTGGATGCCGTGTTGTTGAAGCGGATATATCGTGAGGAGTACCAAGCCCTGCTTCTTGATTGGCGTGTGTGGGCCCGGAAGTTCGGGATGCACTATGTGTCATTCCGCAATGAAGAGGATGCTGTGGCGGTGTTGACCTCTTATCTTGCCGTTCGCGCCCGGATGGGGCGCGAGATATAATTCAGTGAGTTCCGGATCGTTATGATGTTTCTTCAACCAGGTCTTTTGTGGGCGCTTCCGTTCGCGTTGGCGCCCCTTGTGATTTACTTCCTCATGCGCTACCGTTCGCTGCGCGTGGCCTGGGGTGCGAATTACGTTCTGGAGCGCGCTCTGGCCCGGTTGCAGAAAAAAGTCTATCTGGAACAGATCCTTTTGATCGTCCTCCGCACTCTCGCGGCTTTGGCGATCGTGCTGGCCTTTGCCCGTCCCGTCTCCAGGCAAAAAAGCGCAGCGACCGCGAATGCCGGGGTCCATCACGTTCTGGTCGTGGATAGGTCCGCCAGTATGCAGGCTGGGGAACCCGGTAATACACGCTGGGATCGCGCTCAGGAGGTTCTAAGCCGGTACGTGGCCTCCTGGGGTCGTGGGGAACGCTGGTCGCTTTGTGTGGTCGGCGAAAAGCCTGTGTGGCAGGTGGATGGCGAAACTCATCTGGATCCTGCCCGGACCAAGGCGATCCTGAACGGAGTGAAGCCGGGAGAGGGCATGGTCTCGTGGGCCCGGACTCTGCCGCTGATCCGCGACAAACTGAGCGGGCCGGGGGTGGAGTTGGTGTTGATTTCAGATGACCAGGCGATCGCCTGGGAAGGGGTTGAAAAACCTGGCGTGGCCGGGGTTGGCGCGCTGTCCGGATATTGGGTCAATACCGCCCGTGCCGATTACGAGAATAGTGCCGTTCTTCAGGCCCGGTTCGGGAGCAGCCTTGGGGTGGCCGGGCAACCCTGTCGGATTTACATTGAGGTCCGGCATTATGGATCGGAACCGGTCGAGGGTCTGCCACTGGAAGTGCTGCGTGATGGAGCGTTCTATGCGCGTGAGCTGGTTTCCCTGCTCCCCGGCCAGTCTCGAACCCTTTCTTTCGACGTTATCTTTGACGAACCCGGCTCGCATTATGCAACGGTTCGGTTGGGCAAGGACATGCTGGGCTCTGACAATATGGCGTATGCCGGGATCGATATACGGCCGGCCGTCAAGGTGGTTTTGCTACGTGACCCGGGCCGGAGCGGCAAATTCGATTCCGCGTGGCCGTTGCTTGAACTCTCGGCACGGGCCCTGCGGGGCGAGGCGGGCAAGAGCCGGGTTTCCCGGGATTCGCAGGGCCCCTCCATGGGCGCTGGGCCCATCATGCCGCAGCTCAAAGAGGGCGAGCTTAGGGATGGATACCTGGCCGGGGCCGATGTCGTGGTGCTTGATGGCGGACGTACGTTGACGCCTGAGTTGGGCGGGATGTTGCGCGACTATGTCTCGTCCGGCGGTGCGCTGATCCTGGCACCGGATGGAGCCACGGATATTCAGTCATGGAACCGGATTCTTGCCGAGAAACGATTGCTTCCCGCCCCCCTGATTCGTTGCCGCACGGAGCGGTTAGCCGGCGACCGATTTCAGACCCTGACCCGCTCCGATTGGCCGCTCTCGGCGATGCGTATTTTTGAGACGGATGAGGAGGGGGATATTGGTCATGTTCGGTTCTATTCCTGGTGCGAGTTTGGAAAACCGAATACGGGGGCGCAGGTGGTCAAGACGTTCGCTGACAGGACACCTTTTCTGGTGCGTCAGGATGATCGGCCAGGCGCGGTGTTGCTGCTGGCGGGTGGACTGAGTGGAGGAGCCGGCAACCTTATGGCTCGTGAGTTTTGTCTGCCTTATCTAATGCGGTTATTGACGGATGCGGCGTCGGGGGCCGTCTTGCCGCGGGTGGTGGTTAATGGTGAGGCGGCCAACCTCTTTTTCCGCCCGCCGCCGGATTTCAAAGGTGCCGCTTTTCAGCTTGATGCCGGTCTGCCGGTGGGGTTGACGCCCTCGCGCGTCAAAGCGGGGATGATCGCCACGGCGCCGGTACCCGCCGGTGTCTGGGGGCTGGGTGCCTTTCTGGTGTTACGGGAGAGAGGGGTCAATCGTGTCTGGGTGGGTGTTCAGGGTGAGCGCGAGGATTCGGACCTGCGGCCTCTGAACCAGGACGGCAAGAAACGGATTAAGCTGCCGTGTCCTCTGGTTGAGGTGAACGACTGGCCGCAACTGGAAGAGCAACTCAAGGCCGTTCGGATCGGAGGTGAGTATCATCACTGGGTGATTCTTGCCCTGCTGGCGTGTCTGGTGGGTGAGATGGTGTTGGAGCGGCGTTTTATCTAGGGGTACAGGATTGCAGGTTCAACAGACAATAGAGTGGTCGGTTAAGTTCGCCGGGCTGGTCTCGCCCGCGTGGATGTTGCCGGCCATGCTTTTAGCCGTGGCGGGTGCGCTTTGGTTATATCGGGATCAATGTCAGGGCCTGTCGTTCTGGCAGCAGTCAGGACTTAAGGCATTGCGGGTCATGATCTTGCTGGTCCTGATTTTCATTGCATTCAAACCGAGCCTCATCCTGCGCCGCATTCTGACTTATCCGGGCCGCATTCTTATGGTGTTGGATGATTCCGCGAGTATGACGGCTCGCGATACAGCCCTGTCCGATGCCGAGGCCTTGTTCCTCGCCCGCCGGCTGGGAAAACTTTCCGTCGGTCCTGAATCCGCTCCGGATACCTTGGCTCAAAATCTGAACGAGGCGATCGCCTCGTTACGCGCCTTCGAAATCTATTCCCGTAGCGCAGACCGGAAGAAGGATAATTTTTGGGATCACGCCGGGCTTGTCCGCCGTCATCTGGTTACCCTTCTCGATGGCGTGGCTCGTGATATGGCGGCGCTCCCCGGCATGAAGGCCGATGAAAAGAGCCGCCTGGAGAATCGGCAGCGGTCGCTCTTGGAATTAAAGGGAAGTTTGGAGGTGTTCTTTTCCGGGGATCGTGACCCTGGCGTCAGCGCCTATGATGACTTCGAGCGGCGAGTGACCGCCCTCTCTCAGGAATTCCTGACCCTGCAGGCGGTTTGGGATGATCGGGCGATCGCCTCAGGTAACCTGGTCCTGAAAGCCGCGGCGGCGGCGGTTCGCGCCACACCCAGGATGGATCTGGTGCGAGCCAAACTGGCCCGGCTTCAACCCAGCCTGTCGAAACTGGCGCCGGGGCAGAACGTCCAGATGGTGTCGCTGATGACGCTTCGACGGTGGTCGGGAAAGGACTTCCCGCCCGCGGAGCTGCAAGTCAGGGAGGGCCCCACGGATATCACAGGCAGCTTGAGCGCGCTTCTCGCGGAGCCCTCCGAGTTTCCTCTGTCCGCCCTGATGCTGATCAGTGATGGCCGGAATTTGAGCGAGTTTCCGCTCCGGAAAGTGATCCAGGAATCGGTTTCCAGGCAGGTGCCGCTGTTCACGGCCGGGGTAGGGAGTGAGCGGGAACCCAATGATCTGGCCCTCGTTTCGGTCCGTTCTCCGGCATTCGCTGTAAAAGGTGATCCCATGCGGATCAAAGTGGAGATTCGGAATTCCATGGCCACAACGGATGTGGGCCGCCTGCAGGTTTCTCTCGGCGGGGTCCCGGTGGTTTCCGATTCGGTCAACCTGGCCCCGGGTGTCCAGACGGCCCTGCTGGAGTTTACGCCCGCCGACACCGGTTATTTCAAGTATACGGTCAGGATCGACAGTGTTCCGGGAGAAGTCTTCCCGGTGGAAAACAACAGTCTGGACTTCATCACAAACATACGTGACGACAAGATTCGCGTTCTGTTTCTGGACTGGAAGCCGAGATGGGAGACCCGCTTTGCCCTAAACATCCTGCAGCGGCTTCCCTATGTCGACTTGAACGCGATCATAGCCCTGGTGCAGGAGGGGGCCCAATTGCCGCGTGGATTGATCAAGGGAACCTGGCCGGAAACGGCGGAGGCCCTGCAGATGTACGATTTGGTCATTCTGGGCGATCTGCCGGATAACCTGTTGAATCCGCCGGAACTGGAGGCGGTCAAGAAATGGGTGGAGCAGAAGGGAAAGACCTTGTGTTGGATTGGATCGGGCCCGTCGAGCCGGGTAGGGACTGGATCCGGAATGACCGATCCACTCGGGGTGCCTTTGTTCCCGGGTACGGGGAGTGTGACGCGCACCGAGGGGGTGGTGCCGGGTGATCTGCAACTGACTCCGGTCGGGCGCGCGCATGTGCTGAGCCGCGCCCTGGCGGAATCGTCGCTTTTCAGGGATCGGACCAATACGGTGGACATGGCTTTGAACGGCAGCATGGTTCTGGCCGGGGAGGGCAATCCTGCGTTGCCGTTGATGATGGTTAGGTACTCGGAGACCGGCAAGCTCCTGGGGCTTTTCAATGATGACCTGTGGCGGCAACTGCATCCGCTGGCTTTGGAGGCGCACACGGAACTCTATGCCGGTCTGGTGACCTGGGCCGTGGAAGGCGGCTTCAAGACTCAGGCGGCAGGTGAGTCGAAGGTTGAGCTCGCGGTGGATGCCCGTCGTTTCCCTCCCGGGTCCGCCGTCCAGGTCTGGCTGCGCGGCGGCTCAAAGAGCGCCGTCATTGAGGCGGTTCGCGGGAATGACGTGATCGCCTCGAGCGAAGCGGCCTCGATGGGGACTGGAGTACCGGCTTGCGCCTTCTTCCCGAACCTTTCTCCGGGTGAGGTCGTATTCAAGGTGCGGGGTCAGTCTAAAACGCAGAGCGAGCGAATCGAGGTCTTTGCCGACAAGCGGGAACGGATCTCGATCGCCCGGGACACGCCTTTCCTCCGGGAGGCGGCGGTCTCGACGGGCGCGCGCCACGTGGAGTTCAGTGAGGTGGAGAAATGTTTTCAAACAATTGCGCCCAAGGAACGGATCGAGACGCGTGAGCGCGTCTGGCGATTGTGGGGTTGGGGGCCGCTGTTGGGAGTGCTGATTCTGGCGATGACCGCGCAGTGGATCTGGCGCAAGTGGGTGGGACTGGTGTGAAGCTATGAGACTGAACCTCCAACATTTACCCAAGCCTGTGGCCGACCGCCTGCGACGATTTCATCTGGTGCAGCAACTTCGGCGGGTGGTCCGCTGGGGACTCGCCGAGCTCGCTCTCTATGGGGTTCTGCTGCTTATATCCGTGCAGTTGGACAGGTTCCTGTTTCTGGACAAGAGCTTTCGCATGGGGTTGTGGTGGGTTGTGCATGGACTGGCGGCCGGGGTGGGGCTGGTCGGATTGGCGGCTTTGATCCTGCGCCGGCATACGTCACGGGAGGTGGCGTATGCCTTCGAATCGTCAGTCAAGCAGAAGGCGGACGAGCATTATGTAACCCTCGATGACGTCATGAGCCGCGGGGGCGGGGATACCACGGGGACCCGGCAAGAATTGATCGGGCAATTGGCTCACGGGGCGGTTGAGCATGCCAGACAGCCTCTTCGCATGGTTCCCTCGCGGGACCGGTTGCTCCGTTGTTTCGGGTCGATCGTGGTGGGGATCGCCTTGACCATGGGGGGCTTGCTGGCGATCCCGGGCTACCGGTTCGGGCTTATGCTTCACCGCTTTTATCGTCCGGATGCGGCGTTGCCGAAACCGAGTTTTCTTCAGATTGAGGTGTCGCCCTCCGAGCCCGTTGTGGGCAAAGGAGAGGATTTGGCTCTGCAGGTGACGGTAAAAGGATCCATGCCGAAGTTTTTTGAATGGTTGTATCGAAGGGCTGGACATAGTTCGTCGCGGTGCGTCATGGCAATCGCGCCTGACTGTTCCCCGGATTTCCGGTTTGATGACGGGGCCCAAGTGGACCTGAGCCGGGTCAATCGTGATTTATTTTTGTATTCGAAGGCCGACATGGTTTCAAACTTCAGTTTTGTCGTCCGTTGCGGCGATGCCCAGACGGCGGTGCAGAAGGTTGAGGTGGTCACCCAGCCGGTCGTAACGGATGTGATGCTTGAGGTCACGCCGCCGGCCTATTCAGGGCTTCCGAGGCAAACGGTGACCAATCTGACCCAGGTGATGCAATTTCTGCCGGGATCCCGGATCGCGGTTACCTTCCGGACGGACCAGCCGGTTCCGAAGCGAGACGTGAGGTTTGAGAAAGTTCTCCGGCCGCAGGCTCATACCTGGGATGAGGTCTCGCGGACGGGTCGTTTTGAGTTCATCCTCAAGAATCGGGTCGTCTTTGAGATCGTGGTCCAGAACCGTCATGGGTATGCCAATCGTGAGCGGGTCCGCGCGCTCATCAACCTGCGTGACGACCTTCCTCCGACCGTGCAGCTGGAGGACCCTTCCACCGATGTGGAGAAGGTGGCGGGAGAGCTGATTACCTTCCGGGCCGGGATCGCCGACGATCTGGGCCTTCAGGAGGTCGCCATGCGCTATCTGCTGAACCCCGATCCGGACGAAGAGCTTCCCATGAAAGAGTTACCGGTCGCGACCGGTCTGACAGCCATGAAGACGACCAACGTGGTTGTCGATTTCGATCTGGAACAGATCGGAGCGGCTCCAGGCGATCTTGTGCTGTTGCAATTGCGGGCGCGTGATACGGCTGGTAATGACGGGTTTTCGCGCGAAACCAAAGTTCGGGTGTTGCCTTTTACGCGTGACGAGAACGAGCGGATGCGCCTGCGTGCGCTTCTTTTCGTGCAGGATGTTCTGGGTGCCAATCTCGACGCGGGTCTCCCGTCGTTTTCCGGAGGCGATATTCTGACGGTGCCGATGAGTGACCGGGCCGCCGAGGTTGTCAAGGGGGCGGCTAGGAAGGCCGGCCTCAAGGTGCCCGATGGCAATACCTGGGGGCCGCTATTTGAATTGCTTGAACGTGAGCATCACTTTACGGATCGCCCGCGTCACAAGGATGACGTCCGTATGCTGCGCGCCATCCTGTGGAAAACGATGGGGATGTTGCCCGTTAAGGGAACCGCGGCTTCCGGTGATGTGCGTGCAGGTGAGCTCCGCCGGTTGTATACGGCGGTCCTGCCGG
Source organism: PVC group bacterium (assembly GCA_945870225.1). Classification (GTDB taxonomy): domain Bacteria; phylum Verrucomicrobiota; class Kiritimatiellia; order CAIKKV01; family CAITUY01; genus CAMBRF01. Next base: position 112,616 of record CAMBRF010000005.1, on the reverse strand, counting down.
GGTTATGCCGGCTACGGCAGGCTAAGAATCTCACCTGGCGAATGTTCGGCATGCTGCAGGAGACGGAGCGCATCGCCGTCGATCTCAATCGCCCGGTGGAGTCCCCGTCGCCGGCCGCCCGTTCCCTTGAGCGCCGGTTACAGCTATATCTGGCGGCGATTCAGGATCTGGGCGAGGAGCTAATGGTGTTGAACCAGACCGCCAAGTGGGTTGCGCCGGAGATCCTGAAGCAGCAGGTGTCCGAGCTGAACACGGCCGCTTACTCGGTCATGCGGGGATCCGCCAGCCGTCGCCGGGCGGCTGCCTGTCGCCAGGTAGCGGAAGGATTGGGGGGCATGCTGGAGGGACTCCGACCGGCGTATGCGCGGTTGCTGAAGGACGAGATTCTTTCCCGCTCCCGGTTGGTAACCCTGTACCAGAAATGCCTGATCGGATCAGTCAAGCCAACGGGTGACCTGACGAAGGCGGATTATGGCGAGGCGGCGGCGTGGCTGGAAGAGGATGGTCGCCTGATGGCCAGCAACCCGTTCCTGCCCCTGTGGCCCCGTTGTCTCAATCTGGCTTTGTTGAATGGACTGGAGGAGGTTGGCGGCGGGATGGGGTTGGAACCAGCGAAAGCGGCCGAGGCCGGGCGGCGCCAGGCTGCTGCGCTACTGTTGGACCCCGTAGCGGCCGGAGACCGGATTGAACGTGATCGCCGCCGTCTGCAGAGGATGGCCTTTGAGTGGGAGAACCGGACGGTTCTGGCCGAGCCTGTTGTTGCTCTGGAAAAAGTTCTCCAACTTTCCCTCTCAGAAATGGAGGAGGCCGCCGCTAATGCCGAAGAGTGGGGATTGGCTGTGGGGCGGCTCAACCGTCTGGCGGGCTTGACGAATGGTGGAGAGTCCGTGATCGCAAGTTTTGGCTTCAGGGATGCCTCGGCTTTATCCAGCATGATGGCCACTGTGGATCCCGACCTTATGCCGGAGTATATCGGGGCGAACAAGCTGTTGCCCGCCCCATTGGTTTTTCAGCGGCGCTTGAGTGAACGATTTGGGCCCAATACTGCAAAATTGGAGTCCCTCTTCCGGGCACGCGAAACGATAAACGGGGTCAGCGGCCGGCAGGCGGCTGATATCCTGATCTGGGAAAACCGGGCGCTTGAGGAATTAGCTGATGCTCTGGAGCTGACCTTGCGCATCGAGGGGCCGGCCCGGGAATCCGGCCGACTGGAATGGTTGCTCATCACGGTTCGCGAACAGCGTCATCGCCTGGCGGTGACCACCCGCCCGGCCCTTTTCGCCCTTCGCAGGTTGGGTACCGCACATGCGGGTGAAGCGGATATTGGCGCCGTTGCCTTGCCGTTGGATAATTATCTGGCCGTGCGGGAGTCGATCGGGAAAGCCATTGATGCCTGGGGGACTGTCCTGGCGAGCGGAGGGAAACTGGATGAGATGGAAAGAACCAAGTACCCCATTCTCGTAAACTTCGACCGCTCCCGGGACATCTGCCGGGCGCTTTTGAAAATGCGGGAGGCGGATGCAAATCCAGTCGAGCTTTCCCGGATGATGCGGGATCGCTATCCCGATCTGGCGCTGGGTTACCTGGCGGAGGGTTTGCGTTTTGTCGATGCGGCGCTGGAGTTCACCCGGGATGCTGAGGCCGATCTCAGGCGGGCCCCTCCCTCGCTGGCTCCGGCCGTGGCGCAACTGATGTCCTGCCGGGGTGCGCTGACCCTGTTCCAGCAACACGTGGAACGGGCGGGGACCGGCGAGACTCAGACGAGGATGAGGCGTGTTGCGGATGATCTCTTGCGCCAGATTGGGATGATGAAGCCAGAGGCGGATCACAAGGAGGCGGAGACGGTCAGCCGGCTGATGTTCACGATAGGAGAGGTGAGGCAGGGTCTGATTGCCCTCAGGATTGACCTTAAGGCGGCCTCGCAGACTTCGACTCAGAGAATGACCTTGAGCGGAGGGCCAGACGGCATCTGGGAGGCGGCCTACCGTGCGGCGGCTGAACGTTCCCGGCGGCGGCTCAGCCAGCAGATTGAACTGGCCGAGCGCATGGGGAACAGGGGGATTCTGGAGGCGGGGACATCTGAAGGAACGGCCTTGATAGGCGGCGCCGCGTCCTGGGCGTCTCTGATTTTTGCTGTGGACCGGTCGGAACTAAATCCTTCCCAAGGCATCAGGTTGGGATCTTCAGGGGCGGATGAAGAAGCGAATCTGCTGGTGAAGTATCTGCGTGACGAGATTCAAAAGGCAAGGCAGATGCCGGGGCTGAAACATGGCGCCGAAGTTGTCGGGCCTTATCTGGATGCACTCTATGATTACCTGCGCTATTAAATTTGGAGGCTTGGAAGGGCCGGCTTGTCACCGTCCGCGGCGCGCAGCATGCGCGCCCTCTCCTTTGCAGATGATCTCTTTATTGGCACTTCTTGTGGTGGGTGACCTGTCCAACGCGGAAGAGGCTTTTGTTCCGGTTGAGCCTGCCCGGGTTCAGGCGGCGGTGGCGGGGGGATTGAAATGGCTGGCCGATCACCAGATCAAAGAGGGGTCGGAGGCCGGTAGTTGGGAGTGCCGCCAATACCCTTCGGCGGTCGCAAGTTTCGCCGGGTTGGCTTTTTTGGCCAACGGGCATATGCCCGGCAGGGGAGTGTACAGCAATGAGGTGGCACGGGCCCTGAACTATGTGAAAGCTGGAATGACCCCGGATGGCTATCTTGGAACCCAGGGGAACTCCATGTACGTGCATGCCATCTGTACGTTGTTCGGCCTATCCTGTCTCGGAATGCTGCCGGATACGAAGGACGAGAAGGAACTGGCGGACTGGTGCCGTAAGAGCTTGAAGGTGATCGTCCAGGCGCAGAAAGTTCCGAAACGGAGCGGAGAACAGGGCGGGTGGCGGTATTTACCGGTGACGGGGGAAAGTGATCTATCGGTGACGTCCTGGCAGATGCTGGCGTTACACTCGGCCCGGCAGTGCGGGTATCCGATCGATCCGACCTGCCTGCAGGAAGGGCTGCGCTATATCGAAAGCGGTTGGAAAGATCTTGGAGGGGGAGTAGGTGGGTTTGTGTACAGGCCCGGGGTCAGCAAGGACCCGGAAGCGGGCATTTCCGGGGCGGCCATATTTATCAAAAGTTTGCTCGAGCCGGATGTGGATGTCGGGAAGACGCGTGCCTTTTTGCGCCAGTTCCCTCCAGCATGGGGCGGTCCGCATTACAACGGGTATTTCTATTTTGTCTCATTCTATCTGGCGCAGGGGATGTTGCAGCAGGGTGGGGCGGAGTGGGCGTCCTATTCCACCGTGCTCCAAAAAATCCTGTTGGAACATCAGGACGGGGACGGGCACTGGCAGTTCCCTTCGGATAACCGGCCCATCGAGAGTGAGGAGGGCGTGGGACAGGCCTACGCTACGGCGATGGCCGTTCTGATGTTGTCTTTGGATAAACAGTATCTGCCCATGTATCAGCGGCAGATGCGACTGTACTAAATCGTTTTGAGAGGGACGGCGTGTCGCCGTCCGCAGACGAAGAAGGAGCTTCGATGAAGCGGATAATAATGGCGGCAGGTGTCGTGGTGATGGCGGCGAACGTCTTGCAGGCGGCTTCCTGGAGGCATTTGACGGAAGACCAGGGGCTGCCGGCGCGGGAGATTCAGTTTATTAAAATGCTGGGAGCCGAAGTATGGGTGGGGACCCTCAAGGGCTTGACCGCATTCCGGAAAGACAAACCGGAAACCGTGCTCGCAGGTGAACCGGTATGGGATGTTCTGACCGACGCCGATGGCTATTTATGGATCGGGACTGAGAAAGGGATTATACGTCAAAAAGGGGCTGCGTCTGAGCGCAGTCTGCAAGGCGAGTCAATCGGGCGTATCGTCGCCTTCGGGCCTCATACGGTCTGGGCGTTATGTAAAAAGAGCGATCAATCCCGACTGATGGAATACTCGGACGGAAAATGGCGGCCAGTCAAGCGCTTCGAGAAAGAGAAACCAAGGGAGTTGTTTGTGACCCGGACGGGGGTGGTCTGGGTGCTGCTTGAGGCCAACGGAATGCTGGCGGCGGATCCCGGGCAGGCGCCGGACCAGTGGAAGCATCATCAGATGGGGGTGAACATGACCGCCTTTTGCGAAGACAAGCAGGGGCAGATCTGGTGCGGAACCTGGGATCGCGGGATCATGGTTTTAGAAAAGGGCGAATGGAAACGCCTGCTGACCGAAGAAGATGCCGTTATCACGGCCATTCGCCAGGACAGAAAAGGTCAGATGTGGGCGGCCACCAATGCGCATGGCTTGTGGCAGTATGACGGGGCCAACTGGGTCAATCACCTCAATGAAGAAGGCACGATCAATCTTCTGGAATCAACATCGGATGGCAGAGTGTTCGTGAGCAGCCAATCGGAATGCAGCTTGCGTGAATGGACAGGATCAGGCTGGAATAAGGTCGTCGATGTTCCCACCATGTTCATCGCCGTCCGGGTTGATGCCAAGGGCAGGATCTGGGCCGGAAACATTCTGGATGGTGTCTATGTTTCGCCTTAACCGGGCTTGCGCGGATGTGCCCGTTTGTGCATAATCCCCCGCGAATTCAACAAATAAGGAGTTTTTGTATGCAAGGAACATTCAGATTTTCGTTTGGTCCGTGGAACATCAGCGAAGGAGCCGATCCGTTCGGTCCCACCGTGCGGGAGAGCCTGCCGTTTGCCAAGAAACTCGACATGTACAAGAGTCTAGGATTCGACGGCATTCAGTTTCATGACGATGATGTTGTGCCCAACATGAACGAGCTGACGCCCGCGGCGATCATCGCCGAGGCCGGCAAAGTGAAGAAGATTCTTGATCGGCACGGTCTGGTCCCCGAGTTTGTGGCACCCCGCCTTTGGGAGGACCCCAGGACAGTCGATGGGGCCTATACGTCGAACAGCGCCGCAGACCGGAAGTATGCGCTGGATCGCTCGAAGCGGACCATTGATATTGCCCGCGAGCTGGGCACGCGGAACATCGTTCTCTGGTTGGCGCGCGAAGGGACGTATATCCGTGAGGCCAAGGATTCCGTCGAGGCCGCGAAGCGGATTGCCGATGCGATCCAGATGATGCTCGACTACGACAAGAACATTCGCGTGATGATTGAGTCGAAGCCGAACGAGCCGATGGATCACACCTATATCCCCACGATCGGCCATGCCATCGGGTTGGGGCTCCTGACGAACGATCCGGCACGCGTTGGCTGTCTGATTGAAAGTGCCCACGCCATCCTGGCCGGATTAGACCCCTCCGATGAGATGGGGTACGCCATGGCTCATCGCAAGCTTTGGAGCGTGCATCTTAACGACCAGAACGGCCTGAAGTTCGATCAGGATAAGTCGTTTGGTGCCGTTGATCTTCGGCGCGCCTTCAACCAGGTCCGCATTCTCGACCGTCACGGCTTCGGAAACGAGGGCGAGTGGGTCGGGCTGGACGTCAAAGCCATGCGTACCCAGCGGATTGAGGACTCCACGAAGCACCTGCGGAATAGCCGCTCGATCTTCCTGCGGCTTCTGGAACTCAGCCGTGCCATGGACGACAAGGCGATTGCGCGCTGCGTCGAGGCCCGTGATTACGAAGAGCTTGAGGGGATCATCATCAAGGGCTTGATCGGGTAAGAGGCGGCGAACGCCTTCCTCTGTGATCGGTAGATAGAGAAACAGGCGATCCCGGTAAAACGGGATCGCCTGTTTTTTTGTCGCGGCACACCAGGCGGCGTGCGGCTACTTGAGCAACTGGGCGGTCTGTCTCAAGGATTCGTCGCTGGGCAGTAACGGCATGTATTCCAAGCCGAAAAAGCCCTTGTATCCGGCAGTGAGGATCTTCTTCATCACGAACGGGTAGTTCATTTCGCCGTCGGCAAGCTCGTGCCGGCCGGGGACCCCCGCCGTATGGAAGTGACCGATCCATGAGAGATTGGGGAGGACAAACGGCAGGTGGTTTCCGCCCATGATCTGCATGTGGTACAGATCGTAGAGCATCCTCACGTTCGCCAGGTTGATTTCCTTCACGATCTCCAGGGAGGCTTCGCGGGATTCCAGGTAATAACCTTCGTGATCGACCAGGGTATTGAGCGGCTCGAGATTCAGCGCGAATCCCTTCTTCGCCACCAGTTTCCCGGCCTCCGTCAGATTATCCACCAGGTTCTTGCGATGTTCCGCCGGGGTCTGGCCGGGGACGTGATTGCCCGTGGTGATGATGCCTGAGCGACACCCCGCCGCCAGGGCATTGTCGGAGAACCGGTCGACCTGTTCGATGAAGGCCTTACGGTTCCCGTTCTTGACCGGGGCGACGGTCATGTCGGCCGGGCCGTTCATGACAATGCTCACGAAGCGGACGCCCGACGAGATGCAGGCGTCGCCGATCTTTTTGACGAGGGCGGCATCGCCGCCCTGCCAGGTTTCGATGGCCGTATAGCCGAGGGCCGCCGCTTTTTGAACCCGCTGCTCCAGCGGGATCTCACTGTAAAATACGTCAATCAAGACATCGGTGTTCTTTAACATGGGTCGTTTCCTTAGAAGAGTTTCTTGAGATCGGCGGTCAATTTCGCCGCATACTGGGACGCCCATTCGGCGTCGAATGCGGGGCTGATCGCCAACGTGGCCAGGCGGCACATAATGTCCCGGGTCTTGGGGCACATGTTGGGGGAATAGGCCGGCAGCTTGCCGACGTGCGGACATGTGAACGGGCAACCTTCGCGGGTGACCGTCTTCTGCTCGAGGATGTGTTCCCAGTTCCAATAAACATGCCAGTCGCGGACGCCGCGGGTATCGCCTGCGGCCAGTCCGCCCAGTCCGGTTTTCGCCGTGATGGCGGAAACAGCCTGAGCTTGGGTTTCAAACAGCATGCCGAGGGTGTAGCCGCAGACGCCGGCGTCGTCATTGCTTTCGACCCACTTGGCGCAGGAGGGGAGTTTGACTTCGGCGCGGAGCTGTTTCCAGACGGCGCGGGTCCGCTCATTGATCCAGTCCAGTTTCCGCAGCTGGGCAATGCCGACGGCGGCGCACATTTCCGGCATGCGATAGTTCTCACCGCAGAAGAGTTCACCCGGCTTGCGCTCGCGGGCGTAACGGTCCGGACGCCAGCAGGCGGCGGCATCGTGGAAGCTCTGGGCGCGGGTGTAGCACCATTCATCGTCGGTGAGCACCAGTCCGCCTTCGCCCGTGCCAATGACTTTGTAGGCGTCGAGACTGACGCACCCGATGTCGCCCACGGTGCCAAGGTACTTGCCCTTGTACTTGCCGCCGAAAGCCTGGGCGCTATCCTCGATGACCTTGATCTTGTGTTTGGCGGCGATGGCGCGGATCTCGTCCATCTTGGCGGGAAGTCCGAGCATGTGAACCGGCAGGATGGCCTTGGTTTTGGAGGTGATATTCTTTTCGACGGCGGCGGGATCAAGCGTCAGGGTTTCATCGATCTCCGTGATCACCGGAATGGCCTTGGCCACGACCACGGCCGAGGGGCTGGCAAAAAACGTGTAGGCCGGAACAATGACTTCATCGCCGGGGCCGACTTCCGCCGCCACCATGGCCGCCACCAGGGCGCTGGTTCCGGAGTTCACGGCCAAGGCATACTTCGAGCCGGTCTTTTCGCAGACCATCTTCTCGAAACGGTCGCCCCGGCTGTTCGGGTTGTAGTAACGGAAGAAATTACCGGCGTCGGGTTTCACCGGGTCATTGGCGAGGATCGTCCGGATCTTGGACAGGCTGTCCGGGCTGACGTTGAAAACGTCAATGACTTCCATCAGTTCTTCGGTCGTGTATTTCTTGTAAGTGTAGTCCTTCATATCCTGTATCCTTGTCTTGGGTTGCGAAACAAATTGCTTAGTGGGGTGAGAAGTTATAATGAAAAGCAGGTAAAGCCAATGGCGCGGATTGCAAATAACATATCGAATCTTGCAGGGTCAGCGGGGGCGGTGGATCCCGGGCTCAAGGTAAGCTTTTCGTTTTTGGACGAGTGGCGCGGGAAGGTTAGCCCCCTCCTTTCCACCGTCTGCTGTTTTCCTCTTCATGCGCGGCGGGTCGGGCATTGCCGCCGGATTCCGACATGGGCGCTGGAGTACCATTCAAGGAATGCGGGGAAACTCTATTTGGGTTCGCTTTCCGGCACACCCCTCTACCGGGAGCCGGGGACGGTGCATCTCTATGCGCCCGGCTGTGACTATTGGGAGGACAGTCATGAGGCGGATCTTCCGGTGCAGGAGACCTACTGGCTCTTTTCGGGCGGGGAGGGGGCGGGGTTGGAACGGTTTGTAAACAACCCGGAGCGGTTTGCCCGTTTTTTCGACCCTGAAAATCTGGTCGGGAAACTGATGTTGGAATCGGCCCGTTTCTGTAACGACCGTGGGCAGGGGGCTTTCTGGATGGCTCAGAGTCTTTTTGCGGCCGCGCTTTTTCAATTATCGGGGAGCCATGAGACGGGGGCGTTTGATTATTTGGTTTCGTCATCCGAACCGCGGCAGAGTTTTGGGTTCCGGGTGGAACAGTATTTGCGCAGGAATTTTTCGGAATCCATTGGTTTGGCTGATATTGCACGCCACATGCGGATCAGCCCCTCGCTGCTGAGCCATAAGTTCAAGGCGGAGACGGGTCGTTCGCCGATGGCCAGGCTCATTGAGATCAGGATTGAGCACGCCAGGAGCCTGCTGATGAAAGGCGAGAAACTGAAGAGCATTGCCGTTCTGACGGGGCATTCCAGCGAATATCACTTATCCCGGAACTTCAAGGCCGTTACGGGCGTCTCGCCCTCCCGGTTTCGGCTGCTGCAACCCGGTCAAGCGCTTCATTGAGAGATCGCTTCCGTGTTTTTTCAACTGTTTGACGTTCATCAGGGAACCCATTACGATGCGGGGCGATTTTACTTGGAACCACGAATGGTGAGGGAGTGAACCCAATGAGCAGAGTCTTGATTATCGGTGCGGGCGGTGTGGGCGGTGTGGTGACACATAAGTGTGCTCAGAACCCCAAGGTGTTTACGGAAATCTGTCTGGCCAGCCGCACGGAATCCAAGTGCAAGGCGATCGCCGGCCAGTTGAAGCGAAAGATCCAAACGGCCGGGGTGGATGCTGATGAGCCGGCCAACGTCATCCGTCTTATCCGGAAGTTCAAGCCGGATCTGGTCGTGAATGTGGCCCTGCCGTATCAGGATCTGGCGATCATGGATGCCTGTCTGGCCACCGGGGTGAACTATCTGGACACCGCCAACTACGAGCCGCCGAACAAAGCCAAGTTTGAGTACAAATGGCAATGGGCGTATCGGGCACGTTTCAAGCAGGCGGGCCTCATGGGGCTGCTGGGGTGTGGATTCGATCCCGGTGTCAGCAATATCTTCTGCGCCTACGCCCAAAAGCATTACTTTGACGAAATTCACACGGTTGACATCCTGGACTGCAACGCCGGTTCTCACGGCAAGGCGTTCGCGACGAATTTCAATCCGGAAATCAATATTCGCGAAATCACCCAGCGCGGCAAATACTGGGAACGGGGGAAGTGGAAGGAAACCGATCCGCTATCCGTTCACCAGACCTTTGACTTCCCCGAGGTGGGGCCGAAGGAAATGTATCTGATGTATCACGAGGAGCTCGAGTCGCTTGTGAAGAACATCAAGGGGCTCAAGCGGATTCGTTTCTGGATGACCTTTGGCGAACAATACCTGACCCACCTGCGCGTGCTGGAGAACGTGGGGATGACCCGTATTGACCCCGTGATGTATGAGGGGCGAGAGGTCGTGCCGCTGAAATTCCTGAAGGCCCTGCTACCGGAGCCATCGTCATTGGGCAAGAATTATACGGGCAAGACGAACATCGGGTGCATGATCGAGGGCGTCAAGAACGGGAAGCCGCGCAAGATTTATATCTACAATGTCTGCGACCACGCGGAATGCTGGAAGGAAGTCAAGGCGCAGGCCATCTCCTATACGACCGGCGTCCCGGCCATGATTGGTGCGATGATGATGCTGACCGGTGCCTGGCGTAAGGAAGGGGTGCACAACGTTGAAGAGTTCGACCCCGACCCCTTTATGGAAAAACTCAATGCCCACGGTCTGCCTTGGGTCGTCAAGACGCTCCGCCCTGGCCAGATGAAGGTGTGAGTCCGGGCATGGCTTTCGGGAGGGCGCGCATGATGCGCGCCGCGGACGGCGACACGCCGTCCCTCCCCTGAGTATAGACCTCGGCGGGTGAGTTTCGGGACCGTGCCGGCAGCCTGTTGAAAAACCGGCTCAGCCGGAGGCTTCGCCCCACCGTGGGAAATTCCTTGTATTTCGGTAGGGCGAGGCGTCTCGCCGAGCCGTCTTAAATTGAATGGATTGCTAGGCGTTGGCCGGCTTCTCGAAATCCATCAACGGACCACCCATGATGGCGGCTCCGCCATCCACGGGGAGAACATGCCCTGTAATCATTCGGGCCATGGGGCTGAGCAGGAACGCGACGGTCTCCGCCACAGCCTGCTTGTCCTTGACCGGGTCCCACGGGAGGGGACTGGTCTGCATCCAGATTTTTCCGATATGCTCGAAATCCGGTATTTTACTGGCGGCGGTGGTGACCAGCGGGCCAGCGGATACAACGTTGACACGCACAAGATCGCGCCCATGGCGGCGTGCCAGGGCACGGGTCAAGGCCTCAAGGGCCGCCTTGTGAACGCCCATCCAGTTGTACAGCGGGTAGACATGCTGCGTATCGAAGGAAAGGGCCACGAGCGCACCGCCATCCGGCATGCGCGGAACGGCATACTTCGCTATCTCTGCAAATGATAAGCAGCTGATGCGGTACGACTTCTGGATGTCCTCGAAAGCGTCGGTGTGAAACTCCTGCCCCATACAGGTTTTCGGGTTGGCGAATGCCACGGAGTGAACGACCCCCGCCAGCGGAGGAAGTGCAGCGAAAAGAGCTTGAATTTCATCGGTTTTGGAGACGTCGCAGAACCGGTAATCCAGTCCGGCTTTCTCAGCGTCAGTCATGGTCTTGCGGCTGTCAAGAAACCGACGCTTCAAAACCTCGTTTTGAATGGTGTAGATCACCTTCCCGCCAAGGCGCTGGATAGTTCGTCCGATGGCATAGGCAATGGAGTCCGGATCCAACAAGCCCATGACAAGATATGTTTTTCCGACTTCGATCATATGTACGACTCCTCCGCGTAGATGGAGGGGCAGTCTATCAACCCGGAGCCGAAAAGGAAGTCGAATCGAAACACTGGCGCCCCATAGGGACTGCAGGCCTTACCTTGAAAATCAATCATGACAATAGCGGCGCGCCTCCTGAGGCGGATTGTGTCCGGATAGGCGACCGCTACAGCCATGAGAGACAGTTGAAGCGTTTATCATGAGACAGTTCTTAAGTTCCGTATCACCGTTAATTTCGTAACCTGTTATTTGTGAGTATGTTGCAGCGTAGAATGTTAAATCACCTCTTTTCAGGCACGCATCTTGCGCTACAGGACAACCTATTATTAAGTTTGTTCCAGGTGTTCCAAGGGGGCTGGGGGTCTATCATGAATGATGACGTTGACAGAATTGAGCAGTTGATGGGCTTGTCCAAGGACCTCATATCGTTTGCTGACATGGCCAACGGGGAAGCGCGGGATGATGGGTGTGTGTGTTTGTTTGGGCTTGTGAAAGACTGTGCTTATCGGATAAAAGTAGAAGCGCAGCGCGAACATTTGTTGCATCAGGCCCGGGAGCGCCGGGACAAGGCAGCAGGCCTGTAAGGACCGGGGCAATTATGACCGAAAGGAGTTGGGTATGTTGAAGAAAACAGTGGCGTGGGCGGTTATTCTGGCATCAGTGGCTTTGATGTCGTGTAGGGCAGAGGACAAAAAAGAGGCGGCGGAACCGGGCGGCGACAGCAAACTCGTGTGGCTGACCTCGTTGGAGACGGCCAAGACCGAAGCGGCTGCAAAAAAGCTTCCGATCCTTGTCGATTTTTCAGGATCCGATTGGTGCGGCTGGTGTATCCGCCTGGATAAGGAAGTGTTTTCCAAGCCGGCCTTTAAGGATTACGCCAAAGACAACCTTGTTTTGTTGTTGATTGATTTTCCTCAGCGTGACTCTCAAAGCGATGAGATCAAGAAGGTCAACCGGGCTTTGGCCGAGCAATTCAACGTGAGGGGTTTCCCCGCCGTGTTGTTGCTCAGTGCCGAGGGCAAGGAACTGGCCCGTACCGGGTACCAGGCCGGCGGACCTGAAGCCTATGTCAAACATTTGAAAGTGTTGTTGAAGAAGTAAACGGCCGCTCCAATTCGAAACTGCGGTCGGGTGGATATAATCCGAACAGAGGGAGGATGAATAGTTATGAAGTTCGTGTGTAATGTGTGCGGTTATGTGTACGATCCCAAACTGGGCGACCCGGATCATGGCATTGCTCCCGGGACGGCTTTTGCCGATATTCCGGATGATTGGGTGTGTCCCGATTGTGGCGTCGCGAAGAGTGATTTTTCAGCCCAGAACTAAGCAGGAGGAGTGAACGATGGCGATGAAGTTGAAGGGAACTCAAACCGAACGGAATATCCTGACCGCTTTTGCGGGGGAATCCCAGGCCCGGAATCGATATACGTTCTTTGCCGGGAAAGCCCGCAAGGAAGGGTTTATTCAGATTGCCGATATTTTTGACGAGACCGCCAATCAGGAAAAGGAGCATGCGCACCGCTTGTTCAAGTTCCTGCAAGGTGGCGAGTTGGAGATCCGTGCCACGTTTCCCGCCGGTGTTGTGGGCGATACCGTCGATAACCTGAAGGCCGGCGTGGCGGGCGAGGAGTATGAGTGGAAGGAGATGTATCCCGGCTTTGCCAAAACCGCCCGGGCGGAGGGTTTGGACGATGTAGCCAAGGTCTTCGAGGCGATTGCGGTTGCCGAGAAACAGCACGCCAAGAGGTACCGGGATCTCGCGGCGAACATTGAAGCGGGTAAGGTTTTTCAGCGGGATCAGGAAGTGGTTTGGCGGTGCCGTCATTGCGGTTACCTCCACACCGGCAAATCGGCCCCGGATGTTTGCCCCGCCTGTGCGCACCCGCGTGCTCACTTCGAAATTCTGGGCGAAAACTGGTAACTCGAAAATCAGAGGGATAAGGAGATCTTATGACGGTTAAAATGAACGTATTCAAGTGCGAATCCTGCGGTAATATTGTTGAGGTGTTGCATGCCGGGGCCGGTGAACTCTTCTGCTGCGGAAAGCCGATGAAGTTGATTGTTGAGAACACGGTGGACGCCTCGAAGGAAAAGCATGTGCCGGTGATCACCCGCCTTCCGAACGGGATCAAGGTGACGGTCGGCAGTGTGCTCCATCCGATGGAAGAAAAGCATTCCATCGAATGGATCGAGTTGCTGGTGAGCGATAAGGTCCTGCGGCAGCATCTGAAACCGGGCCAGGAGCCGGCGGCCATTTTTGAAGGCGTCACCGCAGCCGATGTGGTGGCCCGCGAATATTGCAATTTACATGGGCTTTGGAAGGCCTGAGTCTTGATACGTGGAAAAGGAGATAAGATGATCAGTAAAAAAATACAGAATGCCATTAACAATCAGATCAACAAAGAGATCTATTCCGCCTATTTGTACCTCGCCATTTCGGCCGATGCCACGAGCAAAGGCCTGAAGGGGGCCGGGACGTGGTTCCAGGTTCAGTACCAGGAGGAAACGGGCCACGCCATGAAGTTCTACAAATACCTGCTGGAGCAGGGCGCGGAAGTGGAGCTCGAGGCGATTGCGAAGCCGAAGATCGGCTTTAAGTCGCTCCTGGAAATGTTCGAGGCGACCATCAAGCATGAACGATTCATCACCAAGAGCATCAACGGGCTGATGGATCTGGCGGTGGCTGAGAAAGACTATGCCACCCAGATCCTTCTGCAGTGGTATGTGTCGGAGCAGGTGGAGGAAGAGGCGAACGATAACGAGATTATCGGTATGCTCAAGATGGCGGGGAATTCGACGGGGTCCCTGCTGATGATCGATAAGCAGTTGGGCAAGCGCGGCACCAAATCCTGACCAATTATGGCCTTCAAAACGTGTTCACAGTGCAAGAAGGAGTGGATCTCCCGGGAGGATTTCCTGGGAGATCCGGAGGTTGTGGCGATCGGGTATCAGGCCAACTTTGAGTGGCTGAAATCCGGCTTCTTCCTTTTTAATCACACTCGAAAGAACTGCCGGACTACGGTCTCGGTCCCGGCTGAGGTGTTTTTTGATTTATTCGAAGGACCGCTCTTTGAGCGGAAGACGGTCAGTCCACCCGCCTGTCCGGGGTATTGCCTGCACAAGGAGGAGATGCGGTCCTGTCCTACGCAGTGTGAGTGCAATTTTGTTCGGGATATCCTCCAGACCATCATCAAGTGGGCCAAGAGAGCCGCATAAGGTTGTTGATGCGGGAGCGTGCCATGCGTGCCGAAAAAATAATCGCGGCTTTTTTGCTGTTGCTGGCTGGGACCGGTATGGCGGCCGATCCGTTTGAGGTCAACGCACAGTTGGCCTGGCGGGGGTCAAATGCCGTGGCGGAGGTGACGTTCCATGTTCCACCGGGACATCACCTTTATGCCGATACCCTTGGAGCCGCCGTGGCGGGGGGAGGGGCGGGGTTGAGAGAATGGGGTCGGACACCGCCGGTTTCCCTCCGCGACTCATTTTCTGCATCAGCCCGCGATTCCTTCACGAATGATTTCACCATCGTCTACTTGATGCCTTCATCCGGCACCCCGGAAACCGACGTGGAGGTCCATTATCAGGGCTGCAATGAGGACCTCTGTTTTTTTCCTCAATCCCGTAGGTTCCAGTTGAAGGCCGCGGCACAGCCTGCGGGGGGTATGCGTCCCCCGGGGGCACGTAACGCGGACGCGGCCTGGCGGAATCTGGCAGACGGGTTTCATGTGGCGGGGAAAACGTCTGGCTACTTGAGGATGGGCGAGTTCCTGAGATTTCTCGATCAATGCGAAGGTCGCGACGCCGGTCGAGAGGGAAAAGCTAAAGGCTGGCGGGAACGGATGGGGAGCGGTTATGCCCTCTTTGGTGCAGACCCGGTGGAATTCCTGAGGCAGTTTGGCGTGGGTTGGACTGTCCTGACAATTCTGATCGGAGGGTTGCTTCTGAACCTGACGCCGTGTGTTTTGCCGATGATACCGGTTAACCTGGCAATTCTGGGCGTGGGAACTCAAGGATCTTCACGGGGCAGGGGGGTTGCCTTGGGTGGGGCGTATGGCGTGGGGATGGCGTTTATCTACGGCGTTCTGGGTTTGACGGTGGTGCTCACGGGCGCGCAGTTTGGGTCATTAAATTCCATGCCAGGATTCAATCTGGCCATCGCTGTTTTGTTTGTGATGTTAGGGCTGGCCATGTTTGACGTGATCAATATTGATTTTTCCCGTTTCCAGAGTGGGGCCGGACGTGAGCAGGTGTTCAAGCGCGGAAGTATCATGGCGGCTCTGGCGATGGGTAGTGTGGCGGCTCTTCTGGCGGGTGCGTGTGTGGCCCCCGTGGTGATTGCGGTGTTGATATTGTCCAGCGCCCTCTACGCGCAGGGCGCAGCGGTTGGATTGGTTTTGCCCTTCATGCTCGGCGTGGGAATGGCTCTGCCCTGGCCACTTGTTGGCGGCGGGTTGGCCCGCTTGCCTAAGCCGGGTGTCTGGATGACCCGGGTTAAATACGGTTTTGGGGTGTTCATTCTTCTGTTCGCCCTGCACTATGCCTTGTTGGCTTATCACGGCTGGACGGGATCAGTCCGGACGGAGACCGTCGCTGATGGAACGGTTCAGGTTTCCGCGGAACACGGCGGCGAATGGGAGGCGTCCCTGATGTCCGCCCGGGGTGCTGGCGTACCGGTGTTCGTGGATTTCTGGGCGACCTGGTGCAAGAACTGTGAGGCCATGGAGGCCACAACCTTCCGGGCGGATACGGTCCGTCAGCGGTTGTCCGGATATCGGGTGGTAAAGGTTCAGGCCGAGAATCCAAACGATCCGGCCACAAAGGAGATTTTGGACTACTACGGGGTCAAGGGTTTGCCGACGTATGTCGTTCTGACTCCGCCCCCGGAGGTAAAGTGAAAGCGGTCAAAAAAGACAAGAAGCATCCTTGTCCCGACTGTCACATGTGCCAATGGTGTTCGGATGCAAAATGCGCGGC
Organism: PVC group bacterium; assembly: GCA_945870225.1. Classification (GTDB taxonomy): domain Bacteria; phylum Verrucomicrobiota; class Kiritimatiellia; order CAIKKV01; family CAITUY01; genus CAMBRF01. Next base: position 96,516 of record CAMBRF010000005.1, on the reverse strand, counting down.
CTGTCAAGGGTGGCTCGTCAAGCCCGTGTCAGGTTCCCGCTGCAGTTCATGTCGGGGGGCAGGGGCAGGCGGGAAGGTGTCCCATGCCAAAGACTGAACCGGGTGGCGATCTGCCGCTTAGTATTGTGGTGGTGGGTGCCTCCGGGGATCTCGCGCAGCGGAAAATATACCCCGCTTTGTTTGCGCTTTTCTGTCAGGGGCTGCTGCCGGCCAATTTTCAGGTTTTTGGCATGGCCAGATCGGCGATGGATCAGCCGGGTTTTCGGACGAAGATCGAGCAGAATCTCACATGCCGGTATGTGCCGGGCGTCTCCTGTGCCGAATTTGAAGCCGCATTTCTCAAGAGATGCCATTATCTGGCGGGCCAGTATTCCTCAACGGACTCCTTTCTCGACCTGTTCCAATTCATGCGCATGGTCGAGGGCGAAGGTCCTGTGAATCGCCTATTTTACATGGCGGTTCCGCCGACAATATTCCTGGAGGCCGCCAACGCGCTTGGAAATTCAGGACTGGTAGCCTGCGGCTCAAGCCGGGAATGGTCCCGCATTGTGGTGGAAAAACCGTTCGGCCGCGATCGTGCCTCGTCGGATGGGTTGGTCCGCGAGATGCATAAAGTGTTCACTGAGGAGTCGACTTATCGAATTGATCACTATCTCGGCAAGGAAATCGTCCAGAACCTTATGGTGCTGAGGTTTGCGAACCTGGTGTTTGAGCCGATCTGGAATCGTCAGTTCATCGAGAGAGTGAGCATCATCTGGAAAGAGCCCCAGGGCGTGGGGCAGCGTGGCGGGTATTTCGACGGGTTTGGAATTGTCCGGGATGTGATGCAAAACCATCTCTTGCAGATTCTGGCGCTTCTCGCTATGGAACGACCTGCCCGATTCGATGCGCAGGCGGTTCGGGATGAGAAAGTCCGGCTACTGCGGTGCGTTCCCCCTCTTGCGCTGGCCAATGTGGCGACTGGACAGTATGGGCCGTCTGAGTCGGGGAAGCAGCGGGCTTATGTCGAGGAGCCGACTGTGCCGTCCGATTCGCTCGCCTCCACCTATGCGGCCGCAGTGCTGGAAATTGACAATCCCCGCTGGAAAGGGGTGCCGTTCTTTTTGGGGGCGGGCAAGGCCTTGGACAGTCAGGTTAACGAGGTTCGTATCCGTTTTCGCCCCGTGGAAAATGATATTTTCGCCGCTTCAAGCGGAATGCTTCAGGCGAATGAGATGGTGATCCGCATTCAGCCGGACGAGGCGATTGAGTTGAAGATCATGAACAAGGTTCCCGGTTTGAATATGGCGCTGCAGCACACGGAGCTGGACCTGCACTATAAGGCGGCTTTCGACACCCTGATTCCGGACGCTTACGAATGCCTTTTGATGGACGTGATCGAGGGCGATCGCAGTTTGTTCATTCGCGCAGACGAGTTGGCGGCAGCTTGGAATGTGTTTTCGCCGGTTTTGAATGAGATTGAAACGCAAAAGGTCGTGCCCATGCGGTACCCGTTTAGTTGTTCCGGTCCGGAGAATGCCCTCGGCCTGGCCAGGAAATGGGGGTTCAGCGGTGCGGATATGATGTAGCGGGGCGTGGTATGGGCCGCGTGATGCGGCACAGGAGGAATCATGGGAACGATCAGGCTAAGGCCGTTCAGGACGGCAGACGATTTGGCGACGGCGGTTGCTGAGGTCCTTCAGCAAAATTTGGCCCGGTCATTTGGAAGGCCGCATGCGGTGATGCTGTCCGGTGGCGATACGCCATTTCCTGCCTATCAGGAGTTGATGCGCCGACGCTGCCGGGCCTCCGAGGATGGTTATGTTTGTTTCTCTGACGAACGGTTTGTTCCGGAGGATTCGCCGGAGAGTAATTTCGGTCGTATCGGTCCCGTTCTTGATGCCCTGCATCTCCCGCCTGAGCGGACGATCAGGGGGAAGTTTGAAGGCGAGCTGAAGGCCTCGGCAGGGCAATACGATCGGGCGCTGAAACAATTCATCAAGAGTGGTGGTCGGTTGACCTTGGGATTATTGGGGTTGGGGGCCGACGGGCATACTGCTTCACTGTTTAGCGAGAAGGATCTCATGCGGGGGAAGGGGGCTTACGCCGTCGCCATCCCCAGGAAAGAAAAGCCGGACCGGATATCCGTCACACCCGACTTGTTAAAGCGCTTCGAAACGCTTATCTTTCTGGCAGTCGGCGACGGGAAGCGGGAAATCGTGAACCGCCTGTTGAAGGATCCGACACGGGTGACGGCGGGGTTGGCCGTGCAGGAGGCTCCGTGCGTGCAGGTATGGCAGGCCTGAACCGCTCTGACGGTCAGGCTGAAAATGGAGAGGAAGGTTTCTCATGATCGACAAGAAAAAAGACTGCAAACACGAACATGGTCATCCGGGGCATTTGTGTGTTCTGGCGAGTCAGGGCCGTTTCGATGAGATCAAGGCCGATGTCAAGGACCCGAAGTTCATCTGCTTCAACTGCGGACGCGTGGCAGATCACGAGGGCAACCTCTGTAATCCGATGCCGCTGGAAGGATGAACAGGTAAAGACGGGATAGCGCCCGCCCTTCTCTGGAGTGCGACCGGGGCAGGATGGGTCGGGCTTTTAACGGCTGCCAGATGTTCGCGCATGTTCACGGTAGCGCGTGGGGCTCATTGCATAAGCCGCTTTGAACCTCTTGCTGAAGTGAAACTGATCGGAGAAACATAGCTTCTCCGCGACTTCGGCCACGCTCAGCTCGCTTCCCTGCAGAAGCCTGGCGGCGCCTTCCAGCTTGAGGCGCGCGAAGTACTTCATGGGCGAAACGCCCACCTGGCGGGAAAATTTACGGACCAGCGAAAAACGGTTGATTCCAACCTGTCGGGCAAGCGTCTCCAAGTTCATGTCTTTCTCGACATGGTTCTGCAAAATCTCCAGGGCTAGCTCCACCTCATCTAGTCTTTCATCGGTCTCCAGATATTTGGCCCCGAAATGCCGGGAGCAGAAGCTGTAGAGCCAGCTGAGCAGCCCGAGCACCGCCACCTGACGCTCGTAGGGATTGTCGCCATTGAACTGTTCTCGCTTGGATTCGAAGAACTTGCGGTTCATTGAAATCCCGGCGAACGTCCGCAAGTCGCCTAACTCGTTGTCCAGCAATTTCTTAACCGGATCGCTCTCGTCTTCAATCGCCATGTCAATCAGGTATTCAAGCAGGGAAATATTACATGGCAGGGATGTCCGGTGAGCCAGATTGGGCGGGATGACAAACAAGGTCCCCGCTTGAATGCCAATCGGTCGGCGGCCTTTGACCTCGTAGGCGCCTGACCCGGACACCACAAAATGAAGCTGATAGTGGGCGTGAGAATGATAAAGCCGTCCCGCTTCCGTGGTGAGATATAATGTCACTCCCGTTATTTTCATAATGCGCTTTCGAATGGCGGGGTAATTAAAATGTCAATTATTGACATGGAAATGTCAACACTGTTCATTTGCTTAATAAGCAATATGATCTAATCTTTCGAACATAGTTGAGATTGGTTTTGATCAAGAATCAACAAATCAATGGGAGTACGGATTATGGGCATCAGCATCGGCATGGTAGGGCTTGGCCAGTTTGGAAGGGGCTTTGTGAATCTTTTCAAAGCCCATCCCATGGTGGACAGGATTGCTTTCTGCGATATGGAGCCAGACCGCATCAAAAAGTGGGCCGATGACCCTTTTATGAAGCACAAGTTTCAGGCGAAGGACGCGTATTCCACGCTGGACGAAATCTGCAAGTCGGACCTTGATGCGCTGGTGATCATCACCCAGCCGCAGCTGCACGCTCCGCAGTGCATCCAGGCGATGAAAAGCGGGAAGCATGTCTTCAGCGCCGTGCCGATCATCTACCTTCCCGATGGCAACGAGATGCTGGAGTGGTGCGATAAGATGATCGCCACCGTGAAGTCCACCGGTCAACGTTATATGCTCGGCGAGACCTCCTACTATGTGCCGGAGGCAATGTTCCTGCGGCGGAAACAGAAGGAAGGCGCTTTTGGACGTTTCATCAGCGCGGTCGACGAATACTCGCACGATTACAGCGGGGCCCATGGATGCAGCTTGCGCAAGGTGCAACTCTCTCGTGACGCCAGTCAGGCAGGTATCGCGAGTATTAAAATCATGCGTCAGAAATACTTCAGCCAGGGAATCCTCTACGGGCCGATGCATTATCCCACGCATTCCATGGTCGGACCGGTTTCGATCATGAACGCACATGCGTTGAAGGTGTCGGCCATTGGAACCAAACCGACCGGTTACGATGACTATTTTGAAATGAGCGGCGGCGGATTTTCCAATGAAACCGCTTTTTTCCACATGAGCAACGGAGCGGTGTTCTCGGCCCGCGAATACCGCGAGGTCACCGGGGAAAGCGGCGGCAATAGCATCTACGGCACCTGCGGCACCTGGCGCAACGGCAAATGGCTTTGGACCAAGCGTGAGTACAATACCACGGTCGACCAGATCCCGGCGCATGGCGTGGAAGAACCTACCGCGGCGGAAATGCGTGATCCCCTGCCGCGGGATGTTCAGAAGGCGTTCATTCTGGCTCAGGATCAGTCACTGACTGCGGAGAAAGTTGAGAACATGGATTTCACGCCTCATGGCCATGGCGGCTCGCACCCTTATCTCGTGCATGAGTTTGTCAGCGCAGTGGTTGAAAACCGGATGCCGACCATCAACGCCTGGGAGGCCGCGCGTTACATGGCCATGGGCATCATGGCACACGAATCAGTCTTGAAGGACGGTGAACTGCTGAAGGTGCCGGATTGGGGCGACGCGCCAGGGCAATAATCCGATGGGAATCGTTGCTGAAGGTACATCTGGACGGTAAGACAATCGGCCATGATCCTGTCGTTGTTCGCGGCGACCCTTCTCTATTTCCTTCCTCAAATCATCGCCAAGGGGAAGCGGTTCTTGACGCGCCGGACCTTTGCCTTGGGATTAACCTATTCAGTGGTCACGTTCCTGGGCCAGTATTGCCTCTATCGAAGCCTGGACGCATTCGGAAAGCTCGGTCGGATCGGAATGGTCTATCCCGCAGCCATCGGGATTTGCGTCGTGTTGTTCTATGTTTATAGCGTCGTGTTCTTGAAAGAAGACTTCAAAGGCCGAACGATTATGAGCGTGTCTGGCATAACTGCCGGCATTTTCCTGCTCGCCCTGTAAAAGCCCCGTGCAGGTTCCATCTGAATAATGAATGGCCCTGTGCTCTTTTTAGTACATCCGGCGGCGGAATAGGCGGCCAGCCAGGATCATGCAGAACAGGCCAATTTCGCGCGGCCGAGGTGGAGGGATATCCCGCCCGCGAGGACCAGAAGGATGGGAATGACCAAAAACGCTTTTTTGTTAGGCCGGTTCATGTAAGAACCTGTAGTCGAACAGCCTCATTCTGTAAAGCCTCATCCTGTTGTGGCGTTGACACGGAGGCGCCTGCATGGTCATATCGCCGAGCGTCCTTTATGGGGCGGTCGAAAAACGACGGAACACGGGAGAGGCCCGGGACATGGTGGAACATAACGGAAAACCGATTGCCGCACTGGTGTTGTTGTCAGGCGGATTGGACAGCCGTCTGGCGGCGATCCTTTTAAAGGCTCAGGGGGTTCAGGTGACGGGCATCACCTTTGAGACTCCTTTTTTCAGCGCGGATCGGGGCCGCGAGGCGGCGGCGCAGTTGAATGTTCCGCTCATTGTTGAGGACTACACGGAGACGTTGTTGGGGATCATTGAGCATCCGCGCCACGGGTTTGGGTCATGTATCAATCCCTGTATTGACTGCCACACGGCCATGTTGAGATATGCCGGACAGAGGATGGAGCGTGAGGGGTTCCATCTGGTGGCCACCGGCGAGGTCTTGAACCAGCGGCCGATGTCCCAGACGCGCCGCAATCTGGCGGTGGTGGCTTCCGAGTCGGGTTACAAGGATTGGATCCTGCGCCCGCTCAGCGCCAAGCTGCTTCCTGAAACCGAGCCGGAGCGGCGGGGCTGGGTGGATCGGGGCCGCTTGCTCGATCTCAACGGGCGGAGTCGTAAGCCTCAAACCCGGTTGGCCGAGGAGTATGGCATCACGGATTATCCCAAGGCGGCCGGTGGCTGTCGCTTGACCGAGCCGAATTATGCGGCGCGATTGCGGGACTTACGTGCCCACAAGCAACTCCGCGATCTTCACGCGATTCAACTGCTGCGGGTGGGCCGTCAATTCCGTCTGAATTCCGCCGTCAAGGTGGTGATCGGACGGGATGCGGCGGATAACGGGGCGATTGAGGCGTTGGCGCAGCCGGAGGATGTTCTGTTCAGGTTTGAGAGTATTCCCGGGCCATCGGCGCTGGTGACGGGGAAGCCCAGCGAGGCTGATCTTCATCTGGCGGCCACGCTCTGTGCCCGATACAGTGACGCCATGCCGGGGCAGGAGGTGGATGTGTCCATCCGGTCCGCCTCCGGAGCGGGGCATCTGAGGGTGACGCGGGCCGATGAGATGGAAGTCGAACGGTTGCGGATCAAGTGATCAAGGGGCGGCTTTCGCCTGCGGCGACAGGGTGTTTCCGGCCGGGATGAAAATTACAATCGACGCGGTCTCCGTGGTGCGAGCTGATTTCCAGTCCAGCCGGACCCGCGCCGCGCGGGGGAACGGGCGATTCAGGCGCGACGTCCACTGGTTGGTCCATCCAGATCCCTCCAGCACCTGCATTTCGAAGCGGCTGACGTTTTTCAAGACGGCATTGGACAGGGGCGCGGCGAGGGCTTCGGATCCCCAGAGGGTGAGAGCTTCCCTCATGAGGGTTTGAGCGCCACCGGGATCGGTGTCAGGTTGCAGCGTGTAGCGGATGCGTTGCACGTCCATGCGGGAAAAATCATTGGCTTTCGTCGGCAGGTTCCCGCTGCAGAAGGCCAGTGTTGAGAGTGCAGGGGTCTCATCGGTATTACCGGTTGTCCGGACTTCAAACGCGGGGGTGTTGCTGAACGTGACCTGTGAGCACGAGACGAGATCGTGACGCAGGTTGTCCAGCGCGGTGAGGGCGTCATCGAGACGGGTGTCGGCCTGGCGTCGCAGAGAGGCCGAGAGGGTCAGGTAGGCCGAGAGGGCAACGCCCACAATGATAGTGGATATGGAAATCGCGACGAGAATTTCAATCAGGGTCATGCCCGTCGGTCCGCCCTGTCTAGTGAGGTCGCGGGACATGTTCAACAAGACGATCAGCCGTTTCCAAAAAGATTCACGATGAAATAGGCCAGCGCGCCCAGAACGATCAGGATCAGAATGGCCGTCACGATGGCCCAGGGTTTGCGGCTGTCGCGCCGCGACCCGAACGGCGAGGCCGTTCGAAATGTAGGGGGAACGGTCCCCACGTCGGCTGTCACTTCCTCAATTTCGGCCGTTTCATGACTGGCCGCTGCGGCGATGTCGACATCCTGACCGTTGAACATCAATTCGATGGAACCGACCTGGATGATGTCCTTGGGCCGCAAGGCGGCTTTGGTGACGGATGCGCCGTTCAGGCGTGTGCCATTGGTTGATCCAAGGTCGACGAGAAAATACTTTCGTTGATCGCGGGTAATACTGCAGTGGCGGCCGGAAATGGACGCATCATCAAGGGGGACTTGGTTCTGGGGGTTTCGGCCGATGAAGATTTCATCCCGGTCGAGTTCAAACTTGCGACCTTTAACCGTATTTGACATTCCAATCAGAACAGCCATGGGGAAAATCCTTTCTGCCATGCAGCGGACTACATACTGTCAGGACTGCGGTTTGCTGTCAACAAACCGCTGGCCTCAGGCAGGAATTGGAATGACGGACACGCCGCCTGCCGGCTTGTCCGTCAGGCGCGGGAGATTGGCTCGCCACCTGCCGGCTTGTCCGGCAGGAGCGGAAGATTGCCAGGAAAAGCAAGTTTTCCCGGCCAATCTTCCGCTCCCGTGACGCAAGGTCACGGGGGCGGACGCAAGGTCACGGGGGGCGCAAGGTCACGGGGATCGCAAGGTCACGGGGGTGCCATGAAAAGTTTCGATTCAGCTTAAGTGCCACAACGACAGGGCGTTGGCCCGGGTGGCCTCCGCCAGGGTTTCCGGTAAAGTGGTTCTGATTTCCGCCGCCACCCCTAGGATGAGCGGGAGATAGGCCGGCTCATTGACGGGAAGATCCCGGTTCACTCCCGGCGCAAGCGCCTCGGGCGGCAGGGAGGGGAGGAGATCGGGGGCGTCGGTTTCGATCAGTAGTCGGTCCAGAGGGACAGCGGCAAGGGCTTTTCGACCACGGATGTTCCGGGGGTGGGTGATGGATCCCGAGAACGAGCAATACGCGCCGTGCCTGGTCAGGGAGGGAACCAGTTCCTTTGGTCCGGAAAATGAGTGAAACATCAGTCCATTCTCGGGCCATCCATGGTGGTCGAGCAGTTCCAACAGGCGACCCCAGGCCTGGCGACAATGGATGGATACTGGACGATGCAGTTCGCGGGCGAGCTGGAGTTGGGCGATCAGCACCGTTTCCTGCTCTTCGAAGCGTGTGCGGTCCAAGGTGTGATCCAGCCCGATCTCCCCTATGGCCGAGGGGACGTCCGACAAGAATCGTCGCAACGTCTCCATCCAATCCGGACCGCGGGTACTGACATGCCACGGATGGAGGCCAAACGAGGCCCGCACCTGAGGGAACCGCCGTGCCAGATTGCCGACCAGGGGCCAGTCGCGTTCCTCACAGCCGCAACACATCATGTCTGTCACGCCTGCCTGACGGGCCCGCTCCATTACGGCGTCGAGAATCGGCAGGAGTCGTTCGTCCTGTAAATGACAATGGGCATCAAAAAAACGCATGGTTCCGTCCTGAATGGCGTGGGGGCATGTTACCTGTTGGGTTGCCAAAGGGAAGCGAGAAGTAAAGGCTTTTGACAAGCCCACGTTCTTGGGCCGTCATGTATAGCTTGCGCCTCAATATGGTTTTTGGTTAATTTCAGCCGTTGTAGCGTGCCGGTTTTCCGGTGTAGACGACGGACGGTCTCGGGTAGGGCGTGTGGGTGTGTCCTGAATGAAGAAAATAGCCGATTATCTCAAACTGTTTCAGCGCAGCTATACGGATGTGCTGGGTCTGGATGTGGCGGGCAGCGGGATCAAGGCCGTGCGGATCAAGCGAAGCCGTGAGGATTTCAACGTGCTTGCTGCCGATATTCTGCCTTTGCCGTCAGTTGGGGTCCCGCTGGTATTGCCCAAGCCTCTGCGTGCCCGCTATGTGGCACTGGCCTCTTCCGAGCCGGGGACGGTTGTCAAACTACTGACGATTCCCGCCCACTCCGAGAAGTCGATGGATGTCCATGTGCAGGAACTGATGGGAATGGTTGACAGCACCGACTATCGCCTGTCCTACGAGGAGATGGCGGCTTCAAGGGCGGAGGTCAAAGTTCTGGCGGTTGGCATGTTAACCCAGACGGTCGCGTCGTTGAGTGGGCTTTTTCCTGTTGGCGTTCCTGCGCCCTGTTCGATCGAGTTGTCCGGATTGGCCTCCATGACGACCTATGCAAGGGGGCCGGGACAGAATCATCTGGAGGATTGTGTGGCGGTGGTGGACTTTGGGGCCCGAACGACCCTGGTGGCCTTTTTTCACAAGGGAACCATGGCCATGATTCGAAAGTTTGATGTGGGCGCGGTTAATATTCTGAAGCGATTACAGGATAATCTAGGCGTGGACAGCGATGTGGCCATGGGAATTCTCAACGATGGCTCGTTTGATATCAGTCAGATTGTGCACCAGGCGATGGAATCCTTTCTTCAGCAGTTGATCATTTCGTGGGATTTCGTGGAGCGCCGGGAGGCCACCCGAATTGTCCGGTTATATGCCTGCGGCGGCGGGGCCTCTATCGGCTGCTGGGCGCGTGAAGTTCATGCGGCAACCGGACAAGAACCGGTATTGTGGAGCCCCTTTGAGGGAATGAATGTGTCCTTTGAAGGCGGGTTGGCCAAGTGGAAGGGGCAGGAGTCGCGTTTTTCCGCCGCGATTGGCGCGGCACTGGGCGCGATGGAGGCAAGATAACCCATGCGCGTGAACCTCATGCTCGACGTGGAACAGAGAAGCGCCAGTCCCGTCTCTTTGGTAATGGTTATTCGAACGTTGGTGGGGACCCTCATCCTTGTTGCCCTGCTGCTGGTGACCGCATTGTTCACGTCCTACCGTGCGCTTCAGAAAAACGTTAGCTACGCGGATGCGGCCTGGAAACAGACTCAGCCGAAGTATCTCGCGGCCTTGCAACTCCGAAGTAACCTGACTTATAAAATCACGACGCTCAACGAGATTCAGGGCTGGCGTAAAACCCGGGTCGCGTGGGGAAAGGAATTGGAAAATATCGAGGCTGTGGTTCCCTCCATGGTCCAGTTGACCGAGTTGCGTGTTGCTCAGGAATTGCTGCTGACATCAAACAATATTCCGGCCCGTGTCTTTGAGCTCCGGCTTGTTGGCCGTACGGGCGCGATTCGGTCTGAGGAGAACGTCAGTGAACTTCAGTCCGTGTTGGCCGGGCAGCCCCCTTTCGACACGCTGATCGAAACCGCCAGCATTCCTCCCGGTTCCTTTCGTCAGGACCCGGTGAATAAGGCGGATCGGGTCTTCGAGATTGTGTGCAAGTGCCGCCCCAAGTTATTCCAATGAAACTGCCGGAAAACAAAAAAGAACGAATTCAGGTTTTCGTGCTGATCGGCATTGGCGTCGCCTTGCTGCTCTTTACCCTGATTCAGCTTTTGGTTGTGCCGTTCAACGCGAGTCGGCAGAAGTGGAAAGTCATTCAGGGGGAGTTGGAAGGGAAAATAGGGAAGGCCAATAGGGAGCTGTCGTATGGCAGGGCTGTGAAGGCGGAGTACGACGTTGTGTCGGTCGAAATCGACAAAATCATGGCATCAAATGTGCTACGTTCAATTTTGGGATCTTACTTGGTCGGGGTGACGGAAATGCTCGAAAGTGCCGCCCATGGGGTCGGTTTGAATTTGAATGAGATTCAGGAAGTCGGCATACGGGAATTGCCTCGAAGCAAAACGGACAAGACGGTGGGTGTTTTTAAATCGTATGCTGTGCAATTGGCCGGTGACGGCTCTTTTGATCAGGTGCGCGCGTTCCTGGACAAGATTGAGAACGATAATCCATTTTTATGCGTGACGGAGATTCGGATTGTTGGACGCTCCGACAAACCCGAGCGGCACCAGTTAAATGTTCGTGTGGAATGGCCGATCGAGGCGGTTCCGCAGGAGGGCCGGGGCAATGGGGCGGATGGCAAGGGAGGCAATCCGTGAGGGGGCTATCCGGAGTCATATCAGTTGCCTGTGTCCTCTTTCTGACGACGGGGGCGTTTGCATGGGCGCAATCATTGCCTGTCCCAATGAGGGGGGGGGCCGAGAGCCGGACGGATGCGCCGGTCCAACAACCGGAACAGATTGATGTTCCCGTCAGTCTGATGGAGGAGGGGCGGCCGCTGCGGCGGGATCCATTCTGGCCGGTGGGGTACGTTCCTCGCAAGCCTGAGAAACTACCGCCCGTTGAGATGACTGGATCGGGTGGCATAAAGGCGCCGGATCAGAGGTCGGAGGATAAGGTGGTGGCATGGGATCAGGCGTGGGCTCGGTTGAATTTGCGCGGAGTCAGCAGTCTCGGGCGCGATAAGACCACGGGAAAGCCTCGATTTGTGGCGGTGATGGCGGGGAAACTCGTCGAAGAAGGGGATTCGATTTCGATTGCCTTTGAGGGACAGGTCTATCGATGGAAGGCGGTTTCAGTCAGCGCGACCGGAGTACAAATGATTAAACTGGATGTTCGTGCAGAATAAGCGAGAGGAACCTATGACAATGCGAAATAGCTGGCGGATCGTGGGGGTGTTGGGTGCGATGGCGCTGACGGCTTTATTTTTAACCGCCTGTAATGATGACGATCAGGATACGACCGGCGACCTGGATGGGTATTTTGAAAGTCATCCCTACGTTTCCGACCCGCGTTCAAGTTCAACCAAGATTGTCAGCCTCTCGCCTGATTCCGCGACGGTCAACGCGATCGGGGGCCGCGTGGTTTTTACGGCGAGTGGCGGACAAGCTCCTTATCGGTGGGATGTTTCGAACGGGTCGCTGGGCTCCATTGCCGCCAGTGGAGAGGCGCAGGGGGTTTATACAGCCAGTGCGATCGGTGCCAACGACATTATTGTGTACGATCAGGATGGCAATGCGGCGCTTGGCCGGATTTCCGGGACGCCGGCGGCGGGCCCTGCGGATATGGTGATTTCAGCCTCTCCTTCGACTTTGACCACGAATACGGCCTATGCCGTGGTGACCGTGAGCGGCGGGACGGCAACGTTCACCTGGTCAGTGGCGGACCCGGCTTTGGGGAATTTCCAGGGCGGAAATACCGGCCGGTCGGTGATCTATCAGCGTCGATTGGTTGGGGATAACGTGGTTTCGGTTACAGATGGCAATGGTAATCGGACGAGTCGGGTCATCAATCAGCCTTGAAGGCACTTATGAAAACCAGGACCCTGCGAATCGGACTTACGGCGTGGATTACGGCGCTGGCTTGGCTGAACGGTCTGGCGCCGGCGTTGGCCCAGAGCAGTATTTCTGGTTCGATCTTCAACAGTTCCGAGTGGCGCGAAAGCATTGCTGGCCCGCCGGGAAACAACGACGGGCAAGGGCAGCTTCTTTATGCGGCCGTGCTAAAAGGGACGGCGATGGATATGGGCGTGGCGACGAATGGGACACTTCCCTTTCCCTATGGTCCCTATGGCTTCACCCTGGGTGGCGCCCTGCCGGCGGGGGAATATACCGTGTTGGCCTGGGTGGATGGCAACGAGGATGGGGATTACAACACCGGCGAACCCTGGGGCAGCGTGGTGGTCACCCTTGACGGCAGCAATGCCGTGATTGGCCTCACGATACCGCTTTCGGATGACGTGGATGAAGACCAACTGCCGGACTGGTGGGAATACCACTGGTTCCGTTTCACGCCCGACTGGCGGAGCCAAACAGGCGATATGGATACCGATGCTGACGGGTTGCTTAACAGGGACGAGGCGCGCATCAGCATCATGAATCCCGGGTTGGAATATCTGAATCCGAACCACTGGGATACAGATGGCGACGATATGGATGATAAATGGGAATGGGAACACTATTCGGCCCAGTACGCGATAGGCATGAACCCGTGCCGAACCAATAAGACCGAGGATTTCGATGGTGATGGTCTTTCGGACTGGCAGGAGTACTGCGGCGTGGATGGGTATCCTCCCATGACTGCCGGGCAGCGGGTTAACGGGACCGACAAAGGACTCGCCAGCGCTTTGCCTTCCGATTCTCTTAATCCGCTCGATATCGATACAGACTTGGACATGCTCATCGATAGTTTCGAGTCCGCTTGGTATGACCCGGAGGCGGGTATCGATCCCCACGTGGGCAGCCTTGCTAGTTCAGGCGCGACAAATGTCAATACGGAGATTGCCGAGGCCGACCCGGATCAGGATGGGCTCAGTAATTACCGCGAGCAATGCCTGCTGATGGAGATGCGGGAGGCGGGTCCAAACGGCAGCAAGTGGGTTTGGTCGGGACGGGTTCCTTTCCCGTTTACCATCTCCTATCGCGATAATGGGACCCCTGTCCGCATTTGCACCAATAATCCTCCTTTGATTCTCGGATTGGCCTCGACCAATACCATTCCGGACTCAATCAACCGTTTTCAGCTCCGCAATCAAGAATGGAATGAATGGACTGATCCCACGGAGGGGACGGGATACGACTATGTTGATGAGGATACCATTTCTCCCAATCCGGGGCATGATACCGATGGCGACTGGTTGCCGGACGGCTGGGAAGTGGAGTTTAACCTGGATCCCCGGGACGATGGCTTTGGGGATCCTGATCAAGGCCCCTTCGGTGATCCTGACCATGATGGGATATGGAACTATTTCGAATACCTGGGACAGGATGGTTATCGTTTCACGACACGGGAATATGTAAACGGCACAGGGGATGAAACCAATCCGAATCAGCACAACTGGCGTCCGGATTCTACTTATTTCTGGCGGTGGTTCCCCACCAATTCGGTCACCGGTGAAGCCCAGACGGATCCCCGTGACGGAACGGGGATTAGCCGGGCGGAAACGATGGGCTCAGCGTTGCCCACCACCAGCATTGGATCGGATCCGGGTGACGACTCCGACGATGATGGATTAACCGATTGGCAGGAGATCCATGCTGCAGTCGGCGCCGCCTCAAGCCCCGTATCCTCGTGCGATCCTTTTCTTCCAAAATCGATCCTGATTACTCGACCCGAGGGCATCCTGATCCCCGATCCTGAGCCGGCGGAGGTGGATGAGGGGAAGTATTCCCCGGCGGGAGTTCGCGAGGATATGCAACGGCGTGATTGGACGTTGGAATGCCAGGTCAAGTTGTTGGCCAACAACCTTAATGGAAATCTATTCCGTTATCAGACGGTTGCCGAAGGCGTGGGGCTGACCGTCTACCAGCTTTCGTTATCCAATAACATTCCGGTTATCATTCAGCACAGTCCCGGTTCCTTGCCGGTGTTGTACAAGGTTCAGGCGAACGCCCTGCCAACGAATCAATGGGTCCACCTCGCCGTCGTTTGGGATCATGTGAACAACGGGTCCGGTCTCTACATCGACGGCGTGCTGTATGCTGCGCTTGCCCAGAGAGCGGAGTCATCGTCAATGCTGATGTTCCCGGCCACCAATGTGCTGGCGTTGGCGGCGTCGCCCGATGGCTCGTTCACCAATCGCCTGATGCTCGACGAGGTCCGGATCTGGGGAGTGGCGCGCACCCAGGCGCAGATCTCGGAGTATGCCCATAAACTGACGCCTCCCTCCAATGGAGATGACGTCTGGCTGGATAAAGACTCTCCCTCCTATTACAGCCACGCGGATTTTGTAATCGTCAACGGCGGCTCGTTGTTCGACGGGGAGCCCGGCGTGGCGTTGACCAACGTGTGCCAGTCGGTGAACTTGGCCAACTTCTGGATCGATAATGGCGACAAGCAATACAATGCCGCCCGCGATGTGCTGCTGAAGCGCGATAAAACGCTGAAGGAAGGCTTGATCGGCACGCCTATTTCCAACGTGCAGTGGAATGATAAGGATGGTGACGGGGTGTATTCGCGTAACAGCCTGCTGGCCTATTACCGGTTCGATGATGGTGGCTCCACGGCCGAGGATTTTGCCCGGCGCGCCAAGACCGGTTTGATCGGGGCCACGCACGAGGAATACGGGTTCGGCGACCATGGTTATGCGTTACCCACGAATAATTTCAGCTGGGTTACCAATGGGGCGGCTCTGGCTTATGGCGTGGACAAGCGTGGCGCGGATGATGCTGACGGTGACGGGATGCCCGACGGCTGGGAATTGATCAATGCCCTCGATCCGTGGGACAGCGGGGTTATTAACGAATCCTACGTGGGCGCACGGGATGGTTTTGGCGGGCCGCAAGGCGATCCGGATGGTGACGGTCTCGTTAACCTCTACGAGTTCTGGTCGGGGACCAATCCCCGGCAGGAGGACTCCGACGGCAACTGGTACTATGACGTGGAAGAGGATCGCGATGGAGACGGCTTGGAGAACGTCATTGAGCAGGAACTCCAAAGCCGCCCCGATATGGCCGACACGGATGATGATGGCGTGATCGATAGCGACGAGGCGGCCGATGGGACCAGTCCTGCGGACCCGACCGATCCGTCAAAGTCCCTGGCCGTGGTTTTTGGCGGCAGTCGGGCTGATTATCTGGAGGTGCCGACGGCGCTGAAACAAAAGTTGAAAGACTGGACGCTGGAGGCATGGGTGAGTCCCACCAATTCAGCGGAGGGTTCTGGAGTCATTGTGCGCCGCACGGTGGCGAATCTGGCGGGTGGTGCGTATGCGGTGAATTATGTGGTGGGCCTGGAGACCAACGGGAGTGGCGGGTTGAGGGTCTATGCCGGCTTCGTGAAATACAACGGAACCAACTGCATGGTGCGGGGCGGGCTTGTCCCGGTGGGGACCGCCTGGACCCATGTGGCAGCCTCCTATTCCGGCACCAGCCGGACCTTGAGCCTCTATACCAACGGCACGCTGTTGGTTGCCACCAATTTCCCTCTCGCCTCGACACCGCCGATGGATGGGCCGGGCGGGGAAACATTCCTCCGGATGGGTGAAGACTTTGCAGGGGGGATTGATGAGGTCCGGATCTGGAACCGGGTCCGCACGCCGGCTGAGATCCGTGCCAATATGAGCCATGTCGTGTCAGGAAACGATTACTCCGGATTGATTCATTATTTCCGGTTTGATGATGGGGAGGCGGATACCAATACTTTGGCGTGGAGCGAATTCCATCAGTCCGGCGGTCTTCAGGATTTCACTTATACCCGTGACTGGAACGAGCAGTGGCGGCACGCGGCCCGACGGCGCGGGGCAACGGTCCTGGCTGAGTCCGCGGCGATTGTGGCTCCGCCTTCGTTGCGCGTCATGCTGACGCCTGATGAGGCCAGGATTGCCGGGGCCCAATGGATGGTTTTGGATGATGGTGTCTGGCAGAATAGCGGCACCAGTCTTCAGGGATTGACGCCCGGTGATCATGTGCTTTTGTTCAAGTCCATCGACGGATGGACGGAGCCGGCCAGTGAGACCATCACGCTCTTCAACGGCGTGGCCACAACCATCACTCGCGCTTACGAGCCGAAGGCCAGCCTGACCGTGAATATTGAACCGCTGGAGGCGCGGGCCCTGGATGCCGCGTGGCGATTGGATGGCGGGGCCGGGCTGAGCAGCGGCGCAACGATGTCCAACCTCAATGCCGGAGCCCATTCCCTGACGTTCTCCGTGATTCCCGGGTGGACGGAGCCCGGTCTCGAGACCTTGGTCCTGATTGCGGGGCAGGCGACCACGGTGACCCGGGCTTATGCAAGGATGTTTGGTTCGGTCTCCGTGGTGATTCACCCCGACGAGGCGGTCGCCGCCGGGGCGCAGTGGCGCATCAACGGCGGGACCTGGCAGGACAGCGGGGCTCAGGTGGGGAATCTGGCCATGAGCGATTACACCATTGAATTCAGGGCCATTCCCCAATGGATCGCTCCCGGAAGTGTCACCGCCTCCGTGACGAATCAACAGACGGTTGTGCTGAGCGGAACCTACAGGCGCATACCCGGACTGATCGTTAACATCCAGCCGGCTTCGGCCGTGGCGTCGGGCGCGCAATGGAGGCTGTCGGGCGGTGATTGGACCAATAGTGGCGTTCAGGTTGATTTGTCGCCCGGCTCCTATACGGTGGAATTCAAGGATGTGGCGAGTTGGTTGGCTCCGGGGAGTCTGGCGGCCGTGGTTCTGACCCAGCAGGTGACCACCGTGACGGGCTTCTACGTCAATGCGGCGGTTTTTGGCGGGTCGGCGGGTCTTGCCCCGGGCCAGTTCTGGCAACCTTCGGGATTGGCGTTGGACTCGCTGCACCGGCTCTATGTCGCGGATACACTGAACAACCGGATCCAGAGATATGATCCCTACGACGGTTCATGGACGGTGTGGGGCCACACCAATGCCGGCCAGTCGGGGACCAATTTCGGCGAGTTCAATAGACCCGGCGGTTTGGTGGTGGATGCCCAGGGCAACGTCTTTGTGGCGGATTCGAATAACAACCGGATCCAGAAACGCTCCGCCACGAACGGACAGTGGCGGGCATGGGGTGTCTATGGCAGCGGGCCGGGACAATTTGAAACCCCCTCGGATGTGGATCTGGATTCGCGGACGAACTTGTATGTGACGGACCTGTACAATGATCGCGTGCAGAAGATGAGTGCCGCCGAAACGTGGTCGGTGTTTATCACGAACGACATGATGACGGGGCATTTGACGGGACCCAAGGGGATATTGGTAAACTCGAATGTCATTTACGTATCCGACGCCAACACCCTGCCCGGGGGCCGGAGTCGGGTCCAGAAGTTCTCGACCAACAGCCAGTTTGTCTCCGTGTTCGGGGGGGATCTCCCCGCGGAAGGAGGCCTGATGTGGCCTGCCGGGATGACCCTTGGTAATGGAAATCTCTATGTGGCGGATAGCGGCAATCATCGCGTCGCGGTCTCGGCTGTTTCGAATGCGGCCTGGACAACCCTGATTGGAAACGGCAGCTTGCGCGGTCCGCAGGATGTAGTATGGGATCCGCGCGGCGTCCTGTACATCGCGGATACACTGAATCATCGCATCATTTCACTGCCCATTGTGGATGGAGCCACCAATGTGCCGGTGCAATTCACCCAGATGACGTCCTCCGACAGCAATAGTGTTGTCATTTCCTGGTTTGCACGGCTTAACTGGTACTATGCGGTCCAGTATGTTGACAGCCTGGGCTCCAGTGCCTGGCTGGGTGTTCCGGGTTGCACGAACATTCTCGGCCGGGGCGCGGCTACCAATTGTACGGATAACACGGTTGGCGGGGCGATCAACCGGTTCTATCGGATTATCGCTTATTGATTGTGCCGTTGAAGTAGAGCAAAGGAAAACAGACATGTATAAGACACTCCTGACCCTGTTTATCTGCCTTGGCGTTGTGGCACTGGCGGAAGAAACGGTCCCTGTTGTAACGACAAATCTGCCGGTCTCGGCCTCAGCCGTGGAGTCGGAAGGGGTGAAGGCGGATTCCGTCGTCATCACGACTGTGGAAACGGCAGAAGTGACTAAGGCCGTGGCGGTTGTGCCGGAAATCGAAACCTTGGCGGTGCCGAACTTTGGCCCCGAGGGTGACGGGAAGAACCTTATTTCCGTGTCATTGGATGATGTGCCGCTACAGGATGTGGTCCGGCTCTTTACGCGAATTTCGGGGGCCAATATCATTGCCACCTCCACGAATTTGCAGGGGAAAGTGACGGTAAATCTTCAGGATGTCGAATGGAAGCCGGCACTGGGATCCATTCTGGACATGTACAGCATGATGATCGCCGAAAAGATCCCCGGTTCCGGTATTTACAGTATTCAGCCGAAACTGAGCGAGCCCATGATTGCTCAAACCATTTTCCTGAATTTTGCCTCGGTATCGAATGTGATTACGGTGGTCCATCCGATGCTGGGGGTCGGTGGGAGTGTATCGCCCTTTATCAATGCCAATGCGCTGGTGGTGCGGGCTTCGGCGGCCAACTTGGTCGACATCCGCAAGGTGATTTCAGAAATCGATACACCCCGCAGACAGGTATATATCGAGGCTAAGTTCATGGAACTCACGGACGAGGCCATCAAGGATCTCGGAATCAACTGGCAGGTTTTGGAGAGCTATGGCGTCGGAGTGGGCAGCATGCAGTGGTCGGTGGAGGAGGGTCGTCAAAAGCTTCAAAGCCGCTCGGACAAGCTCAGTCAGGCGGATCAGCGCAGTCGGGTAGATCAGTTCAACACGCGGTTTGACAGCGCCGGCAACCAGTATAATGAAACCACGACGATCACCGAAGAACAACCCCCGGGATCGGGTATATTTGCCTCACGATCGGTCACGACGCCGACACGCTCGGTGAGTGATACCATTGATCAGTCCCGTGACGTCACCCGTAATGTCGAGGACTCCTATTCCAAAAGCCTGTCGGACATTCGGACGGCTGTCCTGAACGCCGACGAATTCAAGATCATGCTCAGTGCCTTGAAACAGAATAACGGGGTCAGTATCGTTTCAAATCCCAAGATTATCGTGGCGAACGAGGAGACGGCTTCGATTCATATCGGGGAAAACGAGCCGAACATCCGGGGTACTGTTACCGCCGGACAACAGGGACAAGCCAATACCACGACCTATAGTCTGGATGCCATCAAGCCGTATTTTGAATTCGGCATTTCGCTGCTGGTCACGCCCACCATCAACAACGCGAGCAATATCACGGTGAGGATTGAACCGACCCTCAGCCGGTTTGTGAAAAACAAGGTGGCCCCGGATAACAACACGTTCCCTATTGAGGCCACGAAGACCATCAAGACGGTATTCAGTTTGGAAAACGGAAAGACGGCCGCCATTGGCGGTCTGACCGAAACCCAGGATCGCGAGGTGACCACCAAGATCCCGTTGCTGGGGGATATCCCCTTGATCGGGAAATGGTTGTTCTCCCATACCCACACCCAGAAGTCACAGCAGGAAACGATCATCTTCGTCACGGTCGGGATAGCCAGCCCCGGTAGCATCCAGAAGGATCAGGGACTACCCGAGGATACGGAACTGGTTCAAAAACTCATTCTGGCGAAGAAGGCCGCGAAGACCATGCGCGAAGCCGAGGCGATCAAGGAAAAGGCCGAGGCGGATGCCAAAGTCGCCAAGGCGGCCAAGATGGCGAAGCCGTTGCCTGCCGTTGAGGCAGTTGTTGCCCCGCAATGATGAGGGGTGGGTATCCGGTAAACCATGGAGCCGTCTTCTGTCATCCAATCCGGGCGCTATGTCCGCCACCTGACGCTGCCTGAAATCGGGCCGGCCGGACAAGAACGCCTCCGGACTTCGAAAGTTCTGGTGGTGGGAATAGGCGGGTTGGGATCGCCGGCCGCTTTTTATCTCGTGGCGGCTGGCGTCGGTACGGTGGGATTGGTGGATTCGGATGTGGTTGATCTGAGCAATCTCCAGCGGCAGATCCTGCATGCCGAAGAGGATATCGGGCATAGCAAAGTCGAATCGGCGGCCCGCAAACTGCATGCCATTAATCCCGAGGTGGAAATCAGATGTCACCCGCTCCGCTTGGGGCCGGAAGATGCCTCCCGCCTCTTCCTGGAATACGATCTGGTTCTGGATGCTACCGATAATTTTCAGGCCAAGTTTTTGATCGCCGATGCCTGTCATGGGGTCCACAAACCCTATGTGCATGCCGGGATACTCCGGTTTGGGGGGCAGGTGATGACGGTCATTCCGGGTGTAACCACCTGCTACCGCTGCGTTTTTAGTGCGGCACCGCCGGCGGTGTCAGGCTTGCCCGCCGGTCCGGTGGGGGCCGTGCCGGGGGTGATGGGATCCATTCAGGCCATGGAGGCGATCAAGGTGCTGCTCGGGATTGGAGAACCGTTAACCAACCGCCTGCTGACCTGGGATGCTTTAAAGATGAGTTTCCGGGAAATCCAACTCCACCGGAATCCGCAGTGCCCTCTGTGTGGCAACGCCTGAAAAATAGCCCAGAATCTCAGAGTGGCGGCTTGCAGTCCGTCTGGTGACAGGGTAGGAATATGGGGGTTGGAAGTCTCAGCTGTTACAAGCGGTGATGTTTAATATCCCGCAAAGAGGAGGGGTACCGTGATTCCGCGCTATACGCGACCTGAAATGGGAAATATCTGGGCGGACGAGAATAAGTTCGCCGTCTGGTTGAGTATCGAAATTCTGGCATGTGAAGCCATGCACAAGCTGGGCATTGTGCCTGCCGCTGATCTGAAGCGCATCAAGGATAAGGCCGCCTTCAGCGTCAAACGCATCAACCAGATTGAGGCGAAGGTGAATCACGATGTGATCGCCTTTCTTACGAATGTGGCCGAGCATGTGGGGCCGTCCTCGCGGTTTATTCATCGCGGGCTGACGAGCTCAGATGTGTTGGATACCGCGCTGGCCGTGCAAATGGTGCAGGCCATCGACATCCTGATCGCCGATACCAAGGCGGTTCGCAAGGCGGCCGCCGCCAAGGCGCGACGGTATAAATACACACCCATGATCGGCCGCTCCCACGGGATCCACGCCGAACCCATCACCTTCGGGCTCAAGATGGCGCTGATGTACGATGAATTTGGCCGGGCCCTGAAACGGCTGGAGGCGGCCCGGGCGATTATTTGCGTGGGACAGCTTTCCGGCGCGGTCGGCACGCACGCGCACATCTCGCCGTTCGTCGAGCAGTATGTCTGCCGGAAACTCAAGCTCAGGCCGGCGGCGATTTCGACCCAGATCCTACAGCGCGACCGGCATGCGGAGTACATGTCGGCCGTGGCGCTGGTCGCGGCCTCGGTGGATCGCTGGGCCACGGAATTCAGGCACCTGCAACGCACCGAGGTGCGTGAAGTGGAGGAGTTTTTCGGGCGTGAGCAGAAGGGGTCGTCGGCCATGCCGCACAAGAAGAATCCCATCACGGGTGAAAAATTGTGCGGATTGGCGCGGTTGATCCGGGGCAATCTTGTGGCGGCACTGGAGAACGTGGCTCTGTGGCATGAACGGGATATTTCCCATTCCTCCGTCGAACGGATTATTATCCCTGACAGCACCATCGCGTTGGACCATATGCTGGTGCAACTCGAAAAGCTGGTGCGCAATCTGGTGGTCTATCCGGATCGCATGCAGGAAAATCTGGACATGACGCACGGATTGATTCATTCCCAGCAGGTGCTCCTGATGCTGACCCAGAAGGGCTTTACCCGTGAGCAGGCTTACCGGATGGTTCAGCGGCATGCCATGCATGCCTGGGAGTCACGGCAGGCTTTGCGCGGGTTGATTGAGGCGGATCGCGAGATTATGGCGAAGGTGGCGCCCGCAGATTTGGACAAGGTCTTCGATCTGAACGTCCATTTCACAGATGTTGGGCGGACTTTCAAGGCTGTGGGGTTGTGAGGCAAGCGGAGAGAACATGAAGAAAATCAAAAAAAACGTGCGGGCTAAATCGGCCTATGCGGCGGCAGGTGTGGATATTGATCAGAAAATGGCCGGGATCGCCGCCATTAAAAAAATGGTGAAATCCACCCGCACGGCCGGTGTCTTGAACGAGATCGGTTCTTTCGGGGGATTTTTCGCCTCACCGGGCAAGGATAAGGTGCTGGTGGCCAGCACGGACGGGGTGGGAACGAAACTGAAAATTGCCGCCATGGCGGGCCGGCACGATACTGTGGGGCAGGATATCGTCAACCATTGCGTCAACGACATCCTCGTGCAGGGCGCCGTCCCGTTGTTCTTTATGGACTACGTGGGTATCGCGAGGTTCGAGGGATGGATTTTCGAGCAGGTGGTCAGCGGTTTGTGCAAGGCCTGCCGGGAAAATAAGTGCGCGCTGCTGGGCGGCGAGACGGCTGAAATGCCCGGTCTTTATCCGCCGAAGGAATACGATCTGGTCGGCACGATCGTGGGGGTGGTGGATCGCCGCGCCATTGTGACGGGGAAGACGGTTTGCCCGGGTGACGTGATCATCGGCTTGCCTTCCTCAGGGCTCCACACGAACGGGTATTCGCTGGCCAGGCGGGTCATTTTTGAAACCGCCGGTCTGAAGGTCTCGGATGTTCTGCCGGGGACCGGAAAGAAGGTCAGCGAGGTGCTGCTGGCGGTTCATAAAAGTTACCTCAAGCCCATTGTGTCGCTGATGGGGCAGGTCACCATCCGGGGGATGGCGCATATTACGGGGGGCGGTTTCCCCGACAACATTCCCAGAGTGCTGCCGGCTGGTGTGGATGCGGTGATTGACCGTTCCTCCTGGCGCCTTCCTCCCGTTTTTGACTTTATCCAGCGCGAGGGACGGGTGGACCGGGATGAGATGTACCGGGTGTTCAATATGGGCATCGGAATGGTCATCATGGTCCGCCGGCAGGATGCCGACGCCGCGCTGGCGGTTCTTCGCCGCGCGGGCAGCAAGCCGGTCATCGTGGGCCGGGTTGAGAAGGGCAATCGGAAAGTCCGGTTGATTAACTGATCCGGAAGCCTACCATTTACCCATTCAGGACAGAGTGGAAGCGGCCGTGTTTTGATGCGGTCGTTCTGATCGCCGTGACGGGATTTATCCTGTGGCACCTTTCGCCGCTGGATATCCTTCGGGATACCACGACGGTCGGAGGCGATACGCCCGCCCATAATTATCTGGCCAGCCACCTCAAGGAACAGCTTTTTGGGAAGGGATCGATCGTTTCATGGGCAGGCGGGTGGTGGTGCGGCTTCCCGATGTTCCAGTATTACTTCTGCCTGCCCTATGTGCTGATCGCCCTGCTGAGTGTGGCGATCCCCTTTAACATCGCCTTCAAACTGGTTAGCGTGCTGGGATTGCTGGCGCTTCCCGCCAGCGCCTATGTGGCGGCGAGGTTGTGGCGCTTCCCCCGGCCGGTGCCCCTTCTGCTGGCGATCGGCATGGCCCCCTTCCTGTTTACGCGGGTCCATACGATGTGGGGCGTGAATATCTCCAGCACGCTGGCGGGCATGATCTCCAACAGTCTCAGCTTCGCCCTGATGCTGCCGGCAATCGCCTCGGCCTATCGGGATGTCAGGGATGAGCGTTTCCGGCTGAGGACCGTGCTGCTCCTAGTGCTGGTCATGGCCTCGCATTTCTTTACCTCCGTAATGGCGGGGATCGTGTTGCTGGCGGTCCCGGTCGTGGTTGCCTGGTCGGGCGAGTTTCATGGGGCGCGTTTCCGCCGTCTGATCTCCGCCGGCCGGATCCTGGCGTTGGAGGGTGGGCTAGCTCTGCTGTTGATGGCTTGGTGGTGGGTCCCGCTCGCGGCCAAGTCCGAGTTCAGCATGGAATTCGGCGTGAATTGGGGAATGACCCTCTGGAAGAACTTTCCGGGGTATGCGGCAGGATTGGTCCCGCTGGCCGCTCTGGCTGTCACGCTGGGGGCGCGCCGGAAGATGCCTGCCGTCTGGCTTCTGGTCTGGATGCTGGGGGCGGCTTTGGCGCTTTTCTGGTTTGGTTTCGGACTCTCCCCGGTGTTCGTGAACGTGCGTCTCTGGCCGTTTATATTCTTCGCCCTTGTGGCACTGGGCGCCGTCGGGCTGGGTCTGCTGCTGGAAGGGCGGCGGGGTGAGGCGTGGGCGGTAGCAGGCATCGCACTGGCTGTCCTGGCAGGGGTTGCGGCGGGTGATCGCCTGCCAGGGCGTCCAGACGTCAGCCTGAGCCGTTCCTGGGCGGCCTGGAACTATTCGGGGCTGGAGATTAAACCCTCGGGCGGAGTGTTTGATGAACTGGTCTTGCCGCTCCGGGGGACACCCGGACGGCTGGCCAACGATCTGTGCGAGGAGAACAACCAGCTCGGCTCGTCGCGGATTTTTGAACTGGCGCCGCATCTCGCGGGCAAACCGATTCTTGAAGGCGGTTTGGTCAACTCGGGGGCAGGGTCAATGTTCGCTTACTATATTCAGAGCGAAAGTTCGCCCTCCTGCGCGGGGTATCCGCCCATGGTCGTGCCGGCCGCCTTTAATTTCACAAACGCCACCCGGCATTTTGAGCTGTTTAACGTCAAACATTTCATCGCGCGTTCCGAGCTCACCCGGACGGCCTTGCGCCGTGATCCGCGCTGGCGCTTCATCAATCGCGAAGAGGAATGGGAACTCTATGAACTCATGAGCCACGACGGTCACTATGTCTATATTGCTCAAAATCAACCTGTGCCCGTGGAGACGAAGCGCTGGAAGGAGTGCTCTCTGGAGTGGCTATACACCCTGGCGGTCATTGATCAGCCTTATGTGTTCATCGCGCCCGGTGAAAAGTCAGCCGGATTTCCTCCCGGACCGCGACTGAGCGAAACCGACTTCAGGAGCACTTTGGCCGGATTGAGGACCCATGACCCACGACTAACGACCAACGACCTACGACCCACGACTAACCCTCTTAAGGCAGGACGCATATGGGATGAGGTGGTGACGGACCGCAGGATTGCGTTCAAGACAGAGGCGGTGGGGGCCCCCCATATTATTAAATGCACCTATTTCCCCAACTGGAAGGTGCGGGGCGCGAAACAGGTATTCATGGTGTCGCCAGCCTTTATGCTGGTCTTTCCGGATCAGGAACAGGTAGAACTGGTTTACGGCTCCACCTGGAGCGACAAATGGGGGCGTGGATTAACCCTGTTGGGATGCTGTTTGGTGGGGTTGGTGGGATGGCCGAGGCGAATCGCGAGAGGAACGTGAATGAAAGTGGCGGTTTTAAAGTTGCTCGATTCGACCCTGGGTTTTGTCCTGTGCTGGGCGGTGGGGTGGTTTCGTTTTCTTCTCAGGACGGAGGGTCCAAGTCCGGAGGCTGTTGTTCCGACGGCTATTAACCGCATCCTGTTGATCCGGCCCGGCGGGATGGGCGATATGGTCCTGTTGATTCCCGTCTTGAAGAGTCTGCGCCGGAACTTCCCCCATGCCGTCATCCATCTGGTGTGCGAGAAAAGGAATCGTGACATTCTCCGGCTGGCCGGTTTTTCAGATGGAGCGTTGTTGTATGATGCCCACCCCTTCAGTTTGCTTCGACGTCTGCGTCAAGCGCCTTACGATGTGGCGATTGATACGGAGCAATTTCACTATTTTTCGGCCCTGATGGCGTTGCTCAGTCGGGCCCCGGTGCGGATTGGATTCAAGATCAATCCCGGACGCAACCTGCTCTACACGCACCTCGTGAATTACGATCTGGGAGGCTACGAGGCGGATCAGTTCATGAACCTGACGCGACCGCTGGGTCTTTTGGAGCCTGCGGAAGTGGAGGGTTGTCTGACTGTCGACATGGCCGCTGTTCCATTGGGGCTCCTCCGCCGGATCGAACGGTTGGAATCGACCGGCGGATTCGTGGTGGTGCATGCCGGTTCTACGAGCCGTTACAAGCACTGGGCCCCGGAGAAGGTCGCCGAGCTGATGACACAACTGGGGCAGAATGAGACCTCCCTCTCGTTTGTTCTTTTGGGAAATAGCAGCGAGCGGCAATTGGCTGACCGTGTTCTTGCCGCTGCCGGGATGGGAGGGCGTGTCATATCCCTGACCGGGCAGTTGACGGTGGCTCAGTCGGCGGCGGTGATCCGGCGGGCGGTTCTTTATGTGGGCGGGGATTCCGGGTTGGCGCATGTCGCGGTGGCGTTGGGCACGCCAACGGTGATCTGGTTTGGTCCCAGCGACAGCCAGAAATGGGGTGCTCGCGGGCCGCACCGGGCAGTTGTCAGAAAGCCACTGGTCTGTTCACCGTGCTGCATCTTCGGCTATCACAAGCTCTGCCGTCCTGTGACCTGTCTCCGGGAACTGCCCGTCGCTGATGTTTTGCAGGCTTGCCGGACTGTTAGGCCCTTTCCGGGGCGGACTGAGGTGGACCGCGCTGTCCCCAGCGCGGTTTGACGCCGGTAGGGACACCGGAGTCCACCTCTTTGTGCAATCTCCCGGTTCTGACTCTTCACAAAACGGGCGTTAGCATCGCCTTGTTCTCGTGAAGGTCCTGTTCCAGCAGGGTATTGAGTTCCCGGTAAATGAGGCCCGGGTGGCCACTCCCAATGGCGTGGCCATCGAGTGACACGGCGGCGGCAACATTGATCGTCGTTCCGGTCACCAGAAATTCCCTGGCTTGCAGAATGTCGGCGCGCGTGATATCCGAAAACCCGACGGAAGACAGTTGATCACCGCCTAACCTTTCCCGGGCCAACTCCATCAGGCGCAGCATGGTCGTCCCCGCGAGAACGCGGTCCAATTTGGGGAAGAGCAGCCGGTTATCCTGTGAGACGATGCCCATGTTTTCCGTGGCGCCTTCTGTCAGAAAACCGTTTTCATCGAAACCGACGGAGAAGTCCACTCCGGCATCAACCGCTTCCTTTTTCATCAGGACGTTGGGGGCGTAGTTGCAGTTTTTGATATTGGCCATATGGGCGGCTTTGGCTGCGATGGCGCTGGTCCGCACCTGGGCACCCTTGGGATGGAGTTTCATGAAGGGGCTGCCGAGAGTGCTGACCACGATATAGAGTTGGGAGGCCGGGCACTCGTAGGGATTCACGGCGAACCCGCCCGGACCCCGTGAGACAAAAATCCGGATCATGACGTCAGGGTGACCACCGGCTTTTACGGTAGCCGTGACAATATCGTTAATCTGGTTGAACTTTTCCGGCATGGTCAGGGCGAGGCCGCGGGCGGAACTGGCGAGCCGCTCAAGATGACCCTTGAGGTTGTAGATCTTTCCGTTGACCGCCTTGAGGGCTTCAAAGATTCCATCGCCACGATGGACCATGTGATCGTCGATGGGTAGCATCATCAGGACGGGATCGGTAACAATGCCGTCGTACACGCTGGAATACATGGCGAAATAATTGGCCTGATGCGGTCGGCGCAGTCGGGATGAGAGATCCGGCCAGTCGGTGAGATCGAACTGTTTCATGGGAGGACCATATCAAGAGCCGGGTTTCTGATCAACGTCCGCTTGTCATTCAAGCCTGAAATGGCCATGATTGGGAGAGCTATGGAAACTCCGCTTCAGTCTAAACACGCCTTGAGAGCCCACATTCTGCCGTTCATGGCCTGGATTGTAATCATGTCGGTCCCGCTCGGAGATCCCGCCGTGCGTTACGCCGTCCAGGCTTTGGTCTGCGGGGCACTGCTTGTCTGGCTCAAGCCCTGGGGCTTCTACCCGCGGATCAAGATCAGGCAGCTTCCCTTGGCCTTGGCGGTTGGCGCTGGGGTATGTGTCCTCTGGGTCCTTCCGGAGTCGCCGTGGATGTTCAACTTCACCTATGCGCACGATCTCTATCTGAAATTTGGCGTCCGGCCACTGGGTGTGATTACCGGGAGTGAAGCCACGAGCCCCTACGCCCCCGAGCAATGCGGCTGGGGGTTGGCCTTGATGAAATTGGCGGGATCGGCGCTGGTTATTGCGACGGCGGAAGAGTTTTTCTGGCGTGGATTTCTCTATCGGTGGCTGATTGCGCGGGACTTCCTCCGGGTGGATCCTGCCCGAGTCCATCAGGGATTCTTTATTCTAACCGCCCTGCTGTTCGGAATGGAGCATGACCGATGGCTGGCAGGCACGGCGGCCGGGCTTGCCTATGGCTGGCTCTACACCCGTACCGGCGACCTCTGGTCTGCGGTATTTGCACATGTCGTCACGAACTTTCTGCTGGGGCTCTATGTGCTCGCCACGGCCTCGTATTTCTTCTGGTGAGGTGCTTGGTCGGGCCGGTTGATCTGTCCCGGTTGCTGGCGCTCCAAGGCAAGGGGAAGGCTGCAGGCTCCACAGCCCTCCCGGCTGTTAAGGCAGAAATCATGGAAGATTTGCAGGAGCCCCTGCTGGCGTAATCCCGAGCGATAGAGTGCGGGATTGTGATCGTGCCCAAACAAAGCATGCGCCGTGTGACGGATGAACCGGTTGTCGTCCTCAGGGGGAAGGTTTTGCAGGATGGCGGTGATGTTTGGCGCATCGGGATACATGACAGCCATCCAAGGCGCGATCACATTGTTGAGCAATGCGGCCGCACGGCCCGGACCGATGAGAGCCAGGGGTTTCGCCAGGCGTGGGCTGGACAGGCTGTGATGCCATGCCCAATGACTGTTCAGGCCTGTTGCTGTCAGAAGATCGATAATCGGCCCGGCGGTGGGGTTCGCCGCTCCGGCCACCGCCTGCAGTTGTTTCATCAAGGGGGAAGGACCGCAAAATAGTTCGGCGGCGGCCATCAGGCGGCGCAGGGGATGATTCTGCGGGCGCAGGTTATGCAACATCCAAAGCTCTCGATTGAGAATCTGTGTCTCCCATGCAGACTGTTGCTTCCACCATATGTCCCACAAGTTGCGTAGAAATTGTCGTGTTTCCTGATCCCAATTGGGGCGACTTCGATCCGGTATGAGGCCCGCCACTCCACCAAGCAGCGCGTAAGCGGATAGAACATTGTTATCAGCCGCATTTCTCAGCGCCTCGACCGGGATTCGGGAGGCGAGCGTACGGCAGGCGGCCCGATTGTTTTTGTAGCCCAACGCACGGAGGATTTCCTCGTAAAGCGCCTGCTCGGGCCCCCTGTCCCGGATGGCAAGAGCCAAATGTTCAGTCTTGTGCCGGATCCGCTCCAGACCTGCCGCATCCAGTAAGGCTCCCGCATGGTCCGGGTTCCATAGGGCCAAAACCTCGGCACAGGGCGGGCGCGACTCAACCCTGGCATAGGGATAGGCGAGGACGTCGAGGCTGTCGAAGGAGAAAGAGGGAATGCGTTTAAGCGCGTTCTGAAAGGCGATTTGGATGGCGCCGCCGGGGAGTTCGGACGACGGGATAGTGCCTTCGAAATAGGTGACATGGGCAATTACACGACGATAACGCGGGTCATCGGTATGACCGTGGTTCCGCCAGTCAGCTGGCCGGATGTGGAGTTCAACATCACCCCTGATGCGCCGCTCGCCGGGCTCCACTTTCAGGACCGCATCCAGGAAGTCAGGTCCTGCCTCCAGATTCCAGCGGCCGGGATTTTCCACAGTCACCGTTTGTCCGTCATGGGTGGTCAAAGGGGCGGGGCGATAAGCGGGGTCCAGCCAAACGCAGCGCAGGTGCCGTTCAGACCAGGGAAAATCACGACCGGCAGGGCTGTCACCTTCGCGGACCGTGGTGGCGCAGCCCAACCGCAGGGCTGCGTAGGGCTCTGCACCCGCGAAACAGGACAAAGGCTTCCAGCGCTCATACATAAGCGGGAAATCTTGTCTTAATGCTATAATATAGCAAGTATTAAATAATGAGTGATTCTTCTGCAGGAACGCACGGTGTGCGGTCAGGAGTTCCCGGGAGCGAGCCGTTCAATAGCGGAAACTGCTGCGGCCGATGTATTCCCGCAGCATCGAGGTGTGGGGAACGTCCCGGTCGGATAAGCCCGTGAAGTTGACGAGAAATGCCGTCAGTCGGCGGGCTTCGGAGTACTCACGATCAAACGGCTTCACCTCCATCAGGAGAGGTTCAACGATGGGTTTTAGCACGGCCAGTTCATAGTCCAGTGCCGAGTTGAAGGCCACATTCGCCTGATCCTGAAAGGGGAAAATCCAGCGTTCTTCGCCGCGGCGGACCGAGGCCCACATGCGCAGGGTTCTGAGGGCTGAGTGACCGCGATACTTGTGGTCACGGACCATCCGCCGCAGGAGGCGATTGTCGGTTGTGGAAATGCGGTTGTTACGGTCCAGGCTCAGCTGAGTCAGGGCGCTGACGTAGATGCCGAACTTCGCTTCGGCGGGAAGCAATTCCGAGAGGCGGGGGTTCAAACCGTGGATGCCCTCGATGATTAAAATGCCATCGCGCTCAAGCTTGATGCGGGTTCCCTCATAGCGACGCTGTTTAGTCTCGAAATCAAACACTGGCAGTTCCACTTCGCCGCCGTTGATGATCTCTTTCATGTGGCGGGTGAACAGTTCAAGATCTAGGGAATCGATGTGCTCGAAGTCGGGGTTGCCCTGCTCGTCGCGCGGGGTCCGCTCGGGACCATGAAAGTAGTTGTCCAGGGAGATGGTGGAGACCCGCATCCCGTTGACCCTCAACTGGATGCCCAGTCGTTTTGAGAACGTGGTTTTGCCGGCGGAGGAGGGCCCGGCCACCATCACGAGTCGCAGGGCTTCCCGCCGGCGGTGGATCTCGTCTGCGATACGGGCGACGTTCTTCTCATGCAGGGCTTCGGCCACCTTGATAAAGTCGCTGATGTCGCCGTTTACAATAATTTCGTTGAGCCGGCCGACGGTATTGACACCCATGGTGCGGCCCCAGGTCTTGTGCTCGCGGAAGATCCTGAAAAGATGGGGCTGGTCCTTGAACGGGGCGACCTGGCTGCTGCCCTGGGCTGGGAGTTGCAGGACCAGTCCGGGCGGGTAGTGAATTAAATCGAAGCTGCCGAGTGTGCCGGTGGAGGGGACTAGAGGCCCCTGGGCGAGGTCGTAGAAGCCGCTGCAGACATGGATGACCACGCGGGGCGGATTGCGGAATCGCAGCAGGTTCAGCTTGTCGGTCTGACCCGCTTCCGTGCATCGGCGGGTGGCCTCAGCGAATGAGATTTTCTTTCGTTCAATGGCCAGGTCCTGATCGACCAGAGCCCGCATCCGGTCCCGGATGGCCAGAACCTGATCGGCCCGGATACCGCCGTTAACCGAGCCTGCTGTTTCCTCGAAACTGCAATAGATGCCATTACCCACCGCATAATCGACCGAGAAGAGGGCTGCGGGGAAGAGTTCCTTTACGGCTTTGGCGGCGAGAAAGGCGATGGAGCGCTGGAAAACGTGCCACGCCTCGGGATCGGTCATGGTCAGCAACCGGACATCGCAGTCCATATCGAGCGGGTAACTGAGGGAGGCGAGGTCATTGTTCACCAAAGCCGCTATATACGGGAGACCTGACGGGGCGACGGGCGAAGGGAGGATTTGCTTGATGGTCGTCCGTGCGGGACATTCCACGACATGCCGGTCTTCAAAGGTCAGTTTGATGTTTTCGATGGGCGTCCTCATGGGGTATCTCCGTTGGCGATCAAGTCTAAGATTCGATTCCCGGCCGGCCGGAAACGCCGGCATCGTAATAATGTTTGATGCATTTCATCTCGGTGACGAGGTCCGCCCGATTTTGCACGGCGGCTCCGGCTCCGCGTCCGGTAAGGATCAGTTCCACGGAATCAGGCTTTTCATCCATTAGCGCCAGAAGGTCCTTCTCGGTGAAGAGTCCGGCCCCCACGGCGGTGTTGGCCTCATCGGCGATGACGACATCGTAGTTTCCACTCCGCAGGGCGGCGGCCAGTTGTTGCAATCCCTGGCGGGCCGCCTGGATCTGGCCGGGAGTGGGCTGGTGGTGGACGAACCCGCCGGAGCCGTACTGTTCGATGGTAACTTCAGGAAAGCGGGAACGCAGGATTTTGATTTCGCTGTACTCGCCGCCCTTGATGAACTGGCCCAGATACACACGCAGGCCGGCTCCGACCGACCGCAAGGCCAGCCCGAGGGCGGCGGTGGTTTTGCATTTGCCGTCGCCCGTATAGACTTGGATGTAGCCTTTCATCACAGTGCGATATCGAAAAGCTGTTTAACGTCACGTTCGATCTCCGACTTGGTGGGGAGCCAGCCGGTGGCGCAGAGGTCGGCATACTTATCCGTCAGGGCTTCGCCGATGATGGTGCGTGAATGGGCCCATTTATAGATCAACTGGTCGAGAACGCGGGCGTCGGAATGCTGGGGCACGAATGATAGACCGAGGGTTTCGAGGCGCATGCGGGTGATTTCGTTGATCAGGCTGGGGTTGTTCAGGAACCACCAGCACCCGAAGGGGGTGATGTTCTTGAACTTGCGGGCGGCGATGCACAGCTCATGCATGTTTTCCCGCGCCAGCATGGTCAGCAGGAACCGGATGTTCCCGAAATCGCGGGCGAGGGCCTCGACCGTATCGATGTCGGATTTGCCGACGGAATCACCCGCCAGTCGAAGGGCCGGATTCACGAGCTTTTTCACGCCGATCATCATGGCGACGGGAATGTCCCGTTCGGCCGCCACCGGGATCACGGTTTTGGTGATGAGGGTGGTCAGGGGGGAGTGGATATCGGGATAACGGAAGGTGGGCGGCAGGCTGATGGCCATGTAACGCGCGTCAAAGCGATCACACCAGGTGTTGAGATAGCGGCGGATCTGGCTGAGGGTGTTGCCAGTGAGTCCGTCATCAACCGCATAGCCCATGGCCCGCAGGCGCGAGGCGCCGTCCGGCCAGTTCATGATGGCGCTGTCGAGGCGAAGGACGCCCAGGAAACGGGGGTCACGGTCAAATCCCTTTTCCCAGCCCGGTGCCTCAAGCGGGTCCATGGGGTCGTTGGTCATATAAAGCCGCTTGATGTTGGCTTCTTTCAAAACCTGATCCACATAATCGCGAGCCTTGCGCTTCTGAAAATACCGGCGGGCCTGCTTCAGGTCTTTGGTCTTGGTGTCAAGGCCGAGACGGTGCAACACCGTCAGCACGCCGCGGCAGGCTTCGGAAAGAGGGGAGCGCAGGACAAAGAGTTCGCGCCAGATCAGGTCGGCCTGGTCGGTTTTTGAAAGAGCCCAAAAGGCGTCATAGCCGAAATCCGGTCGGGCGCGGAAGAACTCGGCGACGAGGTAGTGGTAGGTCACCAGCTCATCGATGCCCCAGAGCAACACGGGGCCGAGTGCGGGATCGTACAGATGGGTGTGGAGGTCCACGAGAGGCGTCTTGTTCAACACGCCGCTGACAAGGGTATGAAGTTGTTTGCGGGAGGGGGCGTGGGGCATGGAGGGTTCCTTTCGTTTTAACGGTTATTTTTTCCAGGGTGGCGTATCGGGCAGCAGCGCCTCGAACCGGTGTACCAGATCGGTCTCGGCTTTGGCGGTGTACGTGCCGTTGAGAAAACGGGTGTAAATGTCCTTGTGGAAGAGCTCCCAGGAGGCTTCTTCCTGTCCGGGGTTGATCGGAAAGAACCGGGCGCCAACCTGGCGGGCCGCCTTCAGGTCTCCTGGCGCATCGCCCATCATCAGCACCCGGTCGATCGGATAGCGGCCCTGGGTGGCCAGGGTGAGGTGCTCGGCTTTGGTGCCCAACTCCTGTCCTGCAATCACCCTGACATACCCCAGGAGATGGTTCTCTTCCCATTCCCGTACCAGGGCTTCAGTGGGTGTCTGTGAGACGCAGATGGCATCGGAGTTTCCGGCGATGTCCTGAAGGCTCTCGATCACCCAGCGAAACGGTTTGATGTTCTTCACGATGGCGGCGACCCGGGCGTTGACATCCAGGCTCCACTTCAGGACCCGCGCCATTTCCGGATCGCCGGTATCCCGGACATAGGGCTCAAGCGTGGGATGTCCCAGTGCCAGGCCGGAGTCGCAATATTTTCTAAGAGGGGCGATGGGGGGCAGTTTGATGCCCGTACGTCTCACCTCAGGGCGGTCTGCCAGAAGCTCAAAGGTTTTGAGGAGGCTGGGGTACCGGTTCTGGCCGCGATGACGGGAGTGAAGGTTGACGAATTCCGCCGCCTCACGGACATACGCCTCGATCGGTTCGAGGTGCCATGTCGACACGATGAGGCTATGAAAGCACTGTTTCTGCTTGATCTCCATGGTGGGAAACACGCAGCCATCGGAATCGATGCCCACGAATGAGGTATGCCGCGGCTTTAAGTCGCGGAGATCGCCCTGGGTGTAGACATGAGTCGTACTCACGGATTGGGTTCCTTCAGGCCGTTGATTCGTAAAACGGTCAATACAGTTATGTACAGGACGTGGGCAGGACGATCAAGATCAAAGCCTCGGTTTCTGAACGATCCTTCTCGATTTATTTAATGCGGCATTGTACATTCAGGCCATTGAGTGAGATTGGCTGCGAGAAGAATATGGCGACCGTCGATGAACATCACCAGCGGGAGGACCTCGAGAACCAGGTCTGGAATGCGATTGCGGCATTCGAGCAGATCGTCGAGACGATTCCCAATGACCGCATCTCCCTGGAAGCTCTTTCGAGTGCCTATGAGCAGGTAGGGGATCTGGCGCATGCCCGTGCCTATCTTGTCAGGTTGGTGAATGTACTGGTTGATGAAGGTGATCGTGATGCCGCCGGTCTGCTGCATGAGAGGCTGTTGCGACATGCTGCAAGCGACCCGCAGGCCAAGGAGGCCGAGGCGCGACTGGAAGCCATGTTGTCTTCCGGCAAGCCGGAGCCCCATGAATTCGATCTGACCAAAATTCCCTCGGCGGCTGAGATCGAGGCGGGGAAACAGGAGGAGGTTGACCTGCGGAGTTCGCACGTGGCGGAGGAATTATCCTTCGCCTGGGCGTTATTTCAGGCGGGTCAGTTGACGCAGGAGGAGTACGCGCAGGTCGCCCAGGACCTTAGCGAAGTGTCGGCAGGCAACACCGTGGTCACGGTGTCGGTTTTGCATGTGCTGCATGATCGCGCCAGTCGGAACCTGAACCGGGTTCTGGCTTTTGCCTCACAGGAGTCAGGGGTTCCGATCATTCCCCTGGGCCTATTTGAGGTCCCCGCCGATATCTTTGACCTTCTGCCCGTGGATTTCGTGACGCGGTACGGGGTGATGGCTTTTTCCCTGTTGGGTAATGATGCGCTGGTGATTATTCTGAATCCCCAGAACAAGGTCATGAAGGGCAAGGTGGAACGACTGCTCAAAAAGCAATGTCACTTCTATCTGACCACGCCTGCTGACTTCGATGCCACGGTGGAGAAGCGTAAGAAAGCCTTGTTGGCCGAGGAGACCAAGGCCGCCGCCCAGACCGCCGCCCAGGCGGCTGCTCAGACAGCTACTCCGTAGTGCCGCCCACGGTCAGCGTGCGGGTTTCGTCGCCCAGGCGGAGCTGGACCCCCTGCTTGTCGATGGTGATGATTTTGACCCCCTCGATCGTGCTGCCGATGCTCAACATCTGACCGTTAATGATGGCCGCCCCACGAGCCCCGCGCGACGTCCCGATGATACCGGAAACAGCCAGGCGAGGCCAGATCACCGCCCTCACCGTGTCGGGGCTTGAGGTCATGGTCGTGCCGGACGCGCCCGGGCCGATCCGGACGATTTTAGTTTCAACACCGACCGGAGTAACTGCAGGGGCGGCAACGGGAAGGGCGGCAGCCGCGGGAGCGGAGGTGATCGCCGTTGAGGGCAGGGACAGAGGGGCGCCCTCTGCGGCGGGAGCCGTTACAGGAGGCGTGTTCGTCGGCAGCTGGGCTGGGGTGTTTGTTACAACGGGCTCTGGTTTCAGGGGCGGGGTAAGAACCAGCTCTCGCTGAACGTTGGTCACGGCTGGCGGCGCAACGAGGGCTGTCGCCATGGGGCGGGTTCCCTTGTCGGCGGGTTTGGTGTTCCAGATTTTCATCCCGAAAAACAGTAAACAGAAAATTCCCACGACAAGAATCAAGCTGACCCCTGCAATGCCGGCCAGCAGGGGCCAAGTCCATCGCTGCGGGACAGACTCCGAAGTTTCGTCGTTTTGTTCCGGGAGCGGGGATGGATCGGCGGGCTCATCGACCCGGGCGGGCGGGGTATCGCTCTTCTCCGTTTCTTGACGCTGCTTTCGCAGCGCTTCTTCAATCAGGCTCACAGCGTGCTCCTCTCCGTGACGTTTCCCTTTTCTTCGGCGTGGGGAAGCTCCCCGGCTTGAGAGTGCTCTTCATGCCCGTCGTGTTCGTCCTTACACGCATCATGGACCGTTTGACGGACCAGCGCGGCGAGTCGTTCACGGGCTGAATCGGGTGGGGTCTCTCCCGCCTCTAATTGAGCCACCCGTTGCACAATGTAAGAGCGTTCCGGGAAAATGGCGAGTGCGTTTTTGAATTGAGCGATGGCTCGTGCCTTGTGGTCTGTAAGCTCGCTGATGAATCCCTGCAGGGTCAGCGATTCGGCTTTGTCCAGCATGGCCTCCTTGTCGGTCGGTACGAGGTGGGAGGGCCAGCGTGCCAGCATCATAGAGAGTTTGGTCTGTGCCCGGTCGAAGTCGCCTTCCCGAATGGCAATACGGCCCATTTCCAGGGGGATTCTGTAGTCCATCGGATTCAGTCGTTGAGCCTCCATGAGGACCCGGTTGGCCAGGTCAGGCCGTCGCATTCCTGTGCTGACCCAGAACGCCAGCACAAGGGAAGCCTCGACATTGTGTGGGTCGGCTTTCGTGGCAAGTTGGAGCCAGGGAAGGATTTCGGCCGTCGCCTTGCCTTCGGCATGGCGATGGCTCGTGGGGGATAGCTCTTCCCTCCAGGCCTGAATCCAGTCGTTGGTGAAGGCGCGTTTTTCAGTGTGGGGCACTCCTCGATGGAAAAAAGTGTCGGCCCTTTCGTAGAGATCCGCGCTCAGGGCACTCCGGCTTTCCCCAAAGAGCAGATCGATCACCCCCTCGTCCGGCGGGGTGATCGGGACCTCAAGGGATATCCGGCAGGCGAGGGAGAATGCCAGTCCCCAGGTGACCACAACCGCGAGCCATGGGGTTGCTTCCCGGGCGAGGAGGGAGTTCACAGCAGGTCTCCGCGTGAAAACCGGCGATGCCGGTAGCCGAGCCAGGCAAGCAGGAGGAATAGACCGGTCATTAACGTGCCATAGAGCATGACGCGGGAAAGAATGACCCAGGACGATGGGCCCCAGCCATGGACCAGACGCTGGCGCAGATCGAACAGCTCAAAATGTGGCAGGGCATAGTAGAGCGCCAGCAGGGCTGTGGTTCGGACGCCCTTCTCGGCCACCAGTAATGCGGGGATGCGAGGCAGGAGGATAAAGGTGGTACCGGTCACAACGTAAGTCAGGGTGGCTGCGGCATCGCTGTTCAGGCGGGTGGAAAAGGCCACGCCGATGGCCGCCACAATGGCCAGGGCCGTGATATGCAGCAGGAAGGCCTGAAGCAGGGTGATCGCATCGAAGGATCCGCCGCGCAACAGCACCACGACCCATGTGGCGAGATAGAAACTAAGGACAGCCACGCACACGACGCTCCAGGCTCCCATCCACTTGCCGACCAGAACCTCGCGGCGCGAGACCGGTTTGGCCAGGAGGGAGAAGATTGTTCCGCGCGTGTGTTCCTGCGGGAGCAGGCGCACCGAGATATTGATGGTGAGGATCCAGCCCAGCAGCCATGCCGAGAGGAGTCCCAAATCCTTGACATATCCCGAAATCTGGCCAAACCCGAGCACATTCAGGGACACCATGGAGAGCAACAGGGCCGCCAGCAGGATGAAGAGGACATAGACGTCCTTTTTCCTGAGCATTTCCAGCCAGACGATTCCTGCAATGGCCATCATCCGTCTCATCGTTGCTCCTTGCCGCGATTTTTGCTCGTCGCCAGTTCGATGAAGTAGCGCTCCAGGCTCTCGCCGGGTCGGATCAGTTCATCGACCCGACCCTCTGCGGCCAGTTCGCCGCCCACGAGGATGGCGACGCGATCGCAGACGAGTTCCACCTCGGATAATTCGTGGGAGGAAAAGAAGACGGTTTTCCCGGCCGCGCGCCGCGCGGCAATAAGACGACGGACCTCCATTCGTCCGAGGGGATCCAACCCGCCGGTGGGCTCGTCGAGGATCAGGAGATCGGGATCGTTCATGAGCGCCTGCGCCATGCAGATTCGCTGGCGCATGCCGCGGGAATAACCGGCGATTCTCCGGTCAGCAACAGCGGTCAGGCCGGTCTCCTCAAGTAATTGACCGGTCCGGAGCCGGATCTGTCGGCCGGACATACGGAACAGCCGTCCAGTCATGGTCAGTAACTCGCGACCGCTCAGGAAAGTGTAGGTGTCGGGATTCTCAGTGAGATAGCCGATACGTTCGCGCGCGATGGATTCGGTCACGGGTTCCCCAAACAGCGCCGCGGTTCCGGTTGTGGCCTGGATAAATCCAAGAAGGACCTGGATGGCGGTCGTCTTGCCGGCGCCGTTGGGGCCAAGAAACCCGAATACGGTACCCGGCTCAACCGTAAGATCAAGGTTGTGAAGCGCTCGAACGGCGCCCTGACGTGACGGGAATGTCACCCCCAAGCCTCGGGTTCGAATGGCAGCGGTCATATCAGTTCTTAATATCAAAGCGTTTCGGTTGCGTCAAACGGTGGTGGCTCGGGATGCGGGAGGGCGGCTCCGGCATTGGTTGGAGAGCCAGCGCCTGGCAAAGGACAGGGGGGCGGATCGTTTTCCGATGGGGGCGAAGATCGTGTTGCTGTAGGTCAGCATGCGGCGGACACTATCCGCCGGGGCGAGGGGATCGAAAGCGATCATGGCCGAGACCCCGTACGTTCCGAGCTGTTGCTCCTCGTGACTCAGGGGTAGGGGATCAGAGCCGCCGATGATCTTGAATCCACGGTCCCTGGCCATTTGCATCAGTCGGGGCATCGGCCAGCAGGTGGGCCGCAAGGCTGTATCACCCAGAAGAAAGCTGCCAGGCGTCCGGGAGGTGATCAGGCTTTCAATCAACCGGCCTCGCGCGGAGAACCATTTTCCGGGCGACCAGCTCAGGGCCGGCACGCCGCCACATTCCCGGACCAAGTCCAGAGTTTGAGCCACAGGTTGACCGTCGGGAAGGGAGGCGTCTGTCCCGATGGCCAGAACTTCTAAGCGCTCGGCGGTGACAATTTGCCGTCCCGCGATGAGAACCCCCAGCACCGTTTCCGCCAGGGTCACAGTCAGGGCATTGGGCCCCGGGCCGGGTTGCACGGCTATTCCGGCGCGGACGAAAGCGGACGGGTTTTCGCAGGCGGCCTGATAGAATCGGCAGCCGGCGCTTTCGGTCAGGAATCCAAGGCGGATCCCCTTCGGACCCAGATTGGTAAAAAGGGTTCGCAAAGCCAGTGCCCAGTCGTAATCCGGATAGAGGTGGACATGGCCATCAAACAGGATCCGTGCGGGGTTCGGGCTCATACTCAAATCCTGACAACGAAAGTCACGTTCTTACTTGGGAGGGCCGGTTGGGTCAACAATGTGGGCGGTCAGCTCGATGTCCAGATTTTGACGGGCCCCTGACCGGTCCACGCCGATGAGAAAACGGGAGTAGAAATCATTTTTTTGAGACAGGCCGCCAAGCGTGAAGGGGACACCGTCGCTGACGGTGACCTCGGTGGTGACATTCGCGAACCGGGTGCGGTAGGGAGCGTTGTCCACACGACCGCTGAGTTCAGGGGTAAGCCGGACACGGATCAATGGGCCGGTCCCGATCACCGTCGGCTCGATGACGAGATACGCGCCCACGCGTTGCCAGGCGAGCCGCTGTTCGACGTAATGGTAACGCCGGCCATATTCCATCAACCATTCAATATACGGGATCTCTTCGCCGATAAAGATGGACGCCTGGCGGCCGCTGGCTACCAGTAATTGCTGCAGGGTGGTCGAGGTTGTTTCGTCACGACGGTTTTCAAGGCGGGGCTGGATCCGGATCGAACCCCGGCTGCCGCCGTTGTCCAGAACGACGGCGCCTTGCCCGGACACGGAGGCCGCCTTCCGGGTGTTCTGATCGCGTCCGCGAAAGGCGACTTCAACGCGGACGTTCCGCGGCGGAACGTTGAGTTGTTTGATGATCTTTTCAGCCAGAACCTGACGGTTGCTGGACGCCAGCACCATCAACTGATGAGTGGCGGGATCATAATAAACCTTTGCGTTTTCACCGAGGACGGCCCTCACCACCTCAACGGCATTCGAGCCATCGGAATAACCGATGTCATAGGTCTTAAAGTCCGGCGGCTCAACCGTATGGGTTGCCGCCGCGGCAGTCAGGGATAGAACGGCAAGGACTTGGCTCAGCCAGAATGTTCTCATTCCGCCGGTTGAACGGACATACCTTTTTCAATCTTTTTGGCACCGTCGGTGGCTTCGCAGTCGGTTACCTTTTCCTTGACGGTTTTGGTGACGATCGTGCCGACTTTGGTGACTGAACTGTCCAGGATTTCACCGGTATCAGGATCGGAGGTCTCTTCCATCTTGCCCACCACAAAGGTTTGTCCCTCACTGACGCCCTCGCGCGAGCCGCGGTTGATGCGGACTTTTCCGTCCTTGGATGTGACAACGGAAGCTTCCCAGGGGATCTTATCCAATTGCTTGATCAGGAACTCCACGGATTGGGCGACCGCATCTTCGGTGGCCTTGCCCACGTTGTCTTTCTTGAAGCCGGCCATATCACCGGTCAGGCCGCCCAGCGCCGAGCCTGAATAACCGACCGCCAGACCTTTGCGTCCGGCTTTGCCGACGACCTTGGTGGAGGCCTTTACCTGGCCGGTACGGGAGTCCACAATGTAAATGGTGGCGTTGATTTCGGCTTTATCGCCGGAACCGCCGAGATGGATCCCCTTGAAGTTGATTCCGCCACCCCCGCCGGCGGTTGAATCCTGAACATGGGTGATGGCTCCTTTAACCAGCAACTGGGCGGGAGTCATGAAACCCTTTTTCGGAGCTTTCTTACCGCCAGCCATCCGGCCGCTATCGACGAGATCCTGCTCCTGCATGGCTTCGGCGCGCATGTCCTTTTCGCCCAGAACAATGAACTTGCCCGAACCTTGCAGGGCATCGGTCATGACGGAGCCCCAGGCGTCGCCAATATCCCACTGGCCGCTCCAGCCCGCTTTGTTCTCAAACTTGCTGACGGTGATAGAATAGCGGAGTCCCCCTTTAGCCTGATCCCCGGCTAAAGCAAGTCCTGCCGCTGCCAGCACGGTAAGGCTCAAACAAACTGTGGCGATACGTTTCATAGCAGTCTCCTGTTTTTAGTAATGGTGACCTCAAATGATGTGTAAACTGTAAAGGCGGAAGGCGGGGGAGTCAACCGGTTTATGGAGACCTTTTCTTGCGTTCAGGGAGTCGCTTCGGCATGCTAGTGAAGTTCTGGAGGAAAAAACTCGCGATGATAACGCAACACAGGTTCGGGTGGGTGGTTTTAGCTCTGACGATGGCTATAGGTCCGGGTGGCCTTGGCCGGGTTTTCGCCGGTGAGGGGCCCCGGAATGTGATTCTGATGATCGGGGACGGCATGGGGGCGGAGCACCTCAAGGCGGCCGGATTGTTCGCCAACGGTTCGGCGGGGTCGCTTTTCATGGAGACGCTCCCGCGGCAGGCCATGGTTGCCACCTGTCCGGCTTACACGGTTTCTGCGGGCGACGAAACCAAGCCGGCGAAAATCACAGACTCGGCGGCGGCGGCTACCGCGATGGCCACGGGGCGCAAAGTTTTTAACGGTGTCCTCAGCGTGGCTCTGCCGGGTGACGGTGCGCCGCTGAAAACGGTCCTCGAGCTGGCGGCGGCAGCCGGGAAACGCACTGGCCTTGTGACCACGTCCTATTTGACCGACGCCACCCCGGCGGCCTTTGCTGCACACGTCAAGGACCGCGACATGCACCCGGAGATCGCCGTGGATTTTCTTAAGTCGAGTCGTCCCAATGTCATATTGGGTGGCGCCAGCAAGAAAAAAAAGGAGCCGTTGACGCAGGAGGATGGAAGGGCGGCGGGTTACCGGGTTGTGAGTGATCGCGAGGGGTTGCGGGCTGCGGTCAAGGAGGGTGGCGAGCATCTGTTGGGTCTCTTTGGTCCCGGACCGATGTGCTACGAGTATGACTTTGTTACGAAGACCCGAAAAGATTATGACCAGCTGCCTCATTTGTCCGAGATGGCGACGGCGG
Source organism: PVC group bacterium (assembly GCA_945870225.1). Lineage (GTDB taxonomy): Bacteria > Verrucomicrobiota > Kiritimatiellia > CAIKKV01 > CAITUY01 > CAMBRF01. Next base: position 53,857 of record CAMBRF010000005.1, on the reverse strand, counting down.
CGTTGGACCTGCTGGGTCGCGAACCCAAGGGATTCTTTCTGATGGTCGAGGGGGCCTGCATTGACAAGGCCTCGCATAAGAACCAGTTGGAACGGTCCGTCTATGAGACGTTGGAATTTGACAAGGCGGTGCAGAAGGCGGCGCAATGGGCGGCGAACCGGACCGATACATTGCTGATCGTGACCGCCGATCATGAGACCGGCGGACTTAGCACGCTGAAAGGCAGAGGAAAGGGAAGGATGCCTGATGTAGCCTGGGCAAGTTCCAGTCATTCCGGGGTCAATGTGAGGCTTTTTGCGATGGGGGCGGGATCGGAAGCCATTGCGGGCCTTCTCGACAATACGGATATCGCACGGCTTGTGTTGGGCACGTTCACGGGGCCCACTCGCTACACTCCCCCTGTAACGGCGGTGGGTGGCTCAGCCGGCGATGACGGGATGAAGGGCGATTAAGTCGATTATTTGAAGACCGTCCGCATGCGGTCACAGTAATACTGGACCAGGTCCCATTTGGCGTCAGGAGCGATCCGGTGATCGGGGCAGGGAATGTATCCGCCCAGTGCAATCAGGGGTTTCAGCCGCTCAATTTCAGCATCCACCGCCGTCCGGTCATGTGCAAAAACCGTCTTGTTCATGCCGCCCACCCCTCGCAATTTCGTGCCGTACTTTTGCCGCCAGGGGAGGATGCTGGCGTCCCAGGTGCCGACCTCGATGGGGAACATGGTGTTCACGCCGTTCTCGAACCAGGTCGGGATCAGCGCATCAATCAGGCCGTCGCAGTCCAGTGAGACGATATCGAGCCCTTTTGACTTCACCAGATCCGTAATGCGTTTGTAATGCGGGCCCACATACTCGCTGAATACCGGGGGGCTCACCAGGGGGCCGTTTTTGTAGCAGATATCCTCCCAGAAGTGGGCAAAGTCAAACGGGGTGCCGGAGGCCAGTGCCAATTCGGTGCAGCGGTAGCACAGATTTCCGACCGTATCGATGATCTCACGGAAGAGCGGTTCGTCATCCACGTAAAGGTAGCTTACGCCTTCCACGCCCATGATATCGCGAATGCTTCCGAAGAGGCTGCCGCAATGCAGTCCGAGCGGCACGTCTCGTGGCGTCGTCTTGATTGATTCCAGTCGTCTCTGGTCCACCCGCTTTTCCGTCCACTGGAACCGCGGCTTGAAGTGGGTTTCCCATGAGGCACGGTCCTTGAGCAGGTGATCGATCTCGGCGGGGATACCGGAAGCGCCGGTTTGTTCCACGAAAATCACGCCGTTTCTGTTCAGCACATGCCGGCGTCCGTCGGGAAGCTCCTCGATCACCTTCCGGTCAAAGGACGGTTGGATCCCGGAATCCGTGAAAAACATATTTTGCCAGGTAAAGTCGAATCCGAGCTTGGCCCCGATGGCGAAATCGACGGCATTGCCATCTTCGTAGCCGGCGGCCTCCGCAGGTGAGAGATGTCCTTCATCCCGCCATTTCGCCAAGGTTTCCGTCCAGTAGCCGAAATGGACAACAGGAAGCCGGTCGTAGGACTGGTAGCGCAAAACCGCCAATGTGCGTTCGCGGTGAGTCATGGACGTCGTTTTCATTTTTATGATCGCTCTTTCCTGTCTTGCCATATCCCTGATTGAGTCAGAGTTGTTTACTGCAATAGGCCGGTCAACGTAACTTTTTGCCCCCTCCAAGGTCAAGAATCTCTCTTGGATTTTCCGTGCCCTTTGACCTGATTGTTTATTCGCAATGCACAGGCGACCCATAACCGCCTGTTGAAGAACTTTTCATTCATTTCAAGACGGGTCGGCGAGACCGAAGTATAGGGGATTTCCCAAGGTAAGGCGAAGCCTCCGGCTGAGCCAGTTTTATCCGACTGTCGGATAGACTATTATGGAATAAGATACAAGCTGGGCAAATGTGTCATTCTGGGCTGCCTCAGGATTTAACCTGATTTTGACGGAGCCAGTTTGAGAAAGCGGAGGGGGACGCGAAGCCTAGCGCGAAGCCTATCTCCTTGCGCGGCAGGCCTCGCCGCTCCAGCTCCCCGGCTTTTCGCAAGCGGCACGACTGGATGAACCCGTGGACCGTCTGGCCGCAGCATTCCTTGAATATCCTCACGAAGTGGAATTTGCTGTACCCGGATAGGTGCGCCAGGGTGTCGAGATCATCGGCTTCGCCCAGATGCGCCTCAATGTGTCTCTGGACGGCTGAGATGATCTCACGGTGCCGATGAGGGGTGGACTCGCGGTCGGGATTTGTCAGGCAGGTGCTGATGGCGCGGAACAGGACGGCGAAGAGTGTGGAGGCCAGAGCGGTCCTCATGACGGCGGGAGACATCCAGGGGGCCGGGGTTCTCAAGTCGTTCCAGCAGCGGGCGAGGAGTTCGCACTCGGCCTGCGCTGATGCCAGTGACAGGCGCCGCTGTTCCGCGGCCTTGCCTTCGCGTTGGCTGTAGAAACTGGCGACAACACCGGTGCCCAGTCCCATGATCCAGAGATGGGTGAAGCACCGGTCGTCCTGAGGATAGCCTAAGGCGTGCTCTTCCCCGGAGTCGATCAGGAAAACAGAGCCGGGCCGGCAGTGGTAGTTCCGTCCGGCGAAGTGCTCGAAGGTTTCGCCTTCGAAACAGACCAGGATTTCTTTTTGGGAGTGGCTGTGACAGTGAGCCTTAACCCAATGGTCGTAGCCCGCCTCGCGGACCGGGTTGTCCTCGAGGGGCAGTGAGGAGCAGATAAACTTCCAGAGCCCTGGATCGGAGGCGAGGGTGAGAAAGTCCCCCCACTTTGGCGTTTGCTCTGTCATGGTTGTTTTACCGCAAGATTGATAAACTATTAGCAATAATAATGTATCGTTACTGGTGGATATTTTACAACTTTAAAGGATATCTTGCTGTTCGACAAGCAAGATTAGTTAAGTGTTCAAACGGAAGGATTATCCTGATGAAAAAGAATGCGATGGCGATTGAAGGCGGAAAGAAAGCAGTATCCGATCAAGTGAAAAAAGCTTTGAAACCCTGGCCGCCGGTCTACCCGGAAACCGCCAAGCGACTTCAAGCCATCTATTTGAGTCGCCAGTGGTCGTTCAATGGGCCCTGCGAGCAGGAGTTTTCGAGGAAGTTTTCCGCATATTGCGGCGCCAAACACAGCATTTTCATGGCTAACGGAACGGTTACTCTCGAAAGTGCCCTGCATGCCTTGGGCGTGAAGGCGGGAGACGAAGTCATCGTGCCGGGCAATACCTGGCTGGCCACCGCCATGGCGGCAGTCTATCTGGGGGCCATCCCGGTCTTTGTGGATGTCGAACCGGACACCTTGTGTCTTGACCCGAAGAAGGTGCGTCAGGCCATCACGAAGAAGACCAAGGCGATCATTCCTGTTCATCTTTTCGGCTCGATGGCGGACATGGACCGTCTCATGGCCATCTCCAAGGAATACGGGATTCCGGTTATCGAGGACTGTGCCCATGCCCAGGGCGGTGTCTGGAATGGCAAGGTTCTCGGCAGCATTGGGCAGGTGGGTTCCTTCAGCTTCCAGCAGTCCAAGACCCTCTCCTCCGGGGAGGGCGGAATTTGCATCACCAACGATGATGACCTTGCGGAGAAGCTGTTCCGGATCAAGCATATTGGCTATTCTTCCGGACAGAAGCAGGGGCAGGCGGCGACCGGTCCGGAAGAGGGGCTTGTCTGTCACAACTACCGCGGGCTGGAGTTTGGTGCAGCGATCCTGACGGATGCCCTGAAGCATCTACGGGCCCAGACGGTCTTGCGTGACAGCAATGCCCGGTATTTTGCCGGGCTGATCCGGGATGTTCCCGGAATCAAGGTCCAGACCCGGGGTCGCAAGGCCGACGTTCAGAGTTACTACAACTTTGTGCTCTTGCTTCAGCCCGCCAAACTCAAGGCTGGGGTCACCATCAAGGACGTCCAGACTGCCTTGAATGCCGAGGGCATGAGTTGGGGGATCGGCGGTTATGGCCCGGTATACAAACATTTGTTGTGGAGCGTACCCAAGAAAGGTTACCGTATCCACAGTAACGAGGTGGTCGAGGATACCTCCACCAACCGTATTCTCAACATTCCCCATGCCTGGCTTCTGACCAACAAGTCGATGATGAAAGCCATGGCGGACGGTGTGCGCAAGGTTATGAATGCCTACGGCAAGTAAGCTTGGAGGACATCCATGAAGGCAGGATTCTTCGAGGTCGACATCACCCCGCGGGTCGGGGTGGGGTTGTGCGGGTTCGGCCCCTACTTGAACCGGATGTCCATCGGGGTGCGTGACCCGATCAAGGCGCGTGCCGCCGCTTTCGAGGTGGAGGGGGCAAGGGCGGTGATCGTCAGTTGCGATCTGATCGGGATTACCCGCGAGGTCGTTGAGAGGGTCAGGGTTTTGGTCGGAGTGAAGACCGGAGTGTTGGCGGACAACATCATGGTGCATTCCACCCACTCCCACAGCGGTCCCAACACGGGCGGCTACGTCGGGTGGGGTCATATTGACGATCCTTACATGGAACTCCTGCCGGGAATGATTGCCAGGGCGTGTATCGGGGCGGTGGAGCGGCTGCATGATGTGGTGCCCGCCCATGCGGTGTCGCCCTGCGAGGGTATCGGGGTCAATCGCCAGTATGATAAGGATGCCTCGTCGCTGGCGGACTGTCTCCGCGAAGACTGGCGTCCTGCCAAACCCGAACTGACCGATACGCAGTGCCAGGTGCTGAAGTTCACGGACGCAGCCACTGGCAGGCTGGATGGTTTCATGGCGTATTTTGGATGCCATCCGGTCGTCTGTTGCGAGACAACGCGGTATATCCATGGGGATTTCGCCGGGGTGGCCATGAACCTGCTCGAGCGGGAGAACCCCGGTTCTGTCGGGCTTTTTCTTCAGGGTGCCCAGGGTGACGTGAACACCTGTGTCGTCCACAAGCCTGAACAGGAGGCGTTGCTGGCTCTGGACATCATTGCGGCGCGTTTTGCCAATTCCGTTCGCGCCGGCCTGAGCCGGGCTCATGGGCTTAAGGTGGATCGTCTGGGATGCTCCAGCACGATTCGTGGTTTTTCTTCGAAGGACATCCCGCTTTCCCGGATCAAGGATCTGATTGCGGCACAGGAGGCTATTGTCCATGCGGACGGCGCCTCCGATACGGACTTTACCGTCACCATGGCCGTGGTGCTGATGATCACGCTGAGGGGCATTGCAGCCCGGATGGAGGCCGGCGAAGACTTGAGTCGGCAGCCCGCTGAAATCCAGGGCATTCGGCTTGGTCCGCTGGTGTTCCTGGGGGCGCCTTTCGAGATCATGCAGGCGATCAAGAAAGAGGTGCAGGCGACGGCCAGATCGCCCATCTTGATGGTCATGGGTCTCACCAATGGCTCGATGGGGTATGCCCCGGATAAGACCAGCGCCGCCGAGGGCGGCTATGCCGCCGACACCGGGCCGATGATCCACGGGCGTCTTCCCTACCGGAATATCCATCAGGAACTGGTTGAGGCCCTGCTCGAAACCGACGGGATCTTGAACCGGTGATCCTCAGCAAAACAAACCATTGTCGTTTGGCTCAAAGAGCGTTATGGTTCGAAGCTTGAATTTTCACTCGATGCATCAGGGGTTGCGAATTTAATAAAAGGGAATACGCATGAATAATAAAGGGTTCAGAATAAGGGGTTCTATTTCTCTTGCCTGTGTTCGCGGACTGATGGGGATTTTGTTTGCAGGCGGTCTGTTGTTGCCGATGGGGACGCCGTCCGCATCCGCAGGAACTCCCGTTCAGGAGGCCGTCACAAATTACCCGCCGAATATGGTTCCGGTGGACCTTGAATCCTGCGCGACGGATTCAGCCGGACTGAAAGCGCCCAATCCGGGATCGGTGATCGATCCCGTTTCGCTGCCGTCCGGCTTGATCACGGTTGATGGAGTGCCCTTCTTGGTCAGCGATAAGGCCGTCGATGTGCGGATGGCGATGGCAGGTTCGGACTTTTCCCGGCGCCTGAAGTGGGGTTACTACGTTGTCCCGAGTGATGCCAAGCGCCCGGTGGGCAAGGTTCCCGGCACGGGTTATGAGACGCTCCATGTGCTGGCTTATTCGCGCCAGATTCCGGGGCATGTGCCCCGGATGACCGTCAGCTATGGGATGTGCATGAGCTGGAGCGGGGCGATGGAGGAAGAGGTGGTTCAGGTTCCCGATATCACGACGGAGGGTGCTTCGCCCTATTTGCAGTCCCGTGTTCCGGTGAAACTGGCGAACGGGAAGGCCGGGTGGCTGTACCATTTGCGCATCCCGGTGGCCCGTGGCGCCTCATCGTGGTTTGCGAAAGATACCGAGTTTGAGTTCATGCGGGACAAGCAGGATCTTCACAATTTACCCGATCCAAATGAATTTGGGCGTGTGCCGGTGGGTCTGCCCAGTTCCGTTGTGATCGTGTCGGCGACCGCCGAACGGTCGCCGGTGGGGTTTGCCTATGTGCTGGGTGAACCTGGAAACGTTTTTCATGAGACGCAGGAACCGGTGCTGACCATCAGCCTGACCAACCGGGTGGATGGAGACTTCAAGGGCCGGCTGTATGCCCGCAGCGTCGGGCCGGGAACGCTGGAGGAGGGGAACCCCCTGAGATCGGAGTGGACGATTGACAACCGTATCACGCTCAAGAAGGGTGAGCAGCGGGACTTCCCGATCAAGGTCATGCCGTCCGACCGCAAGCAGCGTGGATGGTTTGAGGTCGAGATCGGAGTGGAACGCGATGGCAAGCCTGTGCAGGTGTATCGGACAACGTATGCGGTGCTGGCGCCGGACACGCGCAAGGCGATGGCCGATTCACCTTTCGGCATCTGGGAATTCTGGTGGCCGCATGCGTCATTCGCACTGGTCGACCGGCAGGTTAAGGACGCCGCAACCCTGATCAACAAGGGCGGCTGGCGCTGGACCTACGGCGGAAACACGACCGAACGCGCCCGTGGTCCCACTTTGAGTTCCGAGCAGCTTTTTGATGATTACAAGATCACCTACACGATTCGGAATCTCTCCCAATCCTATCAGCGGGATACCGGTTGGTGGAATGCGGAGGAGTTTGAAACAAGCATTGCGCCGCGGATACGCGCGGCCGCGGCCAATCCGGTCCGCGGTGAGGACAGGGTCTACAAAGTCCTGCACGAATCGCGCAGCTCGGTCACCATCACGCGCCGTTTCAGCGAGTTTTTGGGAGGCAGTCCTTATGACATGCCGCAGAAAGAAAAGGAGCAGATCGACCAGCAGTTCATAAACGTTGTGAAATACTGCACAGCGGTTAAGAAGGCCGATCCCAAGGCGAAGATATGCCTGATCAGCGACTACCCATCGGTAGGCGTTGAGTTCATGAAGCGTGGATTCCCGAAGGACCTTGTGGACGTCTTCGGCACGGAGGGTGCCATGTTCATGCGCGAGCCGGAGCGGCAACCCGACTGGATGTCCCTGCTGGGCATTTTGCAGGATTGGAAGCGGGCCAAGGCGAAGTACGGGTACGAGGACAAGCCGGTCTGGACCACCGAGGCCCTGTATCACGGCACCAGTCCGGCCAATCTCAGCCTCCATGCACAGGGGGTCATTCAGACGCGGGAAGCCATCCTGGCCCTGGCCAATGGTGTGCAGCGAATGTGTGCGGCGGCTTGCGTTCGCGATTGTACGGATGACTATCGCTGGAGCAACTGGGGGCAGGGTGGACTTTGTTTCCGCGAACCCGAGATGAATCCCAAGCCGTCCTATTCCATGTATGCCTGGCTTACCCAGATTCTCGATCAGGCCAAGTACGCCGGGAAAATCGCCCATGACAGCACGTCGCTGCACCTTCTCGATTTCAAAACGGCCGCCGGCGAACATATCTACCCGGTCTGGTGCGTGCGCGGCCGTCAGAACGTGACCCTGACAGTCAAGGGCGGACGGCCCGTGGTCAGGGACGCCTACGGCAACCTGCTCCCCTCGACCGTCAAGGAGGGGCGCCTGGTTCTGGGCGTCTCGGATACGCCGCTCTACGTCACGGGGACTGTGGTTGAAGGGGTCGTAGCGCGAACCCCCGTGGAGGAGAAAGTCGACGGCGGACGGCCGATCGTCGAATTCGATAACGCTGGCGCATTTTCCGTGGTCTCGTCGACCAATCCGGTCCTGGAAAACAATTGGGACTACCCGCGTATCAAGGGCGAGTATGCCTTGGACAGTGTTCAGGAGGATGGGGTCAGCGCCGTTAAAATAGAGCTCAAAGATGACGCGGACCCGCGCAAGCTTCTGCAGCGTTATGTGGAGTTAAAACTCTCTCAACCGGTGGTGCTCAAGGACCGCATTGAGGCGTTCACCATGCGCGTGAAAGGGAACGGGGCATGGGGGCGGTTGATGCTGGAAATGGTGGATGCTGAAGGCCGTGTTTGGACATCCTGCGGCAACCAGTATTCCGGCTCCTGCAACTCCAGCGACAACCACGGCGACTCCTATATCAGCTTTGACGGCTGGAGAACCCTGACCATCGAGCCTCCGGGCCGGTTCCCGGCAACGGATCTCGTGGCCTATCTGCCCAGCACCACCGAGTGGTGGCCCGAGAACACCCCGGAAAAAGGTCAGCTGATGGCAGAGCATCAGAAGGCCACGGCCCTGTACGAGAAGGCGAAGGCCGGGTTCCCTGCCGCGGTGAAAGCGTATGAGGAGGCGAAGCAGTCGTATGACCAGCAACTGGCGGAGTTCAAGAAGGCCAAGGCGGCATACGACAAGGACCTGAAAGACCACGCTGCGGCTGTGTTGGTCTATAAGAAAAACCTCACCCGCTACAACCAGGCGAAAATAGCCTATGACAAGGCTGTTCAGAAAGGCGATAAAGCCTCCGTCCTTCCCCTGGCACCGGAGGAGCCTCGGCCGCCGGCAGCACTTCTTATGACCCCGCCCGGAAAAGCTCCCAAAGCACCCGTGGCACCCAAGTCTCCCGGGCAGTTCCGCGATTTCGGAATTGCGCCTGTTACTTATCCGGTGAAAGTGACCAAGGTCATTCTGGCGGCACCGCCTCACATCCTGTATGTCGACGATGAGGTGCCTGTTGCCAATCGCGCCATTTTCATCGACAAAGTAGGAATGAAGGTCGAGGCAGCTGACTGAGCACCGGCCGTGCGGGCTCAGGCATCCGGCAGGTAGGCCCCGTGGTTCTTGAGCTTGGCCCTGAGCGTCGCCGTATCGACCCGACGGACATCCGAGTCTTTCGATGAGGCCATGGCGGCGGCGATGCCGGCTGCCTCTCCCATGCACAGGCATACAGGCATCACGCGCGTGCTGCCCTGTACGGTTCGATCGGTTGAAATATTCCGACCGGCCACGAGGACATTGGAAAGCCCCTTCGGGGTCAGGCACCGGTAGGGGATGCCGTGCGACTCACCCTTCTCAAGGTGAATGGCGCTGTTGGACTCCTTCTCGGTTCCGATCTCAGAATGTTTGTGGTGCACGTCGATGAAATAGGAGTTCCGGCAGATTTCGTCAGGGAAGGTCCGGCGAGCCAGGAAATCATCGACAGTCAGGTAGTAGTCACCGACGATCCGGCGCGTTTCCCGTGTTCCTAAAAGTGAACCCGTCTGGGTCAGGTGGGCGTTGGCAAAAGCCGAAGGGAAGAACTCCGCGCAGGCGTCCCGGAAAGCCTTGGCGATTTTCCGGCCCTTCATTAAAGCCCGGCTGACTGAGAGCGGGTTCGTGTTGTCCACTCCCCAGATATGCCCTGCATTGAATCCGATCGCCCCGGGTCCCACGATGCTGTTGCACACGAACTGATCCGGAATCTCCGGATATTTGCCGGAAGCCAGAATGGCCTCGATGGCGTGGCCGCGCTCGCTGCGCCTGATGCTACCGCAGTGCTGGTAGGCATACAGGTCCACATTGGTCAGGGTGAAGCAGTGTGTGGCGGGTTGCAGGTCGCCGCTAGGGTCGCCTTTCTCAAAAGGGGCGCCCGCCCATGCGGCGAGATCACCATCGCCGGTCGCATCGACATAGGTCCGGGCCCGGAAGGCGGAGAGCCCCGTCTTGTTGGCAACGAGGACGACATCAACGCGGCCCTGAGGATTGCACTCAACACCGGCCAGAAAGGAATTGAACAACACGGTCACTCCGTGTTGTGTCACCAGATCATCATAGATGCGCTTGAGGAGTTCCGAGTCGATAGGCGTCCAGGTAAAGCGATCAGGAGCGACATGCGGCATGCCGGCGATGCATTTCTTCAAGACGCCTTCGGCCATGCCGCCATAGATGATCCGCTCCTTATCCGTGAAGGGACACCAGGAGGGAACCAGGCCGGAGGTGCCCATTCCACCGAGCGCGCCGGTGGCCTCGATCAGGAGGGTCTTGCAGCCTTCACGGGCCGCCGCCGCCGCTGCCGCGCATCCCGCCGGGCCGCCTCCCGCAACAATAACATCCCAATCGGAATCCAGGGGAATCGAACGTTCTTTTAAGGAGTAGTGCGACATGGTCTGATATTCCTTGTTCTGAGCCAATTGATTGCTTTTTCCCATAGTTCCGCAGGGCATGCACGACTATTCGATCGGCAGTTCCCTGTGTACAAAATCGATGATGGCCTCTTCCTCGGCGGCTGAGTGGGTCTCGACGTCGATAAAGAAACGCCCCTCCCTGAGCTGGGAAACGTGGGCGCGAATGAAGTCGGCCGGAGCGCCGAACCAGACAATCTTCTGGTTGGCGCTATCCCGCCACTGCTCAAAGGCTTCATGGGGGAGGGGTACGTTCGGGTCCGGTCGCCAGTTGAACATCGTCAATCCCTCGGTGGCGGCCAGGATATCTTTCTGGTGGTAGGCCTTGCAATGGATGTGGAGGAAACCGCCTCCGTAGTGCTTGTAAATCCGCTCGGTATAGGGCTGGCCGTACTGACGATAATGTTCCGCCGACAGGTTCACGTTAAAATCATCTGACAGGAACGGCAGTCCGCGTTCCATCCATAACTGCCCTGCGCAGATGCCGGGGAAGCGGTTGTTAACCTTTCGGTCGATAATGCCGTGCGCCCACATGATGGCATCAAAACAGCGGTCGAGCACCTGCATCACCGTGTCGGGTGAGTCGTAGACGTCGTAATAGATGGCTTGCCCGCGCAACTGGGCCACAAGTTCAAGGGGTGTGGGAAAACCCTGCACGTAACAATAACAGTCGCTGCCGACTTTTTCGTTCATGTAGTTCAGCGTGGCGACCACGGCTTCGGTCCAGGAGTTTTCACGGCCCCAGGCGAATTGTCCGACCTCCTCGAGGGTGGCGCCGGCTTCATGGATCCAGGAGGTGTCCGAACCCATGGACAGGGCGCCTGTGATCATGCCGCCGAAGATGGCCGACCCGAAGCGTGGACACATCACGGGGATGGAATCGTCGCGCGAGTCGGCGCGCCGCGCGAGCAGCCGGGAGAAATGTTCGGTGCTCAACCGTGCTAGTTTCAGGGGGTCTGCCTGAAAGTCGATCTGCTCCAGAGGAGGCACCGGACTCGGCAGGGGCGGTTGCCACAGGCGATGCACGCGGATAAGCGCCCCGCGCCGGGCGCGCTGCAGGGCGCGATGGCGCACCACGACTTCAGGAAAATTTGTTTTGAACGCCAACGGTTTGAATTCCGGCATGGTTTACAACTCCTATCATGGTTCAGATTTTGGCTGTCCGGTCGCAAAAGGTACGGCCCCGATGTCAGTTCCGTCGTGAGCCGCGCCTTTGAGTAAGGGGTTTGTCGGCGCATAGCCCGTGCGAACCCACTTGATCAGGTGCATGATGATGTCATCCGCGCCAAATTTCTGTCCGGTGCGCACGCCTTCGCGCAAATAATACAGGCTGGCCCATTCCCAACTGTCACGCCATTTGCCAATATCGCCCTCCTTGCGCGTCCCCAGCCCCGGCTCAGGATTGGCGCCTGTGCCGATGTAACGATACAGCACGGGCAAACCCCATAAAATAATGGTCTTATTAATCACCGTGTCACCCGTGACGTACGGCTTGGCGGGTGTGGCCGACCATTCCCCGCGTGACGGCTTTATACCCAGGCATTTTGTGGCAAAGAGCGGCAGATCGCGCTGGTAGTCGACAAATCGGGGGTCCACGTCGATGTCGTGCTCGCCCGGCGTTCTGGACCAGTTTCCGATATAGCCTTTTCCCCAATTGTTGAAATGACCCTTGTTTGGAAAATCGACATCCTTGTCCGGGGTGTATTTCCAACCCGTATTGTAGTCAATATTCTTCGGCTCCCCTACGTCACGCGTGGGAAGTTCACCGCGTTGATCAGCGTTCATGCTGTGGATATCGTTTATCTTAAAGAACTTGGCTTCCTTGCCCGGTAGTTGCGGGTTCCACAGGATGTTCGACCGAAATGATTTAACCACGCCGGAACTTGTATTGCCGTGTTCGGAATACTGGATGGCTGCATACTCCTTTGTTTTCTTGAAACCGCCGAACCAGGTGTTGTGCTCGAATTCCCATCGTTTACCCGATGCCGGACCGAGTATGGCGATGATCTCGCCGCTGCAGTAGCCGTATATATTCGGCAGAAAAATGCTACGCCGGAGACCCGGGTGGGAAATATGCAGCCATTCGCCCGAGTCGTAATTGGCCGTACCGGCATGCGAAAGGATAAGCCCATCAAGTTCAACATCATATTCACTGGTTCCTTCGAGCACATGCGGATTGTCCCAGTCCCGGTCGAGAAACACAAATGAGTCGCCCAGACGGTGACCGGAAATGTAACGCCACTTGTCGAACATGCGAAAAAAGTTTCCCTCACACCGGGCCCAGGAAGGCGACAAGCGTAATACACTCAGCCCGCCGCCAAAATAATTGCCGGTGATCGTGTAGCCATCGGCCATGCTGTTTTCGAGCGCGGCGACATCCAGGACGTTTCCGGTCAACGCGCGCACACCATTGCTCGCAGAACCGCCGAGAAGTGCCGAAAAAACGAACTTTGAACGCGTCGCCTCGTGGATGTTGCGTGTGTGCCTGAATAGTCCGCCAGGGTATCTCGCCACGGCGATTCGGATCATCCCGCATTGTGTGAATGAGGTATGCTGCACGTCCCAGGTGACTCCGCCAGGCTTCCTGAACCACCCGAGGTCCCATCCCGGCGTCTGCGCGTCCCCGATGCGCGCGATATCCCCGTACGCAGATTGGAACTGTCCGCCATTATGCTTGTCCTTCCGGGTGAAATATCCGGCACCGCCGGCGGGATCGGAATCAAGACTGGCATGGGCTTCGGCTGTGCCGGCCAGCACAAATCCGCGAAAGCCCATGTCCCCGGAAGGATGGAAGTTGTAGCAGGTTGCCTGCGGCACCGAGGCTTTCGATGCATCCCAGCGCCAGATGCCGCCGCCCTGCACGGTGACGGCCGTGGTAATCGCATCTATTCCCTTGGTGTAGACCACGTCGCCACGGACGCGGAGGATGCCGCCCTTGGCGATCACCAGTGCCCCCGACTTCTGTAGATTGACGGCGACGGTCCCGTTAGAGCCCGATGTGCCGATGATCCTGTCGTCGGAAACCGTCACGGTTACCCCGTCGCGGAGGATGATTGAATCGCCATCCCCCGGGATGGCTTCGCCCCATGTATTCAGCGAAGACCAGTCGCCGCTGACCAAGGCCGTGTGCTCTGCACCCTGTACAGATACGGCGGCCAGCAGAAGCGCACCGGCCGTTGCGATGATCATGCGTGACATTGGGTTCCCCTTGGTATTGTTGAGCAGCATTTTCCGGCAATATCAGTAGTTCGCAATGGGGGCATATGGTACATTCCAACACCTTGAGCGTCGACATGAATAACGGAGGGTTTGCTAAGCTTATGAGTAAAATCCGACTTTCTGAAGGGGCTGGCGTGAAGCGTGGGCTGAAACTCTTTTTGCTGATGGCCGTTGCGTTGGCCTGCGGCAAAGGGTATGGGCAGAACACCGCTCTGCCGGCGGTGGCTCCGGAAGACCTCCAACTCGCGGCGCGCGTCGCGATGGCTCAGGGTGTCAATTGGCTGAAGCAGAAAGGGGCAGAGGATCCCGATGGGTGGATTGTCGGCCCGGTCCAACATCGCAAGGTGATCAGTTGGACCAACATCGTGTCTCGATACAGCAGGAAGACGTATACGGTGGAAAGTCCTGTGTATGAGTATTCCAACGTAGTGACCTTCATACCCGGCAGCGTTGGTGAGGCTCCCCGGAAGGTTGTTGCGAAAAGGCCGGTGCGGAAGATCGGCGTCAAGACGGTTGAGCAGGAGGGGTTGGTGCCGGATCCAAAAGGTCCGATTATCAAGGAGTACCGGCGTCCCTTTCAGTACGACAATAGCGGTGTTATCACTTGGAGCGCCCGTACTGTGGGGGATGCGGCCTTGACGGTCTATGCTCTACGGCAGGCCGGTGTGGCGGATACCGATCCCGTTATGCAGCGGATGCTGGAGAATCTTCAAGGGCATGTGGGCACCTTCGGCCTGCCGGACCAGACCTGGGATCTGGCCTGGCTGACGGCTGTTTTTGCCGGGACCCCCGGCGATCAGGCTGAGGCCCTGACGCAACAGCTCGTGTCGCGATTGCTGGATGGTCAGATTACGGAAGGACCGGCGCGCGGGTTATGGGGTCCGATCTGTGTGCATCACGGTCTGCTGGCGGCGCTGTTGCGGGACTATCTGGCCGCATTCGCCGACCTTCAGAAAAAGGAGTTGAGGCTCAAGGAGAAGTTCAGCAAGGCGGCGGAGGCCGCAAGGGATGAGGCCCTCAGGGAACTGAACAATCAGAAAGCGCTTGTGGCGAAATGCTGCCAGCACGGGGTCCGGTTCGGGAGTGTGGAGCAAGCGTGGACGCCGGACTCCAACGCCGATCCCAAGATCTTTTTACCCGGGGCGGACCATTGTCTGTATAACCAGACCGTGGCCGATATGGAAAGCTCCTGGGTCGCGCTGACAGCCCTGTCCATCGCTTCCGGGCAGAAACGTTTACCCATCGAGTCGTTGAGGCCGAAAATCGCCCGCAAACTTGGAGTACAAGCGACGCCTTTGCCTCCCCCGGAACGCTCTGATGCCGTTATGGCGCGGGCTGCGAATGGGTTGGCGGCGCAGCAGGCCAGGGACGGTCGTTGGGGCGAATGCAACTTGCACCAACCGGTGACCAAGTTTGCGGCCTTTACGTCCACGCTTCCCGTGCCTCCGGACCCGAAAGGTTTCCCGCCTCTTTCTTCCCCTGTGACGTCTGCCAGTACCCTTCAAGGGATGGCGGCATTGAATAGCGTGGGTGAGGTGGCAGGCATGGAACGCGTGAGGAAAGCCTTCAATGAGCCCTATCTGGCGGGTCTGGCCGGAAGCCGGAGAGAGCTTGATGCCATGCTGGCGACCTTCCTGCCAAAACCAGCCGTAAGGCCCGTGTTGAAGATGACAGACTATGACCTTATCCTGACGTTGGCGCGTCCGCTTGCTCAGGGTGGAGAGGAGACGGCTTCGATACGCGCCAATGACCTGTTGCTCCGGACCCTGATCCTGGCCGGAACGACGAACGGGGCGTGGGGGCGAGGTATCCTTCCGATGGTCTCCTCCACCAGCGTCCGGGCTCGACTCGAGGCGCTCAAGGCGATACCCGGACGTGTCGGGAGCAGACCCGCTGATCCTGTGGAGTTGAATAAAGCACACCTCTGGATGGGCAACATGAACATAGCCCGCGAAGCCGAAGGATTTGCGACGGCAGTGGCCGTACTCTATTTGGCCGGTCATGTGGAGAACCCGGCCACGGCCGTTGATGATCTCGCCGCAACCCCGTCCTTGTTGGAGTTGCGCGCGGATGTCGAAAAACAACTTCTCAGCAAGGTTAAACCTGGGGTCACACCCACCCCTGCTGTCGCGACGACCCCGGGTATAACCAACTCTGCCCCCCGGATTGAGGCTGAACCGGCGGTGGCGGCCGACGGGGATGTTCCCGCCATCGAGGCGCCACCCGTCAACGCGACACCGAAGGCCGATGAAACGTTTTGACCGTGACCAGGCACCCAAGGGCTTTGAGGCTGAAAGGATGAAACAATGAGCATCGATTTTGACCTGAGTCGTTGGCAGGGCATCAGGACCGCATACGGGCAGTGGTGGCGGGGCGAATTGCTTCGGCCCCTCATACCGGTTACGCTGCGGGACCGGGATCCCGGACGGCGTGAGCCCGAGGTCCCCTTGCTTTCCCAGTCCACCTGCGCAGACCTGACCCTACCTGCCGAAAGCCTGATTGACCGGATCGACTACGAGCTTTCGTCATACAGCTATCTCGGAGACTCCTTTCCGTACGTCAACATGGACTGTTTCGGTCCCGGAGTTATCGCCGCGTTCCTCGGTGGAAGGCTCGACAACTCCACGGGACGGGTCTGGTTCCACCCGGAGACGGACCGGAATATCCAGGACCTTCACTTCCAGTTCGATCCCGACAATATCTGGTTTCGCCGGCTTGGTGAAATCTATGCGGCGGGAATGAAGCGATGGCGGGGGCAGGTGCTGATGGGTATGACCGACATTGGCGGCAATCTCGATATTCTTTCCGCATTTCGGCCGGGAGAGAAACTTCTATTCGACCTGTATGATCATCCCGAGGAAGTGAAGCGGCTCACGTGGGAAGCCCATACGGCCTGGCACCAGTACTTCAATGCCCTGAACAGCATTCTGCAGCCTGAAAACCCGGGCTACTCCGACTGGTCTGCCCTCTACTCGGATCAGCCGAGTTACATCCTGCAGTGCGACTTCTGTTACATGATCGGACCTGATATGTTCGATGAATTTGTGAAGCCTGAACTGGCGGCAACCTGCGAAAAACTCCCGAATACCGTCTACCATCTGGACGGGGTGGGGCAGCTTCCGCATCTGGATTCGATTCTCACAATGGCACCTCTTAAAGGGGTGCAGTGGATCCCGGGCCCCAGCCAGCCGGATTGCGCACACTGGCCGGAGGTGTTCAGGAAGGTGCGCCGGGCCGGAAAGCTGATTCAGCTTCTGGGTGACTTTAATATCCTGGATGCCGTCTGCGAACAACTGGGGTCGGCACGAGGCATCCACCTGAAGGGTGCCAGCGGTCCGGATCAGAAATCGATCCGCGCAAACTTGGAAAAGCATGGAATCACGTGATGCGTGCCGTATCCTTTGGGGCTGTGAGGGCAATGGAAGAACCTCTCGACAAAACTAATCCTCTCTGTTAGCTGTGACCTATGACAACCATCCGCACACTTGTTTGGGGCGAGTTCCGCCACGAAAAGAAGAATCCAAAAGTCGCAAAAATTTATCCCGACGGCATGCACGAAACGATTGCTGCGTTTTTACGCCGGGATCCCTCCCTGAAAGTCTCGACCGCCTGTCTGGACCAAAATCAGCACGGTCTCACCGCCGAGGTGCTAGACGAAACGGATGTGCTCGTCTGGTGGGGGCACATGGCCCATGGCGAGGTCGCCGACGAAGTGGCGGAGCGGGTGAGGCGGCGGGTGCTGGAAGGGATGGGCTTCATCGCGCTGCACTCGGCGCACTATTCGAAGGTTTTCAAGGGTCTAATGGGGACGACGTGTTCGCTGAAATGGCGGGAGTCGACCGACAAGGAACGGGTTTGGGTGATTGCCCCGCTTCATCCCATTGCCGCCGGTCTTCCCTCCCATTTTGAGCTACCGGCCGAAGAAATGTATAGCGAACCCTTTGGTATTCCTGATCCGGATGAACTGATCTTTATTTCATGGTTCACGGGAGGGGAAGTCTTTCGCAGCGGTGCAACATGGCGGCGTGGCAACGGGCGGGTGTTCTACTTCCGCCCCGGGCACGAAACGTATCCGAGTTACCACCAGGCCGAAGTCCAGCGCGTGATCACCAATGCCGTTCACTGGGTGCGTGCCACGGTGAGAATTCCTGACAGTTGCCCGAGTACCCCGGCGCTGGAACCCCTTCCTCCCGATCCCGATGCCGAGGACCGCTCTTCCATCGCGCACACGTGATGGCAAACAGGAGAACCCATGAAAACAAAAACCACGGGGATCAAACGCTCTGCGACACAAGATCCGGAAAACTTGAATGGGTTGCTCAACCTGTTTAGCAAAGGCTATTCTGGCTTGGAGTGTCCGGGCGGGAAGGTTGGGATAAGGTTTGAGCGGACGACAGAGGCCGGGCTTTGCGAGGTTGAACGGCAGGGGGCCAAGGCGGTGGTTCGGTACCATACGCCCGCCCAGGCCGGCCGAGCTCTGGGCGCGTTGAAGGCGGGGCTGGTTCCGGCGGGTGGCGTTTACCGTGAAACCACCCCCTTCGAGACACTCGGGGTCATGCTGGACTGCTCCCGCAATGCGGTCATGAGGGCCGAGCATGTGACCGGGGTGTGGCTGCCGCGGTTGGCGTTGCTGGGGTACAACCTGGTGATGCTGTACACGGAAGAAACTTACGAATTACCGGGCGAACCCTACTTTGGATACCAGCGCGGCGCGTATACGGCCGGGGAACTGTCGGCCATCGTCGCGGCGGCGGCGAAGCTGAATATCGAGGTCGTTCCGTGCATCCAGACGCTCGGTCACCTGGAAAAGATCCTGCGCCATGCCGCCTACCAGCCGGTGCGTGACACGAGTTCGGTGCTGATGGTTGGCGAGCCCAAGACCTATGAGCTGATCGACAAGATGGTGGCGCACTGGGCGGGGATCATCCGCACCCGCCGCATCCATATCGGGATGGATGAGACCCATGACCTCGGGCGCGGGCGCTATCTAGACCAGCACGGATACCGGAACGGTTTTGAGCTTTTCAATGAACACCTGAAGAAAGTGACGGCCATCTGCCGGAAACACGGACTGAAGCCCATGATCTGGTCGGACATGTATTTCCGGCTGGGCAGCAAGACGGGCGAATACTACGACCTCAAGACGGTCATCCCGCCCCGCGTGGCCAGGCGTATTCCCCGCGATGTCGACCTTGTCTACTGGGACTACTACCACGACGATCCCGCCTTTTACCTCGACTGGATCGAACGGCACCGCAAACTCGGCAAGGAGCCGCTCATGGGGTCCGGCATCTGGACGTGGAACATGCACTGGTACGATCGCCGGCTCACCGAGGCCAACGCGGGCGCCTGTGTGCGGGCCTGTTATCAGGCCAAACTCAAGGAAGTGCTGTTCACGATGTGGGGCGATAACGGGGCCTACTGCGATCACGATTCGGCGTTTGCCGGCATTGCCTATTGCGCCGACCTGGCCTATGGCGCAACCAAGCCTTCGCCCGCGCGGCTCGAGAAACGCTTTGCGGCCGTGTGCGGCGGCAGTTATGCCGCCCACCAGTTGGCCAGCGATCTGTATCTGGCCAGCGACCGGGGCGGCATCGCCGAAAGGCCGCGGTTCTCATTGTGGGACGACCCCTTCGGCGAGACGGTGTTTCGCACATGGGCCAAGGACGATCCGCGCCGGATGGCCAAGGTTGTCCGCTATTATGAGAAACTGGCGGATAAACTGCGTCCGCTTTCCGGCGATCGCACCTGCGGGGATCTGGGGTATGCCTACAGTGTGGCGCGGCTCTATACGGAGCGCTATAGCCTGTGTGCCGACCTGATGGTGGCGTATCGGCGCGGGAACCGGCCGGGGTTGCGGGCGGTCAGGCGGCGTATTCCGCTTGTGAGGAAGGCTCTACGTGATCTCGAGAACTCATTCCGCCGCATGTGGTTGCGCCTCAACAAGCCGGAAGGAATGTCGGAGATCCAGGGCCGGTTCGGGCTGATCGATGCCCGCTACCGGGAACTGGATCAGCGTTTGGCGGAGTACCTGGCCGGGAAATGTGCCGCGTTGGCGGAGTTCGAGTATCGGAGTCCGCCAGGGGCGTAGATCAGGCTTCGCCCCTTGTTGGATCCGGGGTGAGATCTCCCCTGATACTTGGGAGGGCGGCCGTTCCTAGCCGCCGATCATTTGTCCGGCGGGCACATGCAGGCTTCGACTCTGGCTCGGCAACGTGGGCAGGATTCCACATTCGCACCGGCTTCAAATCCCTTGGCCTCACTTGGTCCGAGGACCATGAAGTCCACTTTTTCTTTCCCGATAGTCACGGAAATAAGATTTTTGCCGGCTATGGCATTTTCCGGCGCGAGTAGACGGAAACGGGCTGGGCCCAGACGGGTACACTCCCAGCGAGCCGGAACGTGGAGGGCGATCGCGGGCATAGGACCGGGACTAACGGAAATCTCAACTTCCTTGCCGATTCCAGGCCGCAGAACCGGTTCTCCGCCATAGTGGAGCCAGACGTCGCGATCCCCGCACCGTTCGATCCCGGCCTGCACGTCCTGCTTCAGCGCTTCCCTTGCCAGTTCGTTGCGGAACAGGCGCGTGCGCAGATCCGACGGGAGAATACGGGTGGCGCCCCAGGCAACGTCCGTTCTGACTGCGATGGCCTTTTCAGTGAGCGCAACCGTTCGTTCGGTTAGTTCGTCGATGGTTGCAGGAGCGTCACAGTTTCCCGTGAACTTGTGCAGCACGATCTGCCCCCCGATCGCCGCCGACCATTTCTGCGGAATGCCGTTCGACCCATTGAGGATGCCGAGCAGGGCTCCCAGAGTCGCCCCCGTGCAGTCCGTATCATAGCCGCAATTCACGGCCTTGCAGAGCTGATCGCCGAAATCCTGCCCGTAGAGCCAGCCAATAATGGTGAAACCATGGTTGGGCACCGCATTGCAGGGCTGAATATGACCAAACTGACTGAAGATTCTCTCGCGTGCTTGGCCCCAGTTCTTTCCGTTCTGATGACACCACACCGCTTCACGAACGGCCCGGGCCACATGGCTTGACAGGGGAATCATGTTGAGACCGATCTGGATCAGGGTCAGGGGATCGTTCTCAACGAAGGCGGCGGATTGGAGGGCCGCCCAGAACATCTCCCCGTACATTCCCTCGCCGCCGGCGTGATCCAGAGCGGAATCCTTCCATGCCATTCGTGCCGCCGCCTGCGGATCGCCCGGGTGAAGGCAGGCCCAGATTTCACTCCGGATGGGAGATCCCATCTCGTCGACAAAATAGTTTTCAAAACAACCTGCCACGGGCGGGCGCAGTCCACGGTCAAAGTTACGCATGAAGAACCCATACTCACCCCACGGGTACCGGGTCGCATACTGCTTCCAGTATTCGGCAAAGGTGCGGACGGAGGGGTCCAGGCCTTCTACCTCCAGCATCTTTAACCACACAAGCTGCAGGTCGAGATCGTCATTCGGAGAGGCTTTGGCGGGCAAAGGGTCATAGAATGTCAGCGCCAGTGTGTGTTTCGTTCCTTCCCAGCGTTCGCCCAGCGTCCCACCGATGTTTTTCCCCATCCAACAGGCGTGTACCTTGTCGCGAAACTGCTTTTTATCCAGAACCAGAAGATCGCTCATGTTTTTTTCGCCTCCCTCTTTACGCTCCAACATGCGGTGTATCGCTGTTTCCGGCGAGGACGATAGACCGGGCACAGGGTGAAATCAAGCGCTGATCCCTGCGGATCAGGGCGGACCAAATGCCGTCGGGCGGGCGTTGTGTGCCCGTGTCTTTCCACGTAGAATAGTGGCGTTTACCTTTTGGATTCAGGGTCCATTCCTGTTTCGATGGGAGTGAGCGGTTAAACCGGAAGTCTTTTGTTACCTTAAGAAACGGGATATATTCGCGCGCGAAACGAGAAGCCGCCATGACGGAGGATGTCTAGCGTATAAAGCATCAAGCGCTTAGGTATTCGAAAGACAGGATTCTAAATTAAGTAGAGTGAGGCCATAAGGACTGCACCTAACAAGGAGGCTGAGAATGCTCAAAACAAAAGCCATATTATCGACGGTTTTCAGCGTGGTCACGCTTCTGGCGTTTAACGCAGCCCGAGCGGAGGAGGATCCCGTTCTCGGGGAAGTCATTGAACAGAATGTGCCCCATTCCAAACCGCCCGCCAAAGTTGCCAGGGATAAGGGGTCGGCTGCTGTTCCATCGAAGACGAGTGTAATGGTCCGGGCCCGTGTGACGAAGCTTTCGCCGGATCAGCCGGCATCGATTGCTTGGCGCTACGGTGGTGAAGGGTTGGGCGGGTCATCTGTGTCGGGAAACCTGACGACCGAAAAGCCGCCGCCGCCTGCTGCACCGGATTTGGGCGCGAATTCGCTGACCAGCCAGGATGCTCTTGAACAGGGGGCGCTACTCGACGCTGCGCTGAGTGCGCCGAAGACACCGGACCGGTTCGTGGTGGCAGGCAAGACTACCGACGAGGTGTATCTTGTACCAGGGGTCTGGTCCAAGGAGAACCCCATCAGCGTGTTCGGCGGGGCCTTCTTCCTGACCTTCGGGGTGGTGGGGCAGAAATCACCCGTATCCAACACGGAACTTGAGTTTGAATTCCTCTACAACGGGCAACTGCTCAAACGGTTTCGCGTGACCGGGGCGAAAGGCAATACTCTGGGAGTGGTGGTGCCCTCTCGTCTTATCAATCCGGACGGCTCGCCGAAACCGGAGTTCGCTGAGAAGGTGGGCAGTCTGAAGGATTACGTGCATCAGAAACTCCAGGCGCTGAAGGAGACGCCGGGGATGGATCGGCCTTTGCCGCGGCTTTATTCGATCAGCACAGACTGTTACGGCTATGGAGAAGGGGGGGGGTACGCGATCAGGACGTCCGACCCTGAGACATTCCTGGCCGAGTTTGAAATTTTGCGATGGATGGGGATGAACAGCACCGTTACGGTTCCGGCGTTCTTTGCTGAACAACGTAAAAAGAAGGAAGGCCTCGCCGCGAATTTTACCCGCCTCCAGCAGGGCAGCGGAGGCGGCTACCCGATCCAGGGAATGGACTTTATCCGTATCGCCGCCGGCGTCAGGAAGCCCGACCCGAAAATGGGGCAGGGGTGTCCCTTCTCTCCTCTCCAGAAAGAGGTGAAGGCCCAAGTCGGTCCAAACGTCGAGAAGGCGTTTGCCTCTGATACAAACAGTGGCGTGGACCAGATCTGGGATCGCACGGTTGATGAGATCGGAAGCTTGTTCGACGGTGCACCGGAAGGCAAGGCGCATCAGGGCTGCTGTCCTTACTGCCGGGAGGCCTTTCGCGAGTTCGTGCGTGCAGACGGGCGCACGTTGGCTGATTTCGGCGCCACCTCGTGGGAGGACATCCGGTCCTCTTATGGATACTGGGCACGGACCTATTTCGATAGTCAGGTGGAGCTTTCCAACACCCTCAACATGGTGCAGGCGGCGTATGACGCGAAGATGAAGAATAAATTTGATGGCGGCATGGATCAAATGAACGTGGCGGCCGACAAGGTGGGCGGGCTTCTGGATGATGCCTTGGCCCCCGCGCAGACTGATGATGTGGTAAGGAAGAACCTGAAAGCCGCCCAGGAACGCCTGCATGCCCTGGAATGGGACAGCAAAGTGCTGGAGGTTCCCGTGAGCAACCGCGTGAGCCGCCTCAGCAAGGAGGGGGAGTCGCTCCTCTGGTATTATTCCGCACGCTTCAACTGCGAGTCCTCGGCCCAGGCTTTTGAACCGGTTCGCGATGCCTACAATGCCATCAACGAACGCAAACGCCAGGCCCTGGCGCGCGGCGAAACGAACACACCTGCCGCGACTCAGCCGTGGGCCTATTCCTTCGCCCTGCGTGCCAACACATTCCTGCTGGCCGGACACAGCCTGGACTTCTTTAACTTCTACCGCCATGCCGATAACGCTTTTGTGTATGAGACCTCCAACCGCGACTGGCGGATCTGGCAGTGGGACAGCTACCTGTGCGACGTGGGCCGCAGCCTGAACCGCTTCCTGAATAAGGAGTTCGGCATCTACGTGAAGGCCCATCGCGGGGCGCCGATCCAACGGTCCCTGGCGGCGGTGGCCCGCGGGGTGCGGATGATCTACTGGTACACGTATGGGCCGGAGTATGTGAAGGGGGACGGCTTTGGCGGAAGCCTCGATAGGCTCAAGGAGATTGGCTTGGTGAACCGGATCATCGCGGGGGGCGAAGAGGTGACGTACGATTCCGACTGGGCGGTGCCCGCCGCCGTGGCCGTGGTGCGACCGCTGACCGCGGAGTATATGTCCGGCTCTGCGTCCTACGAGAACGCCAAGTGGGTGCACACCGCGCTCACGCATGCGCATATTCCCATGGACGCGCTCGATGAAGGGCTCCTGATGACCGAAGATATCAGTCGATACAAGGTCATCGTCATCAGCGGTTGTAATATCCGGCGCGATGTTGCCGCGAAGTTGGTGAAGTGGGTTGAGGCCGGCGGTACGCTGGTCACCAGCGGCTGGGGCATGGCCCGGGATGAATCAGACCGTCCATTGGAGATCCTCTGGCCGGTATTTGGTCTGGCCTCCCGCGCTACATTCGACACCTGGGGCGGTGTCCCTGGCTATGGCGGCACCCGGTTGGGCGCCGTGAGGAAACAGCGCGAACCGCCGGAGGGTGCCACGGTCACCGGCAAGGGTCCCTTGAAAGGATCCTTCATGCCCGTCGTGGGTCGCGAGGTATTCGATCCGAAGCAGGGTGAGGATGTGATGGCGACCTATGCGGATGGCAAGGCTGCGGTTGTCCGGCACCGTTACGGAAAAGGCACGGCCTGGGTGATCGGGACCTACGCGGGCGTGGAATATGCGTGGGAGGCGATGACTTACACGGATAAGGATCCGAAATGGTATCGCGCGGACAAACGGAGTTGGATTGCCGGGCCGGTTCTGGACGCCGGGGTCCGTCCGGTAGTGGATGCGGAGGGAGCCTCTAGCATCATGGAAGACGCGGCTTTTGTGGAGGGGCATATGCTCCGTAACCGGAAGACCGGGGCGTTGGCCGTGGTCCTGATCAACTGGGCCGCGCGCATCAAGAGCCCTGTGATGATCAAGATCCGGGAGGCGGGAGACATGAAGAGCGCCACGTCGGTCGCCACGGGCGAGACGGTCCCGCTTGAGCGGAAGGGCGACCTGCTGGTGGCGACCTTTCCGAGCCTGGGCGATGGGGACATTCTCCTGCTGAAGCCTTGAGCTGAAATCCAGCAGGCAGGATCACTACGAAACAGCGAAATTCGGGACAAGTATGGATTATTTATTCGCGTGTTACGTAGTTAAACTACTCGCTCAAGAATGAGGTTGGAAATAGTGAAAGCAGGCCCGAGACCCATCGATCGGCGTGCGCTGACAGCGCGCCATAACATCACCTGGGATGAGCCCTCGGGTCAGGTTCCGCTCGGCAACGGCGAATTCTGTTTCAATGCGGATGGAACAGGCCTGCAAACTATCGGTGGCAATATCCTGTCGCACTGGGGTTGGCATAACTTCCCGTTGCCCGCCGGGTACCGGATGGAAGATATCCCCTTTACCGGCACGTTTGAGCAAGGCCGTCTCACGGGAGAGCAGGTGTGGCCAGCCGAACACCAACCCCTCGCCAAGTGGATGTATCAGAATCCGCATCGTTTGAATCTCGGTCGCCTGCGTCTGACCTGGGTCAAGGGACGGAAAAATATTCTGGCGTCGGAAATCAAGAACCTTTCGCGCACCCATGATCTATGGACGGGGTTGCATCGGAGCTGGTTCAAACTGCGGGGCCAGATCGTCGAGGTTCAGACCTGTGTCCATCCCGAGCATGACCTGGTGGCCGTGCGCGTGGAGTCGCCGCTTCTCGAAATGGATGAATTGTCTGTGACCCTCGATTTTTCCTGCCCGCAGTTGGAGTGTGGGGCGGCCTGGATGGGTGACTTTGGCCAAGAGAAAGGACACCGTACGGAAATCGGCCGGCGGCAAAAGAACGCTGTGAATTTGGTTCGCTTGGTGGACGAAACTCGTTATTGCGTCCGGCTTTCATGGTCCGATGGCGGGAACCTTGAAGAGGTGGATCGCGGATTCAGCCTGCGTTCCGGCGGAGCGGCGTGGCTTGACGTGCAGTGTGCGTTCGGTCGGAAGATCCTGCCGAAGGTTTTGCCTGGATTCATGGCGACCGTTCAGGCCTGTGCGGAACATTGGCAGGGGTTCTGGACTTCGGGCGGTGTTATTGATCTAGCCGGGAGCACGGATCCGCGGGCCCCTGAACTGGAGCGGCGCATTGTGCTTTCACAATATCTTCTCGCAGCGCAGTCGGCGGGCAGCCTTCCTCCTTCCGAGGCAGGGTTGATGGACATCGATCCCTGGAGTGGCCAGTTTCATATGGAGATGGTCTGGTGGCACATGGCGCACTACGCCCTGTGGAGCCGTTTGGAACTTGCGGACCGGGCGGTCCATGGGTTCTACGAGCGGGCACGGCCACGCGCCGAGGCCCTGGCGCGACAACTCGGCTACAAGGGGATGATGTGGCCTAAAATGACGGGGCCGGAAGGCCGTAACTCGGTGTGGAAGGGTAATAACGTCCTTCTATGGAAACAACCGCACCCGATCCATTTTGCGGAACTGGAATATCGTCTGCAGCCGACGCGGTCAACGCTGGAAAAGTGGAAGGACCTGGTGTTCGGGACGGCAACCTTCATGGCGTCATATCCACGTCGTGACGTCTCGACCGGTCATTATTCACTCTCTCCGGTTATGCCCGTGAGCGAGCAGGGAACCACCGAGAACACGGTATTCGAACTTGCCTACTGGCGGTTTGGCCTCCGCACGGCGCAGGTCTGGCGCGAACGGCTGGGACTGACGCGGGTGCCGAAATGGGACACGGTTGGAGCCAGGTTGGCACCCTTGCCGGTGAGGAAGGACGTCTATCTCCGCGCAGCGGCCTGGCCGGATACCTATACCCGGTTGAACTGGGAGCATCCGGACCCGGCCTGCGTGGTGGGAATGCTGCCACCCGGTGAGGGTGTGGATGTGGAGGTCGCCCGGAGGACACTGTGGAAAGTGCATGATACATGGAAATGGTCCAGCGTCTGGGGTTGGGATTTCCCATGGGTGGCGATGGCGGCGGCGCGGCTGGGAGAGCCACAACTGGCTGTAGACATGCTCTTGAAAAAAGCAGGGACCAAGAATCGTTACGATGCCCGCGGTGTCTGTATCGGCGGGCCTTGCCCCTATTTACCAGGTAACGGCGGACTGCTCTATGCGGTGGCCATGATGGCCGCCGGCTGGGATGGGGCCCCGGCCCGCCACGCGCCGGGGTTCCCCGACAACGGTTTGTGGAATGTCCGGTGGGAGGGGTTAAAACCCGCCCTGTAACGCCGTCAGAAAAAGGGGCGCCCTTCCGACAGTTGGCGGGAGAAGCCCGGGGCGAGGTCACCCCGGCTCCAAAAGAAATTCAATATGGAGCCGGCCTGACCTCAGGCCGGTAGACCCTCTGGCGGCGAGGAATAGCCACCATTTCTGGCGACCGTATGTTTCCTTTCTCTCTATGGCTTGGCGGCGCTTGCCGGCAAATGGAGCAGGGGAGTCAGGGCCTTGATGAACACTTCCGCCCGCCGGGACATACCCAGGTCGTTCGGGTGAACTCCGTCGACGGTTCCGTCAAAATCACTGCCCAACATTCCTTCATTGGATAGGAAATACAGATTCTTGTCGCCGTCTTTTCTTAATTTTTCATGGATTTGCCGCAGGACAATCCCTTTCTCGGTCGGGGTGATGTGTTTGAAGCTGGAATCCTCGACCAGCAGAATCGGAGTGTCAGGATGTGTCTGACGCAGGATTTTGACAAAGGGCTCAGTGCGTTCCGCAATCCAGCGGGTTGTCATGTTGGGGAGACAATCCACGACATAGACGGCAGGATCGAGTTCGGCCAGCAGGTTGGCTAATTCAGGCTCCATCCGGCCGCTTCCGGAGAACCCCAGATTGATGATGGGGATGTCGAGCCGTCGGCCCACGAGGGTTGTGGCAGACATGCCCGGGCGGGACGCGCAGCCTCCCTGGGTAATCGAGGTGCCGTAAAATACGATGGGCTTGTGGGTTTTCGGGTCAATCGGATCCGGTGTGGAAAGGTGTTTATCCTTGGGAATGCCGAAATCAAGCGATTTCAGGCCATTATAGATAGGCAGGTACAAAAGGTATTGGGCGCCTGGCGTTAAGCTGAAGTGAGCTTTGTTTTTCGAGATATTGCGAGGGCGGCCAACGGCATCAAAGACCCAGTTCCCCTGGTCGTCTTTAATGTAGAGGTCGATTCCGCTCACGCCCGTGGCGGGCATGTGAGGGAACCCCATATCGTTCTTCACCAGTGCCCAGCGCACGTCCAGGGAGGAGGCGTCGGACGAGAATCGTAGAAACATTCCGGCGGCGTCACGGCTGAAATCCCAGACGTCTTTTGGGACAACGGCTTTGGCTTTTGCCGGGAGGCGGTCATAATAGGACTCCGTGTTAGTCCATGCTTTCCCTGCCAGTGTGAGGAGGGAGCCGTCATACCAGGTGATTTTTCCGTCCGGGTCCGGGTTGCCCCGTTGTGGGTCAATTTCTCCCGCCGTGAGCAGCGTGCATCCTTTCGCGATAATGAAGCATGAAAGCCAGAACGTAACCCCTAGTCTGTTGTTTTTCATAATGTCCTTTGTTCTGGTGTATCTTTGAAAAGGCAAATTCCTTAAGCAGGTTTCAGGGCTGATGTTGCGACTTCGCGCGGATGACCCAGCGGGTGGGGCTGAGTTCTTCCTCAAGCGACAAGGGCATCGCAGGACCGCCCAGCAGCGACCGCAGGAACAGGGTGAAATAGTCCTCCGACGGTGCGGAGAGATCCAATTCACGGGGAGGTTGACCGAGCAGTAACAACCGGCCGCGATTGTCGTCGGCATTGGACTCGATGATCCCTTGTGTTCCGAATACGCGCAGGATTTCGTAGCCCCAGCACCGTTTCTGGATGGGGTTCAGATAGTTGCAAACCGCGCTGGCCACCCCGCCGTTTTCGAGCCGCATGATCATGGATACCGCCATGCGGCACCTGCTGCCGGCCACGGGATTTCCCAGACTGGTTTCGAGGGTCTCCAGCGAGCTGATCCGCACCTGGGCGATATGTTCGACGAAGCGCGTGGCATAGACCCCGCACTGCAATCCCAGGCCACCGTCCTGATTTTCATCGGCAGGCCGCCAGTCGGTCCACGGATAGCATTTCTGGGCAAGCACCTGTACCACGGTCCCGATGGCGCCGGACCGGATCACACGGCGCATTTCCTTGTAAGGTTGCGAAACCAGCACACCGGCCATCTCGTGGTAGTGCCGGCCGGTCCGGCGGGAGGTGGCGATGATCGCGTCGAGGTCAGTTTCGGTGAGTGCGGAAGGTTTCTCGGCGTAAACGTGTTTGCCGGCCTCCAGGCAGCGGATGGCGTCCCGTGCCTGATCGGCACGGCGGGGCGAACAGAGGGATACGACCTCGATCTCCTTGTCGGTCAGCAGTTCGTCGAGCGATGCGTATTGACGGGGGGTGATTCCTGCCGGGAGGGTCGATGCAGGAAGAGCGGCGACGGCTGCCAATTCACCGTCAGGATGATCCGCCAAAGACCCCTGAATCTGGTGGCCATTGGCACCGTACAGTCCAACCTTTATTTTTCTCATGGTAGTCCTTTTCTATTTGTAGTCTTTCCTCAGTTGCCGGACAACAGCCTCGCAAAGAATTTTGCGAACCTCAGGGCGGGAGCAGTCGAGCCCCGTTGACTGCTTGAGGGTGAGGCGATTGGAGACCATGAAATACGATACCGCCAGGAGATTGAAAATGAATCCCTCAAACGGGACATTTTTCAGGAAATGGCCGCTCTTCTGTCCCCGTTCATACAAACGCCTGAGGTGGGTCAAGACGGGATCCTTAAGCCCCGCCAGTCCGGCGGAATGTTGGCCTCCCTCCAGATTTTCCCAGGCAAGCAAACGCCAAAACTCAGGATGGCGGGTGTGGAGACTGACGTAGCAGTCCAGAATTAATTTTGTCAGCCGTGGGATGTCCCGCATGGACAGTTTCAAAAGTTCATTCTCTTCCCTGGCCAGATCGGTGAAGACAGCTTTCAACACGGCGGCGAAAAGACCGGCCTTGTTTTTGAAATTGGCATAAAGCCGTTGTTTGTTAACGCCGGCTTCGGCGGCGATCGTATCCACCCGCGCGCCGTGAAATCCCTTCAAGGAGAACTCGGTCCGGGCGGCTGCCAGAATGGCGTGACGGGTTTGAATGGCGCGCTGTTGCATGGGTTGCCCTTGATGTCGCTTGCTCCGGGACATGTGGCCCGGATAAAAAACTACATCAGCCATCGTGATAGGTTTTCCTTTACGAAGTCATCGTCATTGAGGTGGGGATAGGCAGCCTGGACCCGGTCGATTTCAGCCGCCTGTCCGGGCGAAAGTTGTTCGTGAGGATTGAGGCACCAGATGCCGGGCATGAGACCCTGGCGGCGCAGGATCTCGTGAAGGCCGGGAATACATCCGGCAAACCCGTTGGCCACATCGAAAAACACGCCATTAGAGTCGGTCACTTCGACGGCCCGTGTGAGCATGGATGGCGGGATGGCGCCCTCACGGACACAGCGGTGACACTCGGCCAGAAGCTCCACCGCTTTCCGGGTCCATACCGCCCAGTGGCCGAGCAGGCCGCCAACGATGCGGACCTCGCGCGGGCCCGTCGCGGTCCGGATGCAGTACGGGGTCAGCAAATCCATCACAATATTGTCATCGTTGCCGGTGTAAAGTGTGATATCCTTTTCCCGGCCGGCATCACAAACCGCCCGCACCACGTCCAGGGTCTGGTAGCGGTTGAAAGGGGCCATTTTGATGCCCAGCACATTCGGGATCTCAGCGAACTCGCGCCAGAAGGCGTAGGGCAGGGGACAGCCTCCCACTGAACGCTGGAGATAAAAACCGATGACCGGCATGACGGTCGCGATCTCGCGGCAGTGGTCAATGAGGACTGGAATCTCCGCATCCTTCATCGCCGCCAGGCTTAACAGGCAGGCATGATAACCGGCGGCACGGGCGAAGAGCGCCTCTTTGACGGCTTGCGACGTTTTGCCGCACACCCCCGCGACTTTCAAAATTCCCTGCCCGCGCCCGGCGCAGGCGGCATCAATGGTTTCGGAGGCCAGAGTCAGCACGGGTTCAAACAGGCCGATCAAGGGATCCCGGATCTCGAATTGGGTGCTATGCACCCCCACGGCAAGACCGCTCGCACCGGCGTCGACATAATATCGGGTCAGCGCCCGCTGGTGCCGCTCAGAAAGCTTGCGCTGGGCATTCAAGGCCAGCGGTTGAGCGGGAATGACCCCGCCCCGCCGGAAGGCCTCGAGACAAGGTTTTGGAATCGAACTGATCTTCATGGATATCTCTCCTGCAAGCCTGTCTAATACTTGCCGTCGGCAACTTCAAAATGGGTGGGTTTTCCCAGGGAACGCCCGCCTTGTTTGACCCATTCAGCGGTCCACGCGATCACGTGCGCCAAAGGGACGCTGGGATAGCCGAACAGGCCGTGGGCCATGGCCGCATTATTCAAGTATGCCGTGGGACCCGGTTCACCGGCATAGGTCACCGTCTTATCCAGCAGGCGACCCAGCGTTTCCGCGAGGGTGGTCACGGATACGGTCTCCGGGCCCGTGAGGTTCAGCAGGGTGGGAGGGGTGGAACACTGTTCCAGCGCCAGCAAGGCCTGACGATTGGCATCCCCCTGCCAGATCGCATTGAAGTGCCCGACGGTCCGGTCAACCGGGCGTCCCTCCCAGATCGTCCGTGCCAGGTCATGGATGACGCCATAGCGGACATCCAGAGCGTAGTTAAGCCGAAGGACACACACGGGGGTTCCGTTGATCCGGCTGAAATATTCAAAGGTGCGTTCCCGCCCCAGGCACGATTGCGCATATTCGCCCACGGGGACGGGGCGATCCGTTTCAACACACCCGATACGGTCCAGCGGGATGAGCGGATAGACGCAGCCCGTGGAAAACGCCACAATCCTACTCCGGGTAAAATGTTCACAGACCTGCGCCGGAACGAGGGTGTTCATGGCCCAGGTCAGGTCTTCCTCTCCGGCGGTCCCGAATTTCCGGCCGGCCATGAAGATGACGTTGGGGACTTTCGGCAGGCCTTTTACCGCCGCGCGATCCAGTAGATCACAACGGACGGGGATGACGCCCGCCTGTTCCAGGGCGATGAGAGCGGCGGGGTCGGAAAACCGGCTGATCCCGTACACGTTCCGGGTCACGCCGGCCGCCCGGATGGCGTTCACCGCGAGAGCCCCCAGTGACAATCCCATTTTACCGGCGATGCCCAGGATGGCGATGTCCCCCTCGATCCGGCGCATCATGTCGATTAGCGCATCGTTGGGTCGGGCCATCAGTTCATCCACCTCCGCTTCAGAGCAAAGGCGCTTGGGTAGCGTGTCCGGCAGGGTCATGACAAATCTCCTTGACTAAACCAACTGTTTGGTTACTTTATGATCTTCATCTTTGGCATGCAAGGATTTTGTGGAGGCAAAAGACATGAAGGATGTCAGCCGTGCGAAAGCGGTGGTTGATTTATTAGGGCGCCTGGTCGCGTGCCCCTCCGTGAATCCCGGGGCGCGGGCCCCCGGCGTGGGTTGCGGGGAAGGGCCTATGGCTGAACTCCTGATGGCTTTATTGCAATCCTGGGGGGCGCAGACGAAACTCGTCGAACTGGCCCCCGGACGGTACAACATGGTGGCGACCTGGCAGGGTAAAGAGACAGGTCGTTCCCTGCTTCTGGATGCCCATGCGGATACCGTGGGCGTGGAAGGCATGACGATCCCGCCCTTTGAGCCGCAAACCCGGGCCGGGCGCCTTTACGGGCGGGGCGCCTGCGATACCAAAGGCCCCATGACGGCCATGTTGCTGGCGATCCGCAAGATTCTGGATGAGGAAGGTCAACTCCCGGTAACCTTGCATTTTTCAGCGACAGGCGACGAGGAAGAGGGTGCCACGGGCGCCACCCGGCTGGTTGAATCGGGACTCCCCATGGATGCGGTCATTGTCGCCGAACCAACGGAAATGAACATGGTGTACGCGCACAAGGGCGCCGTCCGTTTCCGGGTCAGCCTGAGCGGGAAGGCGGCCCACAGTAGTGTTCCCT
Organism: PVC group bacterium; assembly: GCA_945870225.1. Classification (GTDB taxonomy): domain Bacteria; phylum Verrucomicrobiota; class Kiritimatiellia; order CAIKKV01; family CAITUY01; genus CAMBRF01. The sequence continues at coordinate 20,996 of CAMBRF010000005.1, read as the reverse complement.
GGCTCGGCATCAATGCTGTGGAAGCCGCGGCGGACATGATAGGTGCCATCCATCGCGAGTTGCCGGGGCGATTGCAGCATCAGAATCATCCGGAATTAGGCCGCCCGACCGCATGCGTGAGCACCATTAAGGGCGGATCCAAGGTCAATATTGTGCCTGAGAGATGTCAGTTCGAGGTCGATTGCCGCTGCCTGCCGGGAGAGCGCCGGGACCATCTGGAAACCGCCATGAGCGGCCTTCTCGCACCCGTCGCCGCCAGCTATCCCGGCCTTCAGGTGGCGTGTGAGGTGTCTCAGTGGTATCCAGCGCTGGCGGGCAACCGCGCGGACGCGTTTATCGCCCACATGACCGAAGCCTGCGGAGCCGTGACCGGATCCCGCGCGTCCGGGACGGCACCTTATGCAACCAATGGCGGCTTCTTCAGTCAGGCCGGTATTCCCTGTGTCGTTTTTGGCCCAGGCTCCATTGCCCAGGCCCATACGGCCGATGAGTTTATTGAACTGGCCCAGGTTGAACAGGCCGTGGATGTCTATGCGGGAATGATCCGCTCTTTTTGAGGCTTTCTGCCGATGGCCGCTTTTTCAGCGCGCGGCCCAGAGCATCCCGCGCCGCACCATTTCACGAACCTGGGGCACCTCAAAATCCTGCCGTACGTGGCCCAGGCTTGTGTAGAACACCCTGCCTTTTTTCCAGGGGCGTTTCCAGGCGACGGGCATGACGCAGCCCTTGACCCAGTCGGCGTGTCCGCCGTCGAAGGTGGTGGTGGCCAGCACGTCGTTGCCCGGGTCGGTATGCATGTAATACTGTTCGCTGGTGATATCAAAGTCTGCAAGGCCCTTGACGATCGGGTCGTCATTTTTCGTGATCGTCACATGGTAGGGGATGATGCCGCCGGGGTGAGCAACCCATTGGCCGCCGGTCATCCACTGGTAGTTGGTGTCTTTGCGGAAGCTGTCGCACATGCCGCCGTGCCAGCCGGCGAGTCCGCACCCGGCCCCGATGGTGTTCTGAAGCGCGGCGGATTGGTCTCCCGTGATCTCGGACATCGTCCAAACCGGCACGATGAGGTCGAGCGTGGCCATGAAGGCGGCATCGGTGTAGACCTCCATCGTGTTGACGAAGACGACGTCGAAGCCTTCCGCTTCGAGGATTTCACGGGCGAGGGATGAGGTTTGAAGAGGGTCATGGCCATCCCATCCGCCCCACGTTACCAGTGCTTTCTTATTCATCAGGGTTCTCCGTGTTGCAGCGTTTCAGGGGAGTGTCGAGGCGATGGCGTCGTCGGTCCGCGGTGCGGGCCGATCAATCTTGGACTGAATATTCACGTGCCTTCCCTCCTTGGCTGATTTGTCGAAGGCCAGCATGACCTCGAGGACGTGGAGGGCAAGCGCGCCGGAAGCGCGCGGTGTACGACCCTCCTGCACGGCCTGCGCCAGATCGGCCAGACCCAGGCCACGGCTGTTCTCGCCGAAGCGCTTAAGGTTTGGAATGTCCTGCCATCCATTTTTGTCCCCGGTGTTCCGTGCCACCCGACCGCCGAAGGAGTTGGGGTCGGGGCAGGAAAGGCTTCCCTTGGTGCCATGGATCTCGATGCGGGGCAGATTGTTCGCCCAGATATCGAAGCTCATGACCACCGTCGCGATGATGCCCCCGTCGAACAGGAGTGTGCCGCTCTGGTGCGTGGGGACTTCCACCGGCATCTTCCTGCCGGCCTTCGGTTGGCTGGTGATGGTGCGTTCGGCAAAGGCCAAACCCGTCTCGGCCGAGACGCGGCGCACGGGGCCAAGGCAGGTGATGAGTGCGGTCAGGTAATAGGGGCCCATGTCGAGCATCGGGCCACCCCCCTTGAGGTAATAAAACTCAGGATCGGGGTGCCAGGATTCGTGCCCGTGACAGAGCATGAACGCCATGGCGGAGGTGGGGCGCCCGATGGCGCCGGCCTCGATCTCGCGGCGTACGGTCTGGTACCCGGCTCCCAGCACGGTGTCGGGCGCGCAGCCAACGAGCACGCCTTTTTTCCTGGCCAGATCGAGCACGGTGTTACCGTCACCCACTGAAAGCGCGAACGGTTTTTCGACAAAGACGTGTTTGCCGTTTTCAATGGCCTTGAGGTTCACCGGCACATGGCCTTGCGGCACCGTGAGGTTCAGGACGATATCGATATCCTTGTCTGCCAGCAGGGCGTCGGTATCGAGGACGCGCGGGATCTTGAATTCCTGGGCGGCGGCATGGGCCCGCTCACGGTCAAGGTCGGCGCAGGCGGAGAGTTCCAGGGCGTCGAACTGGGGGATGTTCTTGAAGTAGATGCCGCTTATTTTGCCGCACCCGACGACACCGACGCGAAATTTTTTCATTTCGGGGTTCCTGAAAGATTCATTTGGTAAAGCCGGACTGGATACTTAGGCCTATGACTCAAGTCTGTCAAACGCAATATTGAAATGACTTGGCGCTCAAACAAGTTCCTGACAGTCTATCGCCCGATGACCTTCAGTAGGGATTCAATGGGATGCAACACAAACGGAAGTGACAGCTATGAATGACGACACCTTGTATGGGAAGTTCGATCAGGGTGGGCGGCGGTACATTCTGACCACGCCGGTGCCTCCGCGACCCTGGGTCAATCTGCATTTCTCCGGTCCCCAGGACAACGAGTACTACAGCCACTGCACCAATTACGGAACTGGCCAGACCACTTGCCGTGACAAGAACGGCGTTAAGTGCACGATTATTCGCGAGCATCACAAAATTCTCTATCTTCGCGATGACGATACGAAAGCCTGTTGGAACATCGGCCAGTTTCCCTTGAACCATCCCGTCAGCCGCTATCGGTGTGTTTACACGGGGGCGTCCACGACGCTCTCGTCTGTTTTTCGGGGCATCCGTGCGTCCCAGCGTGTTTTTGTGCCGCAGGGAGCCACTCATGAGGTCTGGACGTTGGATCTTAAGAACACCTCGAAACGGCACCGTCGACTCAGCATTTTTGCCCATGCCGAATTCATGTTGTGGGGATTCCCGGCGCCGGGATCCTATTATGGCCCCATCAATCACAGGGCCGATTATGTCGAGGAGATCGGCGGGGTCTGGGCCCGGAACCGGAACCATTTCTGTCCGAACGAGCGCTTTAAGGGTTTCCTGATCTGCTCCCGAAAGCCTGACGCCTATGAATGCGACTACCGCAAGTTCTACGGGCCGGATGGCTCATTTATTGCGCCGGCCATGGTGGTCAAGGGTCTGGATGCACAGAACCGCGCCTGCGACCGGGAATCCACCTGCGGCACCCTGCAGAGCAAACTTGAACTCGCTCCGGGCCAGGAAATCCGCCTGGACTATGCGCTGGGCCAGTGCGGTTCGCTTGAGGAAATCGGAGCGGTACGCCAGTCCATTCTCAACCCGGAGGCGGTGGACGCGTCCCTCCGGTGCCTGGAACACAGCGAGGCAGCCCTCGCCAGCGGTTTCCAGATCGAAACCGGCCATCCTGTTGTCGATCCGGTTCTGAATTTCTGGATCAAGAAACAGATGAAGTCCTATATCGTGTACAAAAGTGGTTTTCGAGACAGCCTCCAGATTGATGATGCGCTTTGCATGGTTGACCCTGCTGTGGCCGAGACTGATTTCCTCAAGGCAATCAGCACTCAGCACCCGGAAGGGCACGCGCCTCACAGCTTCCGGCCGCTGGACACAAAGTTCTCGTCGGACCAGCCGGCCTGGATCCTGTTGACCGCGCCGGGTTTGATAAAAGAGAGTGGCGATTTGTCGCTGCTGGAGCGCAAGATTCCCTACCGGGGCGGTACGGATGCTGGAACGGTCTGGGATCATATGCTGCGGGCCATGCGCTGGCTGTGCGGGGATTTAGGCGTGCACGGTCTATGCCGCCAGCATCATTGCGACTGGAATGACGGGCTCGAAGAGACTCCTGAAAGCGGCGAGCGGGAAAGCGTCATGGTGACCCAGCAGCTTTGTTACGGCTTGCTGCGAGTGGCCGAACTGGCCGCGATCATCGGGGACAGTCGCGTCGAACGTGAGGCTTGTGACCAATACGAAATCTTCAAGACCCGGCTGAATGACATTGCCTGGGATGGAGAGTGGTATTCGCGGTCGTTTTGCGCCGATTCCTTTATCATTGGAAGCCACGCCCGGGAAGAGGGCCGGATCTTCCTGAACACCCAGAGCTGGGCCGTATTGAGCCGGATTGCGTCCGAGGACCGCGCCCGGCAGGCCTTCAAGGCTGTGGATGAACAGATTGAGACCGATGTAGGGTTCCGCATCTGTTATCCGCCCTATAGCAAGTTCGATCCCCGCGTCGGTCGCATTTCCACGGTTCATCCGGGGAAAAGCGAGAATGGCGGGTGCTACAACCATGCCGCCGGTTTCAAGATCGTTGCCGACTGCATGCTCGGGCGTAATGAGGAGGCTTGGCGAACCGTGCTGAAATTGCTGCCGAACAGTCCCTGGAACCCCGTGAGCCGGAGTCTCGGGGAACCGTTTGTCACCGTGAATAGCTATTCCCCTTCGGAAGCCTCGTGGGGGCTCGCCGGCCTCGCCTGGCGGACGGGAAGTTGCGCCTGGCTGAGCAAGGGAGTCCTGGAATGGATTCTCGGCGTCCGGCGGGATTACAAAGGATTGCTTATCGATCCCTGCCTGCCGGGTCACATGAAGACCGCCGTTGTGAATCGGACCTTCCGGAATGCGGGCTATCGTATTCAGATCGACAACCGCTCCGGGCGCAACATCGGCGCGCAACGGATCACCGTGGACGGGAAGGATCTAACCGGACGGCATTTACCGGTTTTCAACGATCATGCCGTTCATAAAATCAACGTCACCGTCTGACCGAGCGGCAACGGTAAGCATGGCGCGCGCCTTTTGGCGCGCGAGGTCTTGCGCGGTGGTGTCATCATCACCCCTCCGCCCTGTCCCTAGGCTACCGTAGGGTGGATCACGCGTGCCCTTTAAGCAGGTGCTCGCGGTAGAGGGCGTACTGCTCATAGAGCGTGACAGCCCGTTCCCCGCCGACCTTCACCGGGTGGTCGGGGTGGCACATGAACCCCGGGTACTGGTAAATGATCTGCTTTTCCACGTAGGGTGCCGTGAGCTCAAGTTGGCTGACCACGCGCGAGAACTCCGCCGGCAGCAGCGCGAGGCGGTGGTCGAACTCCCATACTTCCACGTCATTCCAGATCGCCGTGCGCCCGCGTGCCCGGGGGTAATAATGATAGTAGCTCTTCACCTGGTCCTCCGGTTGCCAGGCGTCGTGAGACCAGCGGAGCCCCTTGTAGAGAATGGGGAGGCGGTGGAGTGTCTGGTAGCGGTCCGCTCTGGCATAGCGCCCCAGGGCATCGGGGTAGACCCCGAGCCCGACGGAGTCCTGGTAGGCCACGATATCCACATCGATATCGGCCAGCAGCGTAGGCGACATGGGCCGGTCGGCATTGGGGGCCAGCATGATCGGGCAGTTGTGAAACGCGCGCAGTGCCGGGATAATTTTGCGCAGTGAATCACGCCCGGATATGGAGGAGGGGGCAAACTCCTTGGTCCAGTACCAGCCGCCAAAGGAGGGTAGGTTGCCATACAAACCGAGAATCTCCTCCGCCGTAATCAGCGCGTCCTGCAGGGCGATTTCCGTGTAGCGGTAGGGGTCGGGACTGTACATGTCCCCCAGACCATAGAAGACGGTCATGCCGAGGGAGGTAGCTTCTGCCACCACGGCGCCAAACGGATCGCCCTTCATCCAGGCGAAGCGCGGTCGACGGGTGCTGCAATAGTATGCGCACCCCTTGCCCCAGCCGTCGCGTGAGCACGAGCACTGCTGGAAGACCAGGGTGTCAATGCCGATCGCATGCATATCGCGCACCATCTGTCGCCAGTGTTCCTCGCTCATTCTCCGGATATCCTCCTGGAAGCGCGATCCCTCCTTGTCGCTCCAGTGGTCAATGCCGAGAAACGTTCCGCTGATAAGCCTTGTACTGCTGTTCATGCTGATCTTTCCTTACTGCAGGGCTCGCCCCCGGGTCGCTTCCCGTTCATTCGCCGTGCCTGGCCAACGCCGGAATATCTTTTTTTCCCCGCGCCAATTTCATACCATTTCCCTTGCGGAATATCTCCAGGTTATTTTTCAGGTCAGTAGCATCCCACAGGATGCAGGCCATCACAAAAGAGGGGGCGGTATCGATGAGTTTCTGGCTCACAGGCGACCTGCATGTCCATTCCAATCATGACTCGGACGGGTTTCTCTCCGTGGCTGAGGTTGTTGAGCGGTCGCGGGCGTATTGTGATTTCCTGGCCATTAGCGGGCACGCGCTCCTGTCCGATAACTGGGGTGTTGACCAGTATGCGTCGGTGTTGGCGGCCCGCGAGGCGAATCCCGGCCTTTTCATTTTTCATACCGGTGAGTGGGAGTTTCCCGTTCCGCGCCATACGATCGTGCTGACCACACCGGACCAGGGGGAATTCGAGTTGCAGCGCGAGTTGGTGCGCCGGTTCGATCGCCGGGCAGGCGTGGTCGGCAGGGAACGGGCGCTGGAAGGGTTGAGGTACATTGAGGGTACGTGGGGAGAAGAGAAGGCACTGATGATTTTCAACCACCCCGACAGCCCGGCGGTGCCGCTGGATGACCTGGTTGCGCTGGCCGGGTCTCCCGTCTTCAAGATCATGGCCTGTTACGACCGGGGGGAGAGGAGGGCGTCGCAAACGTGGGAGGTTGGCGCGGAATGGGATCAATTGCTAATGCGGGGCCATCGCCTGTGGGTGCGTTTCGGTTCCGACTTCCACAAGCACTTCACGGATGGCCACACGGACTACTATCCCGGCGAGTTTGTTCAGGATCAGGTGAAGGTTCAGGAGAAATCCTACCAGGGCATCTTTGACGCCTACCGGACCGGAAACTACTTCTGCACAGTGGACAATCTTATCCACGGCCTCGAGGTGCGCTATGAGGGCGGTCTGCATGTCTCATTCCAATGCCGGGAGGAAGTCGAATACTTCGAGATCATTGGCGACGGGCGGGTTCTGGAGACGATTTCGCCGGTCCCGGAAAGGTTCGACCGGAGGCTCTCCGTTCCGCCTGCGAGCTACTACCGGTTGCGCGGGCACGGTCGGGAGAAGACGCGGAAGTACTCCGCCGGGACCTACAGGCCGGTATTCATGAGCAACCCTGTCTTTATTTCGGAGGCTTCGTGAAAGATCTTCTGGTGCGACCCATCCACAGCATTCCCTTCCTCGTTGAGCACGACCTGGGTGTTGAGGCCCACATCGGCCGCTATGAGGGGATGGATACGTGGTCGTCCTATGCGCCCCATGTGCGGGCTGTGCATCTGCCCTACAGGAGTTGCAACCTGGCGGCTTTGGATGACGTCCTGCGAGAGCGGTCCTTACTGATGATCAAGGAGGCGATGGATGAGGCTCTCCAATACGACGTGGATCGTCTGGTCATGCACATCTGCGGCCTCGAATCAAAGGACGGGAGCCGGGTGGGATCCTATGACCGCCTCATTGGCGCGCTGCAGGAACTGGCCGGCCATGCGGCAAGGCAGCGACGAACGTTGTGTCTTGAAAACGCCATGCTGCAGTGGGGTGGGGCCGTCAAACACTGGGGTGACTCGCGGGCGGATTGGCACCGTATTTACCGGGATGCGGGGCGGGAGAACATCAGGCTGACCCTCGACACCAGTCACGCCGTCACTGAAGTTCATGTCCTTTTGGATCCTGCGGAAAGGGTTGCCGCGTTGTGGGAATTTCTTGCCGACAAGGAAGCGATCTGGCGCGTCCACTGGTCCGATTCCATGGTTTATACCGATGCCGGGAAAAAGGATATGCACCTGGTTCCGGGAAAAGGAGACCTACCCAGGGAGTTCCATAAGGCCATCAAGGCTCTGCCGGTTCCAAAATTGCTGGAACAGAAGTGTACTGAAGCCGAGGTGTGCGAGGGCCTGGCCTTCATCGCCGCGTTGTAAGGGGACCTCCCATCTGGAATACAAGGATTTTAGAAGGGGCGCCATTCCTGATGACCGTCTGTTCCATTGGTTAAATGCGAATTGACAGGCAGGGGAACCCTCCTTACGGTTTGGCGGCATGAATACCCGCCTCCATCTCGATGAACGTATTGGTTTTTTCAGGCAGCGCGACCTGATTCTGGGCGGGATTCCCGTCGCCCGCGGCGCGCTGGCCAAAGGCGGCTGGTTTGCTCTTGCCGGCACGACCGGTCAGAAGTTTCCAATTGAGGGCACTCCTGCGGCGTATTGGCCGGACGGGAGTGTCAAGTGGCTCCATCTCTGCGGTCTGGCCGACCTGGCCGGCGGACAACGAAATACGTTCGACCTGATTCCGGCGGCAGCGAGTCCGCAAGAGGCGTTGACGGTTCAATGCCTGGATGGCGAGGTCCGGATCCGGGGGGGGGCGCTGGACGTGGATATCGGTTGTGAAGCGCATCGGCTGTTGCGCGTGAAACGCCCGGGGAGCGAAGCGTGGCTCACCCGCGACCCCGGCCTCTCGGCCGTCATGACCTATGTCGATCCGGATGGCGCGAACCGGCGCCGTTACGACCTGCGGGTGAAGGCTGAGAATCCGGAAGTGACCGTGCGCACGGCGAACCGGGTTGTGGTCAGGCTCCCGTGTCAATTTGAGGAGGCGCAAGGTCTGTGCGTTGCCGAATTGATTCTATTTATCGAAATCTTTCGCGAGGTGCCTGAGATCCGGTTGGAACCGGTATGGATCTACCTTGGGCTCCCAAATCGGGACCTTGTTGAGTCGCTGACCCTGACGGCCCATCTGCCCCTCGCGGCCGACGAGTGTGCGTATATCTTTTCCGACGAGCGCGGCCCGGGGACCCGGGACGTGATCCAAAGGGTCAAAGGGGCCTCACCGGAGGCGGGAGACGGCCCGCGCTGGCCGCTGGCGCGCCTGCTCCAATCGGGCTCGAGTTTCTATCGCACCGACAAACGGACGTTTGCGCAGGAAACCTCCTGGGTCAAGGCGGTCGAGGGGCGTCGGGCCCAGGGCTGGTGTCATGTTACGGATGGAAAATGCGCGGTGACCGCGGCCATGCGCTATTTCTGGCAGGAGTATCCTCACGCGCTGGAGATTGACTGTGATCAGGGGACGGTCGGCTTTGGCCTGATCCCGTCGGGTGCAGCCCCGTTGGACCTGAGGCGGTACTCGCCGCAGGTGTATGGAGGCGTCGTCTATGAGGCAGGTAAACGCGGCCCCTTCGCGGCCGAGACCCACGGCGCGCGCGGGATCGCCAAGGCGCATGAACTCATGCTCCGCTTCCATGAGCCGGATGAAAAGGATGTCGCCGAGCGCGGGTTGTCCTTCATCCATCCCTGCCGGCCGGTGGTGGTGCCGGCCCAGTTTGCCGGAAGCCGGGTTGTCGGCCGGTTGGTGCCATCCGATCCGCCGGTTGATCAGAGGGTGGAAAAGCTCCTCGCGGACATTGCCGACTTCATCGTCGCGGAACGCGAGGTGCGGGGTTGGTACGGGTTGATGGATTTCGGCGATGTCCAGATGGATTTCCGCAGTGCGGAGGATCGCTGGGGTTTTGACGATGGCGGCTATGCCTGGCTTAATACGGAAGGACTGCCGGATCATGGGTTATGGTTGAGCGCCCTGCGTGGGGCGCGGACCGACTGGCTGGAGGCCGCCATCGAGATGTCGCGGCACAACCGTGATGTGGATACTTACCACCGCGGCGAGTTGCGGGGTGTGGGAACGAGGCATAACGTCAATCATTGGGGGTGTCCCGACAAGGAATGGCGCATTTCCATGCCTCTGGTCCGGCGCCTCCACTACTACGTGACGGCGGATCCCTGGACAGCGGAGGTGATTCGCAATACGGTTGCCGTGTACCAGTCTCACGAGCGGACAGCCAGTATTGCGCCGAGCATGACGGCGGCTCTTTCCGGGATCCTGACCAAGTGGGAAATGAGCGGCAATCCGGCCGACGGGGAGGTGGTGCGGCGCCTGGGCGACGCCTATGCCTGTGCCGTCCGGGCTGATGGCCAGTTTATCCAAAATCTGCACGCGAACCTGGCGACCGGTGACGGACATCCTGAAGGCGATCACGTCATGGGAAATCACTTTTTCATGGATACCTTCGGTGGGCAGCATGTGCTCGTGGATCTGGCGGAAATGACGGATCATCAGGAACTTACCGCCGCCATTGTCCGGTATGTTGAGTACCGGATCCGGATCGGTCGGGCTGGGCGGGACATGATTCTGTTCCTGGCTCATGCCTACCGGGCTACGCAGGATCCGCGCTTCGTCGCGGCGATCCGGGCGGCCTTGGATAAGGAGACTCCGGTGCCGTTCGTTTCCGTGGGAGGAGATGGAATCCTGGATGTCCCCCGTCATCAAATGGTCCCCGACCTGGCGCGGCGGAACAAGATGATGTGCCATACGCTCGGGGATCCGATGCAGTTTCTGCCCTATGGTTTGGCACACGTTCCGGCGCCTTCAGCCTGACACCGTTTGGACGCCTGAATCCTTGCGATTTATTTTGAGCCGCGCCTTCCCCGCCTTAATAAACGAGAACTATTCACCTGCAAACGAGAAGATTTCGTGAGGGTGGAGGTCTAGCGTGTGAGCCATAACTCAGAAACAAGAATCCAGAATCCTGGGATACACGGATGAATAAACCGAAGACGTTGCAGATTGGCTGGGCATCATGTGACATTACGCCGGATCGGCCTGTAAACCTGGCCGGTCAGTTTCACATGCGGATTTCAAAAGGGGTGCAGGATCCGGTAACCGCCACGGCGTTGAGCGTCAGCTCAGAGGATGATGAATTCATCTGGGTGTCCTGTGATCTGGTGGTGATGCCCGGGACGGTCCTTGAAAAATGCCGCGCGAAACTGAAGGCGTGGATCCCCGAATTTCCTCCTGAAAAGTTGGTCGTGAATGTGACCCACACCCATACGGCTCCAGATCCCACCGGCTTCTGGTATCCGCCCACACCGCCGGGTGTGATGACCCCGGCTGAATATGGGGAATTCCTGTCCGATCGCGTGGCTGAGGCCGCCGTGGCGAGTTGGCAGGCGCGCAAGCCTGGCGCGGTGAGTTGGGGAAGCGGTTATGCGGTCCTTAGTCACAACCGCCGCGCGGTCTATTCCGACGATTTGTCGAAGCGTCCGAATGGAGAAGCGCGGCCTGGATTCAAGACGGAAAAGAATGCCCGGATGTATGGGGATACCACGGATCCGAAGTTTGTTCATCTTGAAGGTTCGGAAGACCATCGCGTCAACATTCTGTTCACGTTTGACGAACAGAACCGATTGACGGGCGCTGTGGTCAACCAAGCCTGTCCCTCACAGGTGACGGAGCAGCTGGAGGTCATTTCCGCTGACTTCTGGCACGAGGTGCGGCTGGAGTTGAAGAAACGGCACGGCGACAGCCTTTATCTGCTGCCGCAATGTTCCCCCGCAGGCGATCTTTCGCCGCATTGCCAATTTGACAAGAAGGCTGAACAAAGGATGCTGAAGCTCAAGAACCGGACCCTGAGACAGGACCTGGCGTATCGCCTGGCGGCCGCGTTTGACGAGATCTACGCGTGGGTTCAGAAGGACGTTCACCGGGAGATTATTCTGAAGCACTCCGTCCGGATGGTGTCGCTTCCCCGCCGGATGATTACCGACGAGGAGTATAGGACGGCCCAGGCCGGCCTGGCCGAGCTTGAGGCGATGCCCCGGGGTCCTGTAGGGGAGAGGTCTTTCCCCTTTGACCAGTGGGGGGATGTTCTCTTTTCCCGGACCGTTCGCGTCCGGCAGATCCTTGCGCGGTATGAAGAGCAGAAGACGAAACCTGCCTTACCCGTGGAACTTCATGTCATTCGCTTGGGGGATGTGGTCTTTGCCACCCATCCCTTTGAATTGTTTTTGGATTACGGCATCCGGATCACCGCCCGAAGTCCTGCCATCCAGACCTTTCTGGTTCAGCTTGCAGGCGGAGGTGAAGGCTCCTATCTGCCGACGCAGAAGGCGCAGGAGGGCGAAAGCTACAGCGCCTGCCTGTATTGCAATTTGGTGGGAGCCGAAGGCGGGGCTCAGTTGGTGGAGGCGACGTTGAAGACCATGAATGAACTCTGGGCGGTTGAAGGATAGTAGAAACTCAGGAAGTCAGAATGAGAGACCCGGGAAAGACATTCGAAGATTTGCTGGAGGCTTCTTCGCAGGCCATTCTGACTCCTGAATTCTGAATGCCTGAGCGGTTTGAAAGAATGAATATGATCAAGAAATGGATTCCTTACACGTTGCCCTGGGATGATATGCCCGTGGATTTATCCTGGGTTTATGCCGCCGAGAAACCGGCCGGTAAACATGGTTTTCTCAAGGCGCAAGGGAGCCAGTTCGTGTTTGAGGACGGAACGGTCGGCCGGTTCTGGGGGACCAATTTCAATTCGGCGGCCAACTTCCCCGAGCATGACCACAGCCGGAAAGTTGCGAGGCGACTCGCCAAGATAGGGGTTAACATCGTGCGGTTCCATCAGTTGGATGCCGAGTGGTCCACCCCGAATATCTTCCAGTTCACCAAAGGCCCCTGTCATAATGACACCCTGACTCTTGATCCGGAAAGCATGGATCGGCTGGATTATCTGGTTGATTGCCTGAAGAAGGAGGGCATTTACGTTTATCTGGATTTGCTGACCTATCGCCTGTTCAAGCCGGGGGACGGGGTCGCCCGGACGGACAAGCTTCCGCAGGCGGCGCGGCCTTACAGCAATTATGACCGAAGGCTCATCGAGTTGCAGAAGAAGTTCAACGAGGATTTGTGGAACCATTACAACCCCTATACCCAGCTGGCCTATAAGGACGATCCGGTTTTTGCGTTCACGGAGATTGTGAACGAGAATGATTTGTTCTGTCAGAGCGACAACGAACTGGATGCGCCCCTGGAGCCTTATCGAAGCGACCTGGAAAAGCTTTATCGTACCTGGGCCGGGGAAAAGGGTCTGGCCCTGGGGGCGAGCCCCGTTGTTTTTGACCGCAAGGACGACAACGTATTCCGTTTTTACGGTGATCTGCAGAAGGCCTATTACCGCGAAATGCTGGCGCACCTGCGTTCGATCGGTGTACGGATCCCGATTGCGGGAACGAATTGGATGATGGATGCTCTCCATCTGGAGTGCCAGACGGAATGCGACTTCACGGATTCTCATGCCTACCACTACCAGTTCGGGCGGTGGACCCCCACCGAGAAACGATTCTTGAACGAGACGATGATGGGACGTCACGCCTCGATGCCCAATTGCCTGGCGTTCAGCCGGGTTTTCGACAAGCCCTTTTTCGTCTCCGAGTGGGACAACCCCTGGCCGAATGAATGGCGTGCCGATACGTCCCTTTTCCTGGCTGCTGTGGGCACCTTTCAGGGGTGGGGCGGGTATTGCATCCATACCTACCGCTATGACACCGATGAAAGCACCAACATGATCGGCCGGCCGATCACCTCCGAGACTTTGGGTGGCGTGGCATACCGGGGCGGCGTGTTCGACAGCTTCAATGATCCGGCCCGGTTCGGGTTGTTCTACCATGCGGCCCTCATCATGCGCCGGGGCGATGTGGCTCCCGCCAGGACTGAGATTGCGATCAAACTGGAAAACGGGCGGGCGAGGAACAGTAAAGCCTTTGCCGCGGCCTCCGAGGTTCATGGGATCGGGTCTTTGCTGCCAGGCCGGAAGGATTCGGTTCGGGAAACGGTAAATAATACCGACGAACTGATTGCGGACCAGGCCGGGGAGGTCACTTCGGACACCGGAGAGCTTTACCGGAGCTGGAAAAAGGGATTGGGGTGGATCAACACCCCCATGACCAAGGCCGTTTATGGTCTAGTCGGCGGACAGGGGGAAATCCGACTGGGCGCGGTCGGCATCACCGTGGTGACGGATTTTGCCACCTTGGCCATCAGTTCATTGACGGAGCAGCCGATCGAGGAATCGACCAACCTGCTCCTGACGGCGGTCGGTCGGTCGGACAACACGGATGCGCGCTATGAAGAGGAAGGCGGGCTCCCCCGGCAAAGAATTCAAAAGGATCCCGGTCATGGCCCCATTCTTGTGGAAGTCATCTGTGCGGACATTGCCATTCGCACAGCCCGCCCCAACTTGCGGGTTCGCGCCATCAATCCCCGCGGATTCTATATCGGCGACCTTCCCTCCGAATACAAGGACGGGGTCTTCCGTTTCTCCCTAGGTGGGGTTTCCGCCTCGATGTACTACCTGATACAGACGGTTTAACGTGGTGATCCAGATGAAAGCCGAGGAAATAACGATGAAGCCCGCCTATAAAGATCATTCGCGGCCGAATGCCGAACGTGTCGCGGATTTGCTTTCCCGCATGACGCTGGATGAGAAAATGGCGCAGATGCGCCTGATCGATAAATTTGAAAAATTACTGGACGGCAAGCCGTTTTCGAGCGAGGTCGGTCGCCAGTATATTGGAGAGGGGATCGGGAGCTTTTATTGTTGTGATTATTTAGCCCCGGAGCTCCTGAATCAGGTTCAGCACTATCTCAAAACGGAAACACGTTTGGGCATTCCGTTGCTCATGATGGGGGAATCGCTCCATGGAACCATGAGCACGGCGGCCACGGTGTTCCCTCAGGCCATTGGCTTGGGGGCGAGCTGGAATACCCGCTTGATGCACAGGGTGGTCAAGATCATTGGCCGGGAAACCCGCGCCCTTGGGATCACCCAGACCTATGCGCCCAACCTTGACCTGTCCCGGGACCCCAGATGGGGCCGTGTTGAGGAGAATTACGGGGAGGATCCGTATCTAACCTCACGCCTCGGCGTGGAATATGTGAAGGCGCTGCAATCCCAGGGCGTGGCGGCTTCGCTCAAGCATTACGTGGCGCACGGCAGTCCGGAAGGCGGCATCAACCTCGCTCCGGTGCATGCCGGTGAGCGCGAGCTGCGTGATACCATGTTGCCCCCGTTCGCCGCGGCGATCCAGGAGGCGGGCGCGATGTCCATCATGCCGGCCTATAGCGAGTGGGACGGGCTTCCTGTGCATGCGTCCCGCTTCCTGATGACCGAAATCCTTCGTGACGAATTGGGCTTTGACGGCTTTACGGTATCTGACTTCGGGGCGATCCCGATGCTCCATTCTTTCCATCATTCCGCCGCCAATGCGCTCGACGCCGGCAAGCAAGCCCTCCGAGCCGGTATAGACATGGAGGCTCCAAACACCTTCGGGTTCGGCCCTGAGCTGGCCGAGGCGGTGCGCCGGGGGGAGGTCCCCCTGGCTTGGGTGGATCTGGCCGTGGAACGGATACTGCGGATTAAATTCCGCCTGGGCCTGTTTGAGAATCCCTTTGCCTTGATGAACCGTCTGGAGCTCATTCACAACGAGGAGGCGGTTCTGCAGGCCCGAAAGGCCGCCCATGAAACGGTTGTCCTGCTGAAAAATGACAAGGACTTGCTTCCGCTTCCACGCCACGTTGGCCGGATCGCCCTGATCGGACCCAACGCCGGGGTGGCTCAGCTGGGGGACTACACCGCCCGTTCGGCGGCGGATCGGTCGGTGTCATTGCTACAGGGGTTGACGGCCCGCCTGGGCGCTGAGCGGGTTACCTATGCCAAGGGATGCAACACCGGGTCCGGAACGGATGAAGAGCTTGCGCAGGCCGTTGAGGCCGCCCGGCACTGCGATGTGGCCATTCTGGCGCTTGGGGACAACAGCAGTTTCCACGGAGGCATAGGCTGGGGAGACGAAGATGGCAAGGTGACGATTACCTGCGGGGAAGGGTTTGACTCGTCCGATTTGCAACTGCCGGGCCGGCAGCAGGAGCTTCTGGAGGCTGTGGCCGCAACGGGAACGCCAGTGGTCCTCATTCTCATGACCGGACGCCCTTACTGTATCAACTGGGCCAAGGAAAATATCCCGGCCATCTTCCAGGCCTGGTACCCGGGCGAACAGGGCGGACATGCCTTGTGCGACCTGATATTCGGGGACGTGAACCCCTCGGGGAAACTGCCGATCAGCTTTCCTCAATCGGTAGGCCACATCCCCTGTTTCTACAACCACAAGGCATCGGCGCGTGGTTATTACAAGAAGCCTGGATCGCCGGACGCGCCGGGGCGTGATTATGTTTTCTCGACGCCGGAGCCGTTGTATCCATTCGGTTATGGCCTGAGCTACACGACGTTTTTCTACAGTGATCTGGTGGTCACGCCAGGGGAAGTGACGGCGGACGGCCGGGTGGATGTGTCGGTTCTTGTGAAAAACACAGGGAAGTGCGGCGGGCAGGAGGTGGTGCAGCTATATTTGACGGACTGCGTCAGCCGCATCACACCCTTTGTTCGAAGGTTGCGCAGATTCCGCAAGATATGGCTTTCACCGGGCAGAGCCCGTCGGATCAGCTTCAGCCTGAGTCGGAGTGATTTCGAATTCATCAACGAAAACATGCAGCCCGAGGTTGAGCCCGGCGAATTTGTCGTGGCCATCGAGGCCTTGAAAGCAAAATTCAAAGTCAGCCTGCAGTCCGAGGGACGCGGATGATTCAGATACGTTTGAGAAATTGTGAGTTTTGACATTTTGCTCATAATCTTAATCGTAATCTTAATCATAATCCACTCTGGGGAGAGAGATTATGATTACGATTAGGATTAATGTGGGATGCTACTGAACGAAAGAACTGATATGCAGGTCGCCTCCGTTTTTACAAATCAAATGGTGTTGCAGCGGGAAAAGCCGATTCCAGTATGGGGTCACGCCCGGCCGGCAACGCGAATTTCCGTTTGTTTAACAGGTGCCGACCCGGTGGAGACGATCGCCGGGGCCGATGGCCGCTGGCTGGTGAAGCTGCCCCGGCAGGTGGCGGGCGGCCCCTGCCAGTTGACGGTCAGTGGTGGCGGCAGCGAAGTCCGGTTTGAGGATGTCCGGATCGGTGAGGTATGGATCGCCTCCGGCCAGTCGAATATGCAGATGACGGTGTCACAGTGCAAAGATGCCGCCCTTGAAAGCGACCGTGCGGATTATCCCGGCATTCGCATGCTGACGGCAGCGCCAGTGGCGGTGGTCAAGCGTCAGGATAACCTGGGTGGAGGGGTCTGGCAGATCTGC
The DNA here is from genome assembly GCA_945870225.1 of PVC group bacterium. Classification (GTDB taxonomy): domain Bacteria; phylum Verrucomicrobiota; class Kiritimatiellia; order CAIKKV01; family CAITUY01; genus CAMBRF01. Next base: position 3,948 of record CAMBRF010000005.1, on the reverse strand, counting down.
AGCCCCGGGACCGTGGGCAATTTTTCAGCGGCGGCTTATTATTTCGCCCGCGAACTCCATCAGAAGCTGGGCGTGGATATCGGCGTGATTGACAGTTCATGGGGCGGCACTCCGGCCGAAGCCTGGACCAGCCGTGAGGGGCTGCAAGCCGATCCCAGCTTGAGCTACTACATCGACAAATTAGACCGGTTTCTGGGGCCCGCCGGGCAGAGCGAGCGGGAGGCGGCGGAAAAGGCCCGTGCGGACCATTGGTCGAACGTGGTCCCCAAGGATCCGGGCAATCAGGGTGTGGAAAACAACTGGCATGCCCCCGGCTTTGACGATGCGGAGTGGAAGGGCATGTGTCTGCCGACCGGTTGGCAGGCGGCCGGTCAGGGTTTCAGCGGGGTCCTCTGGTTCCGTCGCGACCTTGATATTCCCGCCGACTGGGCAGGGAAGGACCTTGATCTGCATATTGGTGCCTGCGACAAGCGCGATTTTTCCTACTTCAACGGTGAATTCCTGGGCAGCTTGGGGATGGAGGACAACCCTGAAGCCTGGCGCCTGCCGCGCGTTTACACGGTGCCGGGTCATCACGTCAAGGCCGGCCGAAACGTGGTGTCCGTTCGTGTGTTCAGTAACCTTTACCAGGGCGGAATGATCGGGCCCGCTGCGGAAATGTGGGCGGCACCGGTTGACGCCCCTTCCCAGGTCAGGATTTCTCTGGCAGGCGGTTGGCGGTTTCAGGTGGAGCGCAATTTTGGTAAAATTCCCCCCGCCCCTCAGGTTCAGCTCTATGGTGACGGCAACGCCAACACGCCGTCCGTGCTGTTCAACGGCATGATCGCTCCGTTGATTCCCTATGCCATTCGCGGCTTCATCTGGTACCAGGGCGAATCGAATGCGGAGCGGGGTGCAACGACGGCGAGCCGGCCGGCGGAGTACCGGTTCCTGTTCCCGGCCTTGATCCGCGACTGGCGCCGGGAATGGGGGTCTCCTGAACTTCCGTTCTATTTCGTGCAGTTGGCTAATTATCAAGCGGTGCAGGACTTGCCGGAAGAAACCAACTGGGGACATTTGCGCGAGGCCCAGCGCTTTACGCTGGAAGTTGTCCCCAAGACCGGTATGGCCGTGACCCTCGACATCGGCGATGCGGCAGACATTCATCCCAAGAACAAGCAGGATGTAGGGTTCCGTCTGGCCGCCTGCGCGCTGGCGAAGGACTATGGTTTTTCTGAATACATTGGATCCAGCCCGCTGCCAATTGCCGCCTGGGCCAAGGAGGGTTGGGTGACGATCCGGTTTGAGTACGCCGCCGCCGGGCTCGAGGCGCGAGGCGAAAAGGTGGTCGGGTTCGCCCTGGCAGGCGCGGATCGCGTTTTTCACTGGGCGGAGGCGGTTATTGAAGGCCCCGACCGCGTGGAGGTGTCGTGTCCGGCTGTGCCGGAGCCACGTTGGGTGCGGTATGCCTGGGCCGACAACCCCCGGTGCAATCTGTACGGCGGAACAGGGCTGCCGGCGTCTTCCTTCGAGATGGCGATTCCCGGTGGTGCCTGGTTCACGGAAGGAAGTAAACTGTGAAGGAGGAAACAGGGATGAAAAACAGGAAGAAACGATTTGCGATTTGCGGATTAAGCAGCCGGGGAATTCATCACTTTGTGCTTCCCTTGATGGGTAAAAACTGGGAGGGCGGTCCGAATTTCAACGACCGTGCCGAGATTGTCGGCATCCTGGATATTGACCAGGCGCGCGTGAAGGGTTTTCTGGATCAAACGGGCGCGAACATTCCCTTCTACCCCGCGGATGCTGGAAAGCGGATGATCGAGGAAACAAAGCCTGATGTTGTCATCGCTGTGGGGCCGGACTATACCCACTGCGATCATATTGTTACCGCCTTGGAGAATGGGTGCGAGGCCATTTCAGAAAAGCCGATGGTCATCAACTGCGAACAGGTTCGCCGGGTGCAGGCGGCCGAGCGGGCCAGCGGGCGAGCCGTCAAGGTCGCCTTCAATTACCGTTACACGCCGACACACAAGCGGCTGAAACGGATGATTCTGGCCGGCCAGCTCGGGCGCATCATCAACGTCGAGTTCACCTACAATCTCGACGCCTGGCACGGGTCAAGTTACTACTATCGGTGGAACCGGCAACGCGCCAACTCCGGCGGCCTCAGCATTCACAAGTGCTGTCACCATTTCGATCTGATCAACTGGTGGCTGGGGGATGTGCCGGAAGAGGTGTTTGCCTTCGGGGCCTTGAACTATTACGGAGCCAAGGGCGCCTTGCGCCCACGTGACGCCAAGGGGCAGCCGCTTGGACCCGCGGATGAGAAACGCCAGTGCCCTATTTTCCAGAAGTACTATGCGGAAAAAGTTTCGCCGGAATCCAATACCATCGGCACCGGTTGGGACTACGCCAACCTGACCAGCAATGTCCAGTACCCGCCGGACAAGCGCCGCTATATCTACGACGAGCAGATTGACGTTGAGGATACCTACTCAGCGGTGGTTCGGTATCGTGGCGGCGCGTCAATGAGCTACTCCTGCAATTTTGCGACACCCTGGGAAGGCTACGTTCTCGGAATCAATGGCACCAAGGGGCGCGTTGAGATTACCCACCACAGCAATCCCAATCCCACCGGTAAAAGTGATCCCGCCGCCGCAACCGGCTTGATCACCTTTCTCCCGCTGTTCGGCGGCCGGGAGGAAATCGAAATACCACCCGTTCCCGGCGGTCATGGGGGAGGCGACTTTGTGATCCAAAAAGATCTTCTGGATGCGCCGTCGCCTGAGTCTCAGGAACTCAATCTGGTCGCCGGCAGCGAGGATGGCGCCCGGGCAATCGCCATCGGGGAAGCCGTGTGGCGTTCCATTCGTGAAAAGCGGTCGATCCGAATCCCGGAATTACTGGCTGGAAAGTAACGGTTCGAGGGACGAAATTCATGCGAGCGAAAATGAAAACGGCCCTGACCTGCGTGTGGGTCGGGTGGATGAGCCTGGGTGTCCTGGCCGCGATCGGGGCCTCCGGGGCCGTCACGACGAACGCCGCTGCGAACTACCCCTTCGTGTTCCGCGAGGTCAGCCGGGAGGCCGGGCTTTTCCCGGCCATTAAGGGCGTGCGGGCCCATGCCGGTATTTTGGGTGACTATAACGGCGACGGGTGGATCGATTATTTCGTGGGGACCTTTCAGACGGAGAAATCCTCACCCAGCGTCCTGTTCCGTAGCGTTGAAGGCCGGACGTTTGTGCCGGATAACTCCCAGCCGCTGCTGATCCGTCCGGGGCGGACCACCGGCGGGATGTTTGCGGATCTGGACAACGACGGAGACCTGGATTTCTACATCTCCAACAACTCGGCCGATTCCGGCACGGGCAACGGCCATGCGCCCAACTACCTGTTCCGCAACGACGGCGGGGGTAAGTTCACGGATATTTCCTTGGAAAGCGGTGCCTGTCCACCTTATAGCAGTCGCAATATTGTCCCCCTGGACTTTGACGGTGACGGGTTGCTGGACATCATGATCGGCGGCGAGCGATACGAGGGGCAGGGCCGGGGCGGTGGCCGGATTCTGCGAAACCTTGGCGGCTTGAAGTTCCGGGACGCCTCCGCCGAGTGCGGGCTGCCCGAGGGGTTGGGTGGTTTCAGTTGCGCCATGGCCGACGTTAATAATGATTCCTTCCCGGATATCTTCTACGTATACCGGGGCGGCGGCCTGCTGCTCAACAACGGCAAAGGCGGATTCACGCCGGCGGTTGCGGCCAATAAGGTGTTTGCCGCAGCACGGGCCAAGCCCAACGAGGAACCCTACGGTGTATGTTTCGCTGACGTCAACCGCGATGGATGGGTCGACCTGGTTGTCGGTCAGCACTCCCGATTCCCGTGGAGCAAGCCTGTTGGTCCGCGGCTTTTCCTCAACCGCGGGATCAAGGACGGGCAGATTCAGTTTGAGGATGTCACCGGGCAGGCTGG
>CAMBRF010000004.1 GCA_945870225.1 PVC group bacterium | reverse complement strand
GGGGAGAATCACCTTACAGAGGCGATCTATTCGCCGCAATCGCTGAGCTTTGTGGCGGGTTATGCCATGAGGGGGATTTCCCACGAGGTGACGCGCGACGGAGCCCCCCGGCAAGTGATCATGGTTGAGAGCGGGGGTCTCCCGTTTGCTCTCAATTTCAAGGATGGCGAGTCCATCGGCGTCCCGGTGTTTGGGGATGCCTGGGTGATGAAGCTGCGCGTATTTATGGTGGATGCAAACGGGTGGGCGACCTTGGCCAATCCCGCCTACTATGACCTCTACACGGGGGATGGAGAGCGCTACCGGTTCAATGCGTTCAAGACGTCCCCTCAGTATATGCAATTGGTGAGCCATCGGACGGTGGCCGGCCGCGAAGAGACCTATCAGGATATGGGCGTTGAGGTCATCCGTGACGCCAGCCAGAACATGAGGCAGGTGCTGCTGCCAACCCGTCTGGCCGACATCGTGGTCTCGAACAGCAGTCACTATGCGGTGAATTTTTACACTCTGGCAAGCTTGGCGGGCGGCAAGGACACTCATGGATTCTACCGTATCGCCGCCAATGCAACGCCCTTTGAGTCCTGGTCATTCAGGAACCCTGAGCCGGGGACAGTTCGAAAACTCTTGGTCACTCGAGTCATGGGCTCCCGCACGACGGTCTACGATTATACATATCAGGCCGATTCCGATCATTGGACGTTGCTCGCCGGCGACGGGACCACCGTGGCGCGTCAGGAGGAAGATGGGACGCTGTGGAATGATGCTAGGACGGAGCAGTTGTCCACACGATCAGTTAAAGCGGCTGACGGCTCTTTGGTCAGTCGCTATGTAGAGAGAATCAGGACCTTCAGTTGGGGCGCTGGCGTCACTCAGCGCATTACTGATCCCAATGGCGCGAACCTGACAAACACCTTCACGTACAATGCCGCAGGGTTGACAGAAACCGCCGTTGAACCCGATGGGAGCTGGCGGTGGTACGGGTATGACGCCGCAGGCCGGGTGACAACGGAGCTTTCGCCCGTCAAGGATTCGGCGCTCACCTCGGTGGCCGATGCAGCCCATGCGGTGGTCACAAGCTATGCCCCTGTTGATCCGCTCGATAGCCCGCGTCTGAACGATCAGTCACCCCGAACCGTTACGGAATCGGTCTTGGGGACAGTGGTCGCCAGGACCTACCGGGCCTATCGGCAGGGCGGCAACGGCGAACTCCAGGAGATTGTCGAGAAGGCGGCAAGTCCCTCCGCTCCCTATGGCGACGCCAATAACCTGCGGACCGTGACGACCTACTACGGCACCAATGTGTCCAACCACCAGATCGGCCGCATTGCAACGGTGGTCCATCCCGACGGGCGCATGGAGACCCATTCCTACGACTATGGCCTCTATCAGCCGGGTTCAGGGACGACGCCTCCGTCGTTTGAGGCTGCTTCATCTGGCAGTTACTGGTGTGAGACCATTATTCACGGCACCACCGATAATCCCCAGGGAATTGCTGGAAAGACGACGAAGGAAACAAAAATACTGGATTCAATGAGCCAGGAAGTCCTGAGCGAGATGTGGGTCTGTACGGGCGAAGCCAATTACGAACGCGTGGCGTGGGTGTCGAAAGGTTACGACGAGTGGCAACATCCGGTGCTTGTGACGAAGTCCAACGGCGAGAAGTCTGAAGCCTCATGGGGCGGGAACTGTTGCGGCAAGGAATGGGAGATCGACAGCGCCGGTGTGCAACTGGACTATCTCTATGATGCCCTGAGTCGTGTTCAGCAGGTTGTCAAAGTCGGGAACGCCACCACTGGTCAGCCTGACCTTTACACCGCCTACACCTACGACGCAGCGGGCCACCGGCTCTCGCAAACGGTCTTCGCGGGCGGCCTCAGTCAGACCCAATCCAATTCCTACGATCTTGTCGGACGTCTCCTTTCCAGCGTGGACGCTCAGAGGATTGTCACGGTTTATGGTTATAATGGCTTGGCGAGCACTGTGATTCGCGGCGGTCTCACCAATACCACCACCCGTTATCTCGACGGCACAACCAAGAGCACCGAGGAAAACGGCGCCGTCAAGACGTGGTATGACCATGGTGTGAATGGTAACGGCACCCGGTGGACCAAGGTTTTCTCGGGCCCCCAGGGAACCAATTCGCCCGCATGGCAAAAAACCATTACCGATCTCCTTGGCCGCACGGTGCAGGAGGAAAAGCCCGGTTTCGGCGGAACCACCCTCACATCTTCCTTCACCTACAACTCCAAGGGGCAACTGACTCAGGCTTCAGGTTTCAGTTCTCAGGTTTCCCTTTATGAATATGATGACCAGGGGCAACAGATTCGCACAGGTCTTGACGTCAATACCAACGGAGTCCTTGATCTTGCCGGTCCGGATCGCGTGAATGCAGCGGATTCGTTCTATCAGTCCGATGCCTCCAACAACTGGTGGCAGGTCCGCGCCTCGATCATCTATGCCGGCGACAGTTCTGCCGTGCCGGTCACCAACTCTGTGACAAGAACACTCATCGGCGGATCGTCGTGTGGTTGTGCCGCCCAACTGACTGAATCGCACGACCTCCTTGGCAACATCACCGTCTCCCGTGCTCTTGTGGACCGGCCAAACAAGACCGTCACCCAGACTGTGACCTATCCCGATTCGACCAATTCTGCTGTCCAAACAACAATCAACGGCCAACTGACCACTTCCCTGTCCAAGACCGGCGTCCGCACCGAGTACACCTATGATGCTCTAGGCCGCCAAATCGGAGTGTGTTCCTCTTCTGGATCCGGGGTGACCCCGTCCCGGAGCATCGCGACCGTGACCCATTACAACGCCAAGGGGCAGGTCGATTCCACGATGGATGCGGCCTCCAACACGACCGTCTTTGTCTACGACGACCAAGGCCGCCGCACGGCCGTGACCGACGCCCTGTCCAACTCCACCTACACCGCCTATGACGCCGAGGGCCGTGTGCTGGCCACATGGGGCGGCACCTATCCGGTCGCTTATGATTATGACGATTTTGGCCGCATGTCCGCCATGTACACCTATCGCGGCACCAACTCCCTCTCGTCCTATTCCGACATCTCAAATCTGAAGTCTGAAATGGATCGTACATCTTGGGCGTACGATCAGGCCACCGGCCTGTTGACCAACAAGGTCTATGCCGACGGCCAAGGCCCCGTCTACACCTACACGGCGGACGGAAAACTGGCCACCCGCACTTGGGCCAGGGGCGTAACGACGGCCTACAATTACGATTCGCTGGGGCAGTTGACCAATATCAACTACAGCGACAGCACCCCAGATGTGTCCTTCACCTTCGACCGTCTCGGTCGCCAGGCAACGATCACAGACGGGCAAGGCACCCGCACCTTCACCTACAACGACGCTCTCCAGTTAGCCTCTGAACTTGTAGCCGCGGCGGATACGCCGTGGACGAACCAGATCGCCCGTGTCTACGACCAACATGGCCGTCCCGCTGGCTTCTCTTTGGGTGGGGCGAACCCTCCGGGTGAGCCGTCTTACTCCGTTCGCTACGGTTATGACCCAATGGGCCGATTCTCCTCGGTGACATCTACCAATAACCTCTTCTGCTCCTACTCCTACCTCCCCGGCTCCGACCTCATCGCCGGCTGGGAGATTTCCTCTGGAGGGACGACCTCCGTGTCGTCCGCCCGCGCCTACGAGCCCAATCGCAACCTGATCACCCAGGTTCTCAACACATCCGGTACAAACCTCATCTCCCAATTCGATTACGTCAATGACGCCATCGGACGGCGGACCCAGCGCATAGACTCGACCGCAGTAATGGAATCATCTTCCCTTACCAACGACTTCGGCTACAACACCCGCAGCGAACTGATTGAGGCTCTAATGGGTACCAACAGCCACAGTTATCGGTATGATCCCATCGGGAACCGGCAGACCGCGACCAACAACGCCGAGGCGTTCTCTTATGCGGCCAATGCGTTGAACCAGTACACCAACATTGCCGATGGGGTGACGACCGCCCCGGCCTATGATGCTGACGGTAACATGGTCTCGTACGGTGACTGGACCTTCGGATGGAACGGTGAGAACCGGCTGATCGCCGCCTCCAATGGGGCAACGGTCGTGACCTTTGCCTATGACTTCATGGGGCGACGGTACCAGAAAGTCACAGGCGCGATCACCAATACCTTCCTCTACGACGGCTGGAACCTGATTTCCGAAACTCAAGTTTCAGGTGTCAGCACTCAGGTTTCCTCCTTTGTCTGGGGTCTCGACCTCTCCGGCACCCTCCAGGGTGCTGGCGGTATCGGCGGCCTGCTCTCTGCTACCCTCAGCAACCCAGCAACTAGCAACTCGACAACGGTATTCTACGCCTTCGATGCCAACGGCAACGTAGCCGACCTCGTCGGCGCCAACGGGGCGTCCTTTGCCCAGTACCAGTTTGATCCCTATGGCAACACAAGCAGCAAGTCAGGTGTGCTAGCCGATGTGAATCCGTTCCGGTTCTCGACGAAATACACCGATGCTGAAACCGGGTTGATGTATTACGGCTATCGCTACTACTCGGCGGAAAGCGGGCGGTGGGTGAGCAGGGATCCGATTGAGGAGTTGGGATTTTTGCACTCGGATTTGATCCAACACAAGAAATATGCGGACGATGTTTCCCTAAAGCGAGAGACGAACGTAAAACGCATCGCCAACGAAATAGGCGCTCGTTTAGCATCGGCGGGGGTCGTGATTAACAGTGAGATCATGGCTTCGCTGGAGAGCCACATTCGAGAAGAAATGCAGGCGGAAATCTCTGTTGCAGCGGAAGTCTCACAAGAGAGTCCAGACACGTTACAAGTATACGGTTTTGTTTCAAATACCGGAGTGAATGCTGTTGATATTCTCGGTTTGAGAGGTGATCTACAATCTTGTCTCTGCGCCTGCAGGAATGGAACTGCGGCTATTAACAACTTTTGTCGCAGTCTTCGTGACCCAAGAGTTGCTGCAGCATGCTGGGCGGTGACATTAGGTAGCGTTACCGCGTGTAACGGGTTCTGCTATCTGTTTTTTTGATGGGTAATGGCCCCAACACCAGAAAGGTTGCTAATAATGGGTACAAATATTTTCACACGCAAATTGATCGTTAAGAATCAGAATAACCGATGTGTTTCCGTTTCGATGGATATGCCGGAACAGAGTGGCGCAGAGGAATGGCGGTGTGGTTTTAGAATAGAAGGTCTTGGTGATGTGATCGAAAAGCATGCACATGGAATTGACAGTTTTCAGTCGCTGTATCTTGCCTTGGCTGGAATACAAATGGAGCTTAAAAAAACTGGCAAATGTCTTACATGGGTCGGAGGAGAAAATGGTGATCATGGCTTTCGGCTTATAGTGCCTTCTTATTTTGGCTTTTCTTTTGCGCAAGCGATAGAGAAGCAAATTGATATTCTTGCTACTGAGCGAAGCAAAAGTCTTGTTCATCAGGGGAAAAATCGTCAGGGACGGAAGGATATCAAAGCGGCCGGAATTAGATGTTGCCGACCGAAAGGCGACCGTAAGCGGTTCCCGAATTAAACCTGTTGAAAACGGCCATGATTCCTGCGGTGCGGTCATAAAAAGTCCCCATTCCCGTCGCAACATTTCTCATTTTTACCCCTGCCGTCGTAACGGATTAAAGCCGATACGACGGTTTTGGGCGGATGCCTGTTTTTTTCTATCTGTTTTACCCTTTCAGATCGGCTGCTGCCGTCGTGTTCATCGGTTGCCGTTATGATCCATCGGGCCAGACGTGAGCATCGTCATGGCCTCATTGAATGTGACGTACCGGATTTTCACAAGGAAGTCTATGGCGTTACCGGCCTGGTCGGTATCTGGCAGTTCCAGTAATGCTCCTTGATGCCGATCTCGCTGGCCAGCCCGGCGGATATCAAGCCGTGACCATGTCATGATCTTTTCTCCAGTGCGGTTGCATGAGGACGCGGCTGACATGGTCGATGCCGATGACCTGTTTGCGGTCTCTGACGGCATCGAGCATGGCGGTGATGCAAAGGTTGCGGGTCCTGCGCAACAAGCCTTCTGAAGAGCGTACGATGAGGGCGACCGCCTCGTCACTGAAGGCATTGTGCCCGAGGCCGCCGGCGTCGCACTGGGCATATGCGCGGGAAATAACACTTATGCCGCATTCACCTTATCGCGGAGCACCCTTCCGTCAATCGATTCTTTCGCCAGCCGGACCAAGGCGACGATGCGCGCTTGCTCCTGTGTCCATGCCTTCCCGTTCTTGCCGGCGGGCGCCAGCAGCCCTTCCAGCCCTTTCAGTGCCTCGCCCAATAATTCCCCCGGTCCGGGATGATCGCCTACCCTTATCGCTCGGCTTTCGACGTCTATGGGCATGAGGGCAGGGGTAGCAGACTCGAGCATCAGGGCCGGCATAGCCCCTTCAATAGCCTTCCGGAACTCGTCTCGGCCTGGTTTGAAGTAGTTTTTTAGCACGACGTCAGCAGTCCGGTGGCCGGTCACCCGTCGCACCAATTCCATCGGGACCCCGGCCGCTAGAGCGATTGTGATCCAAGTTACCCGGAAACTGTGGAATCCGCGAATATTTGCCATGCGCAGCCCATTTCCCTCTTTCCGCTCAACATGGTCATCACCCCTGCGTTCAATTGCCAAGGGTTCCCACCCAGCTTTTTTTCGGCCTTTGTTCCGTCTCTCTATCTCCTCCTCGTTGATAAAGCCGGCCTTCTCGAACACCTGGCCAAGTCGCCAGTTGATCCCGTGGGGATTCGTCTGATACATCGCGGCGAGGGCCGGGAACGCGTACTCGCTGTTGCTCTTGGTCCGCCGGCTCAATTCCTCCCGCAACATCCCCAGCAGTGGGATTTCCACCGTTTCCCCCGTCTTGCTCGTTTTCACAGTCACAAACCCGTTCTCGAAATCAATAGCCTCCCACTTCAGCAAACAGGCATCCCCCCTCCGCATTGCCGTGCACACTCCCGTGACAATCAGCGGCCGCATGAGTGAGTCATCCTTAACCACTTCCACGATCGCCTTCAATTCTTCCGCAGTGAACGGTTTCCGATGGATGGTCTCCTGGTCCCTGGTGACGAGTTTGCTGAATGGATTCGTCAGCATTCCCGCATCTTCGCGGAGGTTTTCGAAAGCCCCTCGAAGTAGAACCAGTTCAGAATTGTAGGTTTTCGGGCTCACTTTGCGTTCCTGTTCTGCCCTCATGAACGCCTCGGCAATTTTCCGGTCAACCCCGGCCATTTCCTTCGTTCGGGGGTACCCTTCCTTCACGAACTCCTGAAGCCGTCCAAATACCCCGCCTGCCCAATCGATGTATTTCTGTTTTGGCTGCCGTTTCCGGGGAATGTTCTTCCACTCCTGAAACAGATGGGGCAGGGGGATCGATCCAATCCGGTGCCCGAACTTCACCCGGTGGATTTCCTGCACCAGATCTTCCGGTCGTTTCTGTTCCTTTACGCCGGCGATTAGTTTCTCCAGGGCCTCCTGCGCCTTCTGTCGCGACAGATCAAATTCCGCCTCACCAGGTTTCCCGGCGATTGCCACATCCAGTTTAGAGCACGACCGCACCCCATTCTTCATCCAACGGCCGTACCACCATTTGCTTGTTTTTCTGATTTCAAGTGCCATAATGCTGCCCTGTGAATGTCTATGCAATTGTATTTAACTAATGACATAGACAGTATACACAGAAGGGGCAGAATTGCCAAACATTTGACCAAACAAGGCCCTTTTTGAGTCTTGGACTTAGTAAAAAGTGAGAGAATATAGGCGATTTAAGTTACGGGTAGTCAGGTTTACACCCAGAAGGTTGCAGGTTCGAGTCCTGTACTGCCCACCATCCTTTCATCACGCAATTGCCCGCGAATCCGAAAGGCAAACTCCCCGTCGTCTCAAGGTAGGCGCCGCTATCTCTGCGGCGATTCTATTCCCCGTAACCAATGAACCCCTAACCAATATTGGGAGATCTTCGACAGTATTTTAAGAATGTTCAGAATGGTTGGCTCCCATTTTGAAATAAAAATAGATAAAAAGGCTTGGAACTTGTAACAACAAGGACAACAATGTGGGCCATGGCCACCAAACGTAAACGAATCCACCTGATCGAGCGGGACAACAGAATGATTCGGTTGGATGGTGATTTGTGGGAAAGCGGCTTTTGGTCTGTCCCTGAAGCCACGGCCAAACAGCTTGTCGGCGGCTCCATCCTTTTCCATAAGAAACAAAAAGAGCCCTCCTTTTTCGGCGGCCTCATTTTGAAATACCGCATTCAGGACAAGCGCGGCTCCATGGGACAGGTTATATTCACGTTTCAATTTCAGCCTGATCATCGGGCCGTGTTGGCTGAAGGGGGAAGATGGAGTCAGGAAATGAAGGTTGTGCTGCCGGTATGATTCCTGTGGATGTGGTGGAAGAGAGTTGTCAGGTACCCCGTGCCACCATTTGCTTGTTTTCCTGATTTCAAGTGCCATAATGCGCCCTGTGAATGGCAGTGAGGTTTACCCCCGGAATGTTAAAGGTTCGAGTCCTATCCTGCTCTCCCGCTTTCGCTCGCAGCGTGTACACATGAATGGTTGGATCGGGCCCTTAACTGGCATAGGGATTGCGGCATGGTTCGCCCTCACGGCAGGCGCGGCAACCTGCGATTCCGTGACAGCGGTGGCGGATCCTGCCGTTGCGTCACGCGCCATTGTGGCCTCCATGCAGCCGATCCCCGAGGAGACCTTGAAGCCCATGGAGGTCCTGTTCACTTTTGCGGCAGATCCCACCTCAACGTTTCATCCCCGCGCAGTCAAGCCTTTGGTCGATTTTCTAAAGAAGGCCTGTGTCGCCGATAGCGGGTGGAAACTTCCTGATCGGGACGGGGCCGAAGGGTCGGCCTACGTGGTAAAAATGAAGGTCCCCCTCTCGCAGTATTTAGCTCTTAATTTTCATCCCGGAATACCCGACTATGCTGTTTTTCAGTCTTCTTTACGTTATTCCGCGTGTCTCGATAGCAATGAGATGCAGCGCGCGTATGCCTGCATCGAGACCGGGCCAACGGGTGTTCAGGATTATGTGTTTGCCAGGATGACCGGAATGGAGGAGATCACGCCTAATCCCGAATCGGGAAGCTATTTCTCTTATACGAATTCCCGGGTCTTTGTGCGGTGCAAGGTTGATGGCCGGGATGTTGTTTTCTCGCTAGCCGAAACAATCGAGCCGTCAACCTTAAGCTTGCGTGGCGTGCCCGTCGGTCCTCAGGGACAGGCCTTGTTCTTCTACAGCGGAAAGCCGGGGTTGAATATGAGGGGCATGACGTGGATGCTCTCCCAGATCCGGCGCTCCACAACCCTGAGTATTTGCGTCGCGCTGGGTTCCAACGAAACGGCTGTCACGACATTTGCCTGGTTGGATGCGGGATGGAAGGGGATGAATGTGACCCGTTCCGAGCACATTCTCAACTCGCAGATCAATACGCTGGAGTTTGCCCGGCGGATTGTGCAGGACCCTCACATTTCGGCGCCGCTTATCGCCTCCCTTGTCGACGCCGTCAACGGCATGTCTCCCTCCGACGTTGATGCCGATTATGAGAAGTATCTGTCCTACATCAGAATCTGGCGCGACCAGGGCAGGCAGAAATCGTATACGCACGTCCAGTTGCTGCGCGATTTATACGATCAGGCGATCGCCCGTTCCGTTCCGTTGCCACATCGGCGCGCCCTTCTCGTTCAGGAGCGGATCAGGGCATGGATGGGTATTCCCTCGTGGTCCACAAGGCCAGGTGTCGAAGCCCTTGTGTCGCCATGACGAGGCGCGATGGCGCAGGAAAATGAATTATGCGTTTGACAGAGACATGGATGAGTAAGGAGCAACAGGAGCGGCGGCTCAATGGACTGGAGCGGCAATTGACTTCCTGGAGCCGAACGGGGGGGCGGCTGGATTTTCAGGGCCGTTCAGTGCTGAACTTCTCGAGTAACGATTATCTAGGGCTCGCCCGGCACCCTCATGTGTTGAAAAGAGCGGCGGAGGCTCTGCAACGATACGGGGCCGGCGCCACGGCCTCGCGACTCGTGGTGGGATCACTGGATTGCCATGATGAACTCGAAGCCCGTTTGGCCGGGTTGAAAGGATATCCTGCGGCGCTGGTGTTCGGCAGCGGCTTTGCGGCCAATCTCGGACTGGTGGGCGCGTTGGTGGGGCGTGAGGATCATGTTTTCATTGATCGCTTGGCCCATGCCAGCCTGGTGGATGCCGCCGTGTTGAGCCGGGCCAAGGTGCATCGTTTCCAGCATAATGAGAGTTCTCATCTGGAGCGCCTGCTGGCAGGAGCCCCCGGGAAAGGGCGGCGTCTGGTCATGACGGAGTCGGTTTTCAGCATGGATGGCGATCTGGCGCCTCTGGTGGAGATCGCGTCCATTGCCACGCGGTATGGGGCCATGGTTTTGGTGGATGAAGCCCATGCCACGGGTGTTTTCGGCCCCTCGGGGGCGGGGCGGGTGCGTGCGGAGGGTATTGAGTCAGAGGTCAATCTTTCGATGGGTACGCTTAGCAAAGCGCTGGGCGGGTCAGGCGGTTTTGTCGCCTGTTCGGAGCCCATGCGATCGAGATTGATCAATCATGCGCGGTCTTTCATCTATTCGACCGCCATTCCCCCGGTGATGGTGGGGGCCGCCCTGGGCGCGCTTGAGGTGATGGAGCGGGAGCCCGGGTTAGGGGCAGGGTTGCTGGGGCGGGCGGAGCGTTTCCGGACCCGGTTGCGGTCAGCCGGGGTTGTTACCGGTGATTCGGGTAGCCAGATCATTCCCGTGATGATCGGGGACAACGAGCGGGCTTTGCGGTTGCATCGCCGGCTTCTGGATGAGGGAGTGTTGGTGGTGCCGATTCGGCCACCGACCGTTCCCTCCGGGACGGCGCGGTTGCGCCTTTCGGTCATGCTGGACCATACCGACGAGGACCTTGACCGGGCTGCAGAGCAGATCGTCAGGGGAATGCAGGCGGAGGGGATTTTGTGAGCGAGTCGGTGGCCAGACGGTTTTCGCGGGCTTCGGAGTCCTATGAGCGGGGCGCCGGGTTGCATCGTCATGTGGCGGCGCGGTTGATGGAGATGCTACCCGACCCCATGATGATTGGAGCGGGGCGTATTCTCGAGCTGGGGTGCGGCACCGGTGTGCTGACCACCCTGCTCAGGAAGCGATTTCCCGCCGCCTTCGTTTGCGCCGTGGACATCGCGGAAGGCATGGTTCGCAATATTCAGGGGACGAATGCGGCGGATGACCGGCTGCACTGTGTCGTCGCCGATGCGAGGACTTTTGCCACGCTTCAACCGTTCGATCTCGTGGTCAGCAGCTCCGCTTTGCACTGGGCAACCCCGATCGAGTCGGCCATGGTCAACATCGTCCGTGCCCTCAAGCCTGGCGGGCGGTTCATGGCGGCATTGATGGTAAAGGACACCTTGCGCGAACTTCATGCGTTAAGGCGAACCATCGTGCCCGACAAAATACCCAGAGGGCGGCTGCCCCCCGCGGGCGAGGTGCTGGACGCCTTGTCGGCGGCGGGCCTGACGACGGAAAGCCGAACGGAAGAGACGGTACGGGCTCGATACCGGTCGGCCGATGATTTTCTGCGGACGATTCATGCGCAGGGTTTGACGGGCGGGGCCGTATCACAGGCCGAGCGTCCGCTCTCCCGGTCGGATTTGGTGAACCTTGTGAAGGCTTATGATCTGGCGTATCCGGAATTGAAAGGCGGTGTCTATGCGAGTTTCGAAGTGCTTTATCTCGATAGCTGGCGCCCTTTCCCCGAGGATGGGGTGAGTCCATGAGGGGGGTCTTTATCACGGGAACGGATACGGGAGTGGGTAAGACTTTGGTCGCGGCAGGACTGCTCAAGGCGCTACGTGGGACAGGGCTTGACGCTGTTCCCATGAAACCGGTGCAAACCGGTTGCGAACGAAGGCAAGGGAGCTGGGTGGCCCCTGATCTCGAGTTAAGCCTGAAGACGGCTGGATTAGCGCCCTCGCCGGCTGAGATCGCCCTCATGGCTCCGTATTGTTTCCATCCGGCCTGTTCACCCCATCTCGCCGCCCGGTTGGCGGGGCGGAAGATTTCACTCCTGATCATCCGCCGTGCATTCCGGCAACTCAGGGGTGCGCATGATGTTGTTGTGGTGGAGGGGGCCGGGGGAGTCCTTGTTCCGCTGGATGGTCAGCGGACGATGGTGGACATGATGAAATCGCTCGGGCTCCCGGTTGTTTTAGTGGCTCGATCAGGGCTGGGGACAATCAACCACACCTTGCTGTCGATTCGCACGTTGCGCCAGGCCGGTCTCACGGTGAAGGCAGTCGTCTTGAATCAGACCTCTCCCGGGCGTCAGGGTGCGATTGAGCGCGATAATCGCAAGGTGATCGAGAGAATGGGAGCCGTGCCGGTGGTCGCCGCTTTGGGTTTCGGCCTGACGGCCTCCCGAGCGGCGCGACCGTTGGCACCGTTGGCGGCTATGTTCCTTACGGGGCGGCCAGCCGGTAGAGCGTAGCGCCGCCCAGGGTGTTTTCGGTAGATATCTTCGATTGTCGCGAGGGCGGCATAACCAGCAACCCATTGCCGATAATGAATTCAGCCGGCGGTAAGCGGGCCTCCTCAGGGGCTTTCAACAACAATTCTCCGTCCTGCAACGCAATCCGTACCGATCCGGACAGGTTGGTCGGCACCCGCAAAATGATGCGACCAGACGTTTCAGTGAAATGGCCTTCGCGCTGAAAGGTGAACTGTACACGGCGGAGGTCGTTCGACTCGAGGGTCTCGGCGTGATGGCGCAGCTCGCTCCAGGGCCAGCCGAATCCCTGGACATGGCCGCTGATGGTCACCCGGTTTGAAACCGAAGGATCGAATACGAGGTCCATGTCGCAGCCTTCGCATGTCACATCCAGACCGGATGAGGCGGTTGACAGGGGGAGTGAATAGTCCACGTCCGTGTACGCGGGTGTGCCCGCCACGGCGGAGGTCAGCATGGCCAGGGCGACGACAGGCACTCCGAGCAGAAGCCAGAGTGGACGAGCACCGGCGACCGCTTGATCCGGTGCGTCTTCATGCTGGGGAATCCGGAGAACGACATAATAAAGCAGGAAGGCGACGGCTGCGGGAAGGAGCGCGGACCAGAGCACATCCGAGGCAAAATGTGCGCCTACCGCCATCCGTGCCAGGCCGATCAATGTGCCGAAGCCCAGTGTGGCCAAGAGGATGGAAAAGGCCAGCCACCGGTGCCGCCGGCGCATGATGAAATAAAAGGCAATAAAGAAAAAACCCGCTGAACTGTGGCCGCAGGGGAAGGATTTTCCGCGCCCGCTCATTCCTTTCTCCGCGATGGACTGGTGGGCCCACCGGCCTCCGAATTCGGTTGTCTGACGTGGACGGGGCCGGCCCCAGTGATCCTTGAAGATGACGTTAACGAGCAACCCGGGGCCGAGAGCCAGGGTCAGGACGACCAGTAGGGCGTGCCGGCGCCAGCGCACCCAGGAAGGCCGACGAAGGCTTCCCAGCAGGCATCCCAATGCGCCAAGCCCGGCAATAAAGGCAGGCCAGGGACCAAACGCGTACAGTGCCCGCCAGAGTTGCCAGGATTCGGTGAACCAGACGGGGTTGGCCCCCTGATGATAAAACTGGTGTTGTAACCTGACATCCAGATCTGACCAGAGAAAAGGCAGGGTCGACAACAGGGCCAGGGCTACCAGGCCTATCAAATCCGGAAGCCAGAGCGGCTGATACGAGTTTGGGGGAGTCTTAGTCACAGCGGTGAATCAGGTATGTTCCCAAACTGAGACCGATTGCGATCGGAGCCCAGACCAGCAGGTGGGGTTGTAGCGCCGGGTGTTTTATCAGGGTTTCCGCAACAATGATGAACAGGTAGAAGACGAAGACCAGTCCCAGGCTGATCGCTATTCCGACCGTGGTTTCCTGCCGATGTGTCTTGGTGGCCAGAGGGGCCCCGAGTAGTACAAAGATCAGGCAGGAGAGGGCCAGCACGATCCGCTTGTTGACTTCAACGCGATAAGACATCTCCATCCGTTTATAATCCTCACCCGTGAGTTCCGGAAAGCGGGAACTAAGATTCCCAATGGTATTCATGAGTTCGATCAGGGTCATGTCGCTCTTTCTTTTGGTGCCTCCTGAACGACCGCCCATCGTTCCGAGATCGATGACGAAGGGGAAATGATCCGCCTGGCCGGGGCCGGGGCGATCATCGTAGAAAGGGTCGACACGTACATCGTAAAGATCAATCAGCAAGCTTTTCTTGTCTGCGGCGGTCTGAACCGTGCCCCGGCGGGCGCGGATGGTGCGTGCGGGGGCATTTTCCGGATGCTGGTAAATGATGACATCTTCAACGGCGCTGCCTTTTTTCGATCCGAAGTAGAAGGTCATACCCGGGAAATCGCGAATGAACCGGCCTTCCTCAATCAACTGGAGGGGGGTTTCGGTGCCCAGTTGACGCAGCGCCTCGCGGCGGGCGTGAAAACTGATGGGGATCAACTCGGCGTTCAAATAAAAACAGATGGTCGCAAACAAAGCGGCGTAAAGCAGGGGTTGGCGAATGATTTGGAACATACGGATGCCGCTGCTTTTAAGGGCGGTGACTTCACCGTTGGCGGAGAGTTTACCAAACGTCAGCAAGGCGGCGGTCATGATGCTGACGGGAATAGAGAACCCGAGCGCGGAGGGGAGTCCCGCGAGGAATATTTTGGCGATCAGGCGGGCTGACCCGCCCATGGCGAGCGGATCGGCAATGCGGAACAATACCATCACGCACATGACAAAGGTGAGGACGATCAATGTCAACAGGAACGTGAGCAGGTAACTATCCCGGATATATCGTGAAACAATCTGCAAGGCGGTCCTCCTGCTAATCAGGGCTGTCTATATAACGGCGAAGGGGTGGGGGTGTCGAGGAAGAAGGTTGCCGCCCTGACTCCCTACCGCATGCGGGGTTCGCGGGTGGGGCCCCGGTACTCATACCCCACCGTCACATCATCATACCTGACCGCCCGCTTGAAATAGAGGGCCTCATCCCAGGCCCACGCCGTTGCGCCGATCATGATGGCGGGCCGGCCCAGGAGGGCGGGATCGGCCAGGGAGGTATCCTTGAAATAGTCATAAGCCGATTCCCTATCCCCGAACTGGGTGCTGGCGCTGTAGACGACGGGATGTGAAGGCATGTAAAAAGCCAGAAGGCCGGCCTCGCTGTAGGTTCTGGCAATGATCATGGGGGACTGGCCTGTGTCGGCCTTCATTTTGGCGGCTAGACTCGCCACCGCCCCGGCCTGTTCCCGGGCACCGCTGATGCGGTGCAGGAGCCGATGCGCCTGAATATTCCGGGTGTCGGAAAAGGGGGTCTCGGGTGAATCCATGAGGGGTTTTCCGAACGACACCAGCAAGGCGCAGGCGAGACCGAAGCCGAGCAGTCCTCGCCATCCGGTGCGGACGCCGGGGGTCACGTCGAGTTGGGTGCCGAGATAACCGGCCAGGGGGATTAGCAGAACGGTCAATCCCGCGACGGGCCAGTTGAGTTCAATGTCGGTGCGTAGTGAAAGCAGACCGTAGAAAAGAAGAATGGGCAGGGCGGTGGAGAGCGCGAACAGCGTGGATTCCCAGTTGGCCGGCTGTTCCGTGCGGGTGCGCCAGTGGTGCCGGATAGCTGCCAGCAGGAGGACGGTCACCGGCGGCCCCAGCACAATCAGGGGATAGAAGACGTAGCCCAGCGTCCAGAGGGGATTCCAATACCAGCCGCCCTGGGCAGCAATGTCCCCGCCTGGCAGGCCGGCATGTCCGATCAGGTGGGCCACGGTAGGCCAGCCGTTCAGATGGTTCCAGAGGAAGATGGGGATGGAGACGAGGACCAGACCTGCCATCAGGCAGGGCAGACCCCAGGCGAGCCGACGGGGCGGGAGGGAACGGGGGCCGCAAAGGAAGAAGAAAATCAGTCCGGGCAAAAGAAGGAGGATGGTAAACTTGAACAACATGCCGAGCCCCATCACGGCGCCCAGGGTGAAAAAACGCCAGCGGGTCGCCGGGCCAAGGTGAATTTTCCAGGCGATAAATGCGGCAAGCACCCAGCAGGCGTAATAGGGCCCATCGATGGTCATGAACTGGCTGGAGGCGTAAAAAACGGGAGAGAGGATGAAGGCGACCGCGGCGAAAAACCCGGCGCGCTCATCATTCCGGAACATGGACGCGGCCAGCCGGGCCAGCAGAAGCGTACAGGCCAGCGAGGCCAGCGCCGCAGGTGCGCGTACCGCCCACTCCGAGTGCCCGAGGATCCGTGTGAAGATGGCGATCAACCAGGCCACGCCCGGTCCCTTGCTATAGTACGAAAGATCAAGGCGTCGCGACCACTCCCAGTAATGGGCTTCATCGGCCGCCAATTCGTAAGGGCAAAACCAGACCAGATAGACCAGCCGGGCGGCGCATACGATCAACCCGAGCCCGAGGGTGGTCTTCCATGCCATGGTCCCCTGCCGGGGAGGGCTCCGGGTGGGTTGGTCTGGTGATTTCACAAACATGCCCGCATGATTAACAGGATTCACCGGTTAGTCCAGCGCGAAGGGGGCGGGTTTCACCTGAATCGGCCTGGCCCCGGATGGCCGCGTGACGAGGTGGTAGGTTTCACGCTTGGCGGCCAGTGCGGCTTCACGGGTGCGGGGGTTTAAAAAAGCCAGAACGTCCCAGCGGTTCCATTCGCGGCCGCTCTGACCGCAGGGCTCAATCCGGCAGTCGGGAAAATTCACTTGGCGCAGGATCTCCTCCGAACAGACGAGGGCGCCGGACTCCGCCAAAGCCTCGTGGCATTGGTCTTTCTGGATCATGCGCGGTTCAATGCGGCCGCCTGAAACGATGCGTATTTGGCAGATATAGTTCGAGTGTACCCCTGCCGTGGGCAAAAGCGTGCAATCGGGGTTCCAGCGTTGGACGCGATCAACAATGGTGCTTGCAGGTGAAACAAAGAAGACGCCCATGACGCCCCGGGACACAACGACCATGATCAGCAGCAATCCTATTCCCAGGGCCGCCAGCTTGTGGGCGGCCGCCCAGCGGCGCGTCATGCTGGCAAGAATCAGGGAGGTCAGGGCGATGAGCAATCCGGCGGCCGTGAGCGGGAGGCTGAGCAGGGGGGCGACAAGCATCAGGATCACGCCGGTGCCGAGTCCCAGGGCATAGAGTGCCGGAATCGCCGGTGCCATCGCCTTGGATAGGGCGTCCTTCCGGATACCGGTACCAATGGCCAGAGCGAATAATAGGGCCACTTGCGGATAGGCGGGGAGCAGGTAGCGGGTGCGCATCTGGTTGCCGCACGTAAAGATCACCACAAGCAGCAGGACCCATCCGGCGGCGAAGCACACCTCGCGGCGGTGTTCCATAAACCGGTCGCGGATCTTTTGGAAGTCTTCCGTCAGCGCGATCACCACCAGCAGCGACCACGGCAGAAAGTGGCTCACAATCGACCCCAGATAGTGGCCCGCATTGGCCGGGATATAAAGTTTGCTGCCGGTCACGCGCCGGCCGATCTGGTCGTCAAATAGATCCATTACCGTAAAGCTGCCATGCTTCCAGATCACGAGCGCAAACCACGCCGCCGGAATGGCGAGGGCCCCCAGCATGATGCCGGCGTGCAGGAGTTGGCGGGGCCGCAGGCCGGAGGGCTTCGCCAGGGCGACATAGAGGAAGGCATACACCACGGGGAGAAGTCCAGCCAGACCCTTGGTCGTTATGGCGAGGGCCGCCCCGACATAAGCCAGAGAATAATAGGCAGGGGTCAGTTTTCGTTGAAGGATGAGTCCTGTGAAGCCGAGCATACTGGTCGTCGAAAAGAGGCAGAGCAGGATATCCGGGGTAGAGCGGGTGCTCAGCAGCATGACCGTCATGTTGGAGGCCATGATGGCGGCCGCTATGAGTGCGTCGCGTGACCGGCGGTGGAGGAGCAAGGCCAGTTCGAAGGTGAGCCAGACCGTTGCCGTGCCTGCCAGCAGGCCGGGTAGCCGTGCCGTGGTGTAGCTGATCCCCAGCGACTTCCAGCTGACCAGAATAGCCCAATAGTCGAGAATAGGCTTCTTGAAGCGCAGGCGTCCGTCGTCATAGGTCGGCGATAGGTAGTCGCCTGTTTGCAGCATGCGGATCGTCGCGTCCGTGTAGAAGCGTTCATCCGCGCGCCAGTGAGACAGGCTGCCCAGCATGGGGAAGCAGAGGCAGAAGAACAGGATCGACAGGATCAGGATTCCCCGCCGGGAAATCCATTCGTCGGCTATCGAGTGCTTGGAACTGTGATCATCTGAAGACATGACGCGCGCAGGATGAAACTTTAGGTGCGGCATGTAAAGTCGATTATCACGGCCAAAGTGATCCACGTCAAGGTTGACCCCATTCGTTGGTCCCGCCATAATGTGCCGCCATCGGAGTGAATCAGCGTGAGGGGCGTATCAAATGAAGACCGCACATGAACAAGTTGGTGCCGAGGCTCATTTTCTGGGGTGGACAACCCTTTATATCCTGATTTGGACCGCCTTCCGCCTATGGTTTTGCGGCCGGTTTGAGTTGATCGGCGATGAGGCGTATAACTGGCTTTGGGCCAAGAATCTGGACTGGTGCTACTTCAGCAAGGGGCCCATGGTGGCCGTATGCACCTGGGTGGGGGTTACGCTTTTCGGGGATACCGAATTCGGGGTGCGCTTCGCCAATGTGATGATCGCGGGGGCGACTGGATTCGGTGTGTACTATCTTGGGAGCAGGCTCTTTTCCCCCCGCGTCGGTTTCTGGAGTGTGGTGATCATCAGTGTGACGCCTCTTTTTGTGGCGGGTAGCTACCTGATGACCATGGACACGCCGTACCTGTTATTCTGGACGTTGGCGGCCATTGTTTTCTGGGAGGCGAAGGATACAAACTCCCTTGGTCCCTGGATGCTGGTGGGGGTGTGCGTGGGGATGGGCATTCTCAGCAAGTACACCGAGATTATCCAGCTTCTTTGCTTTGCCGTTTTTTGCCTGTGGGTGCCGGCCTATCGGCATCATTTCCGCAGATGGACCTTCTGGGGAATGGTTCTGACCGCCCTGGCCTGCATGACCCCTTGCTTTCTCTGGAATATGAAGCACGATTGGTGCAGTGTGGCTCACACGCTGGATCGGGGCCAGGTCGATCAAGCGTTGAAGCTCTCTGCGGGTCAGTTCCTGAGTTTTATGGGGCAGCAGGCCGCCGTGTTTTTTCCCCTGTTTTTTGCGGGATTGGCGGTAAGCCTTTGGCGCCGGGATATTCGCACGGCGCAGCCGGTCATCTTCCGATTCCTGGTCTCCCTGTGCCTGCCCCTGTTCCTGTTCTATGCGCTGCTGGCCTGGAACGACGATGGGTTGGCCAACTGGACGGCGGCCGGCTATGTCACGGGAACGATCCTGATGACAGCCACATGGCTGGCCTTGATCCGGGAGCGGCCGGCGCTGAAGAAATGGGTAGTTGCCTCCCTGGTTTTGGCTCTTCTGGTGACGATCGCCCTACACATTCTGGCGGTCTATCGGATTCCCGGTCGGAAAGATCCCCTGGTGCACCATCGCGGCGCCAAGGATCTGGCGCGGCAGGTTGCTGAACTACAGAAACAGTACAACGCGCAGTTCGTGATCGGGCCGGGCGGCTACCAGACGACCAGCTGGCTTTCCTTCTACAGCCCGTCACACACTCCGGCTTTTATTCCTTCCACACCCGGGCACATCCGCCATCAGTTCTCCCTGTGGCCGGGCTATGAACGCGGGTATGAACATCAGAATGCCATTTTTGTCTGTTCCCGTCCGCCGGTTCCGGATGTTCTGCGGCAGGAATTTCGCTCAGTCGAGTTCATCAAGGAAACCTGGTCCCTGTATCAGGGGGAACCTGAAAAGCGCTACGAGATCTACCTTTGCCGGGACCTGACGAATCCCCAGGGGACGTGGATTTCCCGCCGCGGAAAAACTCCGTAGGGCAGGGGCGCTGTCGTTCGCCGTCGGGTGCTTAGCGGGCGGCACCCAGGCCATTGTTCCGCAGCCACAACTGGAAGCATAGCAAGGCCCAGATGGGTTTCCGATGGTCGCGGACGTGGGCATAATGCTCGTCGAGCAGGGTGCGGACAAAGGTGGGATCGAAGAATCCGTCTTGTCGTATGACCTCCGCGGAGCAGAGGTCCTCCACCAAAGGGCGAAGGTCCTTTTTCAGCCACTGGGCCAGCGGGATCATAAACCCGGCCTTGCGGCGATGAATGATATTGTCCGGGAGGAGTTTTCTGGCATGGACCCCCCGCTTGAGGATGTACTTGGTCGTGAATCCCTTCAGTTTGTACCCGGCTTGTATCTTGGAGGAGTATTCCACCAGATCGGGGTCGAGAAACGGCACCCGGACCTCAAGGGAGTTGGCCATGCTGGCCCGATCCACTTTTACCAGGATGTCGTCCTGCAGGTACATCTTCATGCAAAGGTATTGAATTCGTGCCAGATCGCCCGTCAGGTGGCTTTTGCGGACATGCGACACGACATCCTCGAAAGGGTCCGTTCGCAGAAGCCGGTCGCGGAGGCCGGGTGACAGTAACCGTCTTTTTTCGTCATTGCCGAAGTAGCCCATCCATAGGAAAAAGCGGATTTCCGGGGAGACTCCCGCTCCCTTGAAAAACGTCTGAACCAGAAAGTCGAAACTCGCATAGCGGTGCGACACGGGGATTTTCTTGGCCAGGCGATTCAAGGCGTCCCGCCAGGTTGTGGGGAGGAGCGACAGGGCCTCCATCAGTTTATGCGCCTGGAAGGAGGGGTAGCCCATGAATAACTCATCCCCGCCGTCCCCGCCGAGGCTGACTTTCACTTCGCGCGCCGTGAATTGCGACAGCAGGTAGGTCGGCAGGATCGAGGCGTCCGCAAACGGTTCGTCCAGGATGTCCATGACCTGAGGCAGCATCGCCAGCGCCCGTTGCTGGGAAAGGACTTCGTGGTGATGCGCGGTGCCGTAGAGATCGGCGACCTGCCGGGCGTAAGGCGATTCATCGTATCCGGTCTCCTCGAACCCCACCGAAAAGGTGTGCAGTTGCCGGGGCAGGGCTCTCGCCGCCAGCGCCGTGAGCAAACTGGAGTCGAGCCCGCCGCTGAGGAAGACGCCCACCGGCACATCACTGCGGAGCTGGAGTTTTACGGCGGCGTCCAGTCTTTGCAGCAATTCCTCCGCGCAGTCGTCCACGCTCAAGCCGCAAACGGGATTGTCTTCCATCGGGATATCCCAATACGCCTGCTTGACCATGCCGTTCCGGTCGAATTGCAGGTAGTGACCGGGTTCGAGTTTGTGAATCCCCTCAAAAATGGTGTGAGGGGCAGGGATGTAGCCATAGGTCAGGTATTTGCTGACCGAGGCGATGTTGATCCGGCCCTGGACCGCGGGATGCTTTCGCAAGGCCTTGAGTTCCGACGCAAAAATCAGATCCCCGCCGCACAGGGTATAGTAGAGTGGTTTGACGCCCATGTGATCCCGCGCCAGCAGGAGGGACTCCTTCTCCCGGTCCCAGATGGCGAAGGCGAATATCCCGTTGATTTTTCCCAGGGCCGCCACGCCATCCACGGCATATTGCTGCAGCAGCACCTCGGTGTCGGACTGGGTCCGGAACGTCCGCCCCTGCTGCTGCAGTCGTTCGCGAAGTTCAATGTAGTTGTAGATCTCGCCGTTGAAGACCATGTGATAGCGCTGCCGTCCACACGACATCGGTTGCGCCCCTCCATGGATGTCAATGATGCTCAGGCGCCGATGGCCGAGGTGGACGGAGGACTCCTCGTGATAGCCCTCGCCGTCCGGGCCCCGCGGGATGAGGGTGTCCAGCATGGCGCGGAGGACGGCATCCGCCTGCTTCGTCGGCTGCAATAATGATGTAAATCCGGCTATCCCGCACATGGTTTGTCGATCCTCCGTCAATCACGGTCCGCTAAAAAAGGTAACCCATCGAAAACATAAAGTGGTTAAGTCCCGGGTTATGGTCCGCATTGATTCCGGCGTTGGACATGTGTTGGAACCGGACATCCATTTCGAGGCGCGGGCTTAATTTCACGGCTCCGCCGATGTGGCTGGTAAACTGGATAGTCGAGCCCAGGGGCTTGTTGCCGAACGTCTGGCGATCCATCAGGGTGGGGCGGCACCCGGCCACGAGACTGAAAGGCTGATCCTTGCGCGTGAGCGCCATGCCGGGGCCCAGCGAGCCGATCCAGCCGGTCTCGTCGCGTCCCCGCATGACTCCCGCTGTCATTTCCAGACGGGGCTGGAGGGTCCATCGGGGCGTCAGTTCAGCGGTCCAGGGCAGATGGCGGACCCCGTAGAGCTCAGTCTGGTAGAAGCGATCGCAGGGTCGGTGGGTGGAGAGGCCGGTCCGCAATCCGGCTGAATCCAGAACGGGTTCATTTGCCTGCAGTCCGAGAATGCTCACGAAGAAGCCAACCCATGCACCCATTAGCACTCGACGCATATCCACTCCTTTCCTGGCCATGTTGTTTCTGCGAGACAGCCTACAGGGGTCTTGCCGGATCGAATTCTCATAGAAGGGTGGCTATGGCTTCGATTTCCACGCAGGCACCGCGGGGGAGCGCGGCAACCTGGACGGTTGACCGGGCAGGCGGATGTTGGGTGAAGAAGGTGCCATAGACCTCGTTCAGGCTCGAAAAGTCACTCAGATTGGTCACGAATAGGGTGGTTTTCAGGACCTTGGCCAGGGATGAACCGGCGGCATCGAGGACGGAAGAAAGATTACGCAGGGCCTGCCCGGCCTCGGCGGCGGTGCCCCCGGGCACCAGCTGGCCTGAAACCGGATCGAGCCCCAGTTGGCCGGAGCAGAAGACAAGGTCGCCGGCTGAAATCGCCTGGGAATAGGGGCCGATAGCGCTCGGAGCGTTGGCGGTGTTAACGATGGTTCTGTCCATAAACGTGGTCTTCCTGAAGGGTTATCGCTGATTGTTAATATTGAAGATGAGAGGGGGTGTTGTCAACTCGACGATGAGGGGAGTCGCTATTTTTCATTTTCAGTTCGTTGTCAGTTGAAATGAGAGGAATAATGCTATAAATTATGAAGTCAACAGTTTGGGCGAACGAGGTGGGGGTCAACTCGCAGGTGGGTGGCGAACATGTTTGAGATGAAATATAATCCTGGCTACAACACATTCGATTCCGATTCGTATACGACACATCTGGAGAATCCGCGGGAACCCGTATTGTTCCGCAATACCTTCCCGTACGATGAAGTGCCCCGCATCGGCTTCAATCACCGGCTTGTGCCGATGAAGATGCCGAAGGATATCTGGATCACCGATACAACCTTCCGGGATGGCCAGCAAGCCATGCCTCCCTATACGGT
The DNA here is from genome assembly GCA_945870225.1 of PVC group bacterium. Lineage (GTDB taxonomy): Bacteria > Verrucomicrobiota > Kiritimatiellia > CAIKKV01 > CAITUY01 > CAMBRF01. The sequence goes on along the minus strand of CAMBRF010000004.1, from coordinate 120,752 downwards.
GAAGCAGGTCGTGGACATCTATAAGATGCTGCACCGGCTGGGCGGCCCCAAGGGATTGATCCGCCAGTGTGAATTTTTCCTGTACACCAAGAAGGACCAGAAGGCGGTCGAGGAGATCCAGGCGCTGGGGTATAAGTTTCCCGAGGTGACGGGATGGGTGCGGGCGCGACGGAAGGATCTGGAACTCGCCAAGAAGATGGGACTCAAGGAGACCGGCATTCTGACGTCCTGTTCCGATTATCACATCTATCTCAAACTCAAGATGACGCGGCGGCAGGCCCTGCGGGAGTACCTGCGCGTGGTCCGGGAGGCGTTGGATGTGGGGATTACGCCGCGGTGCCATTTCGAGGATGCCACGCGGGCAGACTATTACGGGTTTGTGGTGCCCTTTGCGCATGAGTTGATGAAGCTCGCCGAGGAAAGCAAGTCAGTTATCAAGATCCGGATCTGTGACACGATGGGGCTTGGGGTTCCCTATCCGGGGTGCGCCATGCCGCGTTCCGTGCCCGGCTTGATTTACGGGCTTCAGTATTATGCAGGGTTTCCCAGTGAGTGGCTGGAATGGCATGGTCACAACGATCTCTATCTGGTGACGGCCAATGCCGTGAGTGCCTGGTTGTACGGTTGTTCGGCCGCCAACGGAACCTTGCTGGGGATCGGTGAGCGCACCGGGAATCCGCCGGTTGAGGGCATGGTCGTCAACTATCTGCAACTGCGCGGTAATGACTGTGGCGTGGACACGACCGTCATCACGGAGATCGCCGATTATTTCGAGAATGAGTTGAACGTCCAGATTCCGACCAACCAGCCCCTGATCGGGCGGAGTTTCAATACCACGCGCGCCGGTATCCATGCCGACGGGCTCTTGAAGAATGAGGAAATCTACAACGTGTTCAACACGGAGAAGTTGTTGAACCGTCCGGTTGAGCTGGCGGTGACCGACAAGAGCGGTCAGGCGGGCGTGGCCCTGTGGGTGAAGAAGTATTTCAAGAAAGCCAAGACGCCGATCAGCAAGAATGATGAGGGCGTTCAGAAGATCTACGAGTGGATGATGACGCAATATGATGCGGGTCGCACAACCGCCATTGCGGATGAAGAGCTTGTGGTTCAGGCGAAGACCCACCTTGCCTCCTGGCTCAAAGAGAACGGTTATGAAGTTTGAGATTGTGACGTTTGGCGCCCCGGTGCTTCGCGTCAAGGCGGCACCGGTCCAGAGTGTTACGGCCGACCATAAGCGGTTGGTGGATGACATGATGGAGACCATGTATGGGGCGGAGGGCGTGGGGTTGGCCGCGCAACAGGTCGGGAAAACCGTTGCGCTGTGTGTCATCGATGTGCCCGTTGAGCTGGATGTGGAGCAGGAGGGTGGCCCCCGCAGTAATCCGGATATCCCGATGCCTCTGATCATGTTCAACCCGCGCATCGTCGAGCGGGGCAGTTCGCAGGAACGGCGGGACGAGGGGTGCCTGAGCTTTCCCGGCATTCACACCGGTGTGCAGCGGGCCCTGGAGGTCACCGTATCCTTTGTGGATTGGAAGGGTGTGCCGCAGACTCTGCACTGTCGCGGACTGCTGGCGCGGGCGGTGCAGCATGAACTTGATCACCTGGACGGCGTCCTGCTCGTCGACCGCATGTCGGCGGTGAAGAAAATCAGCCTGGCAGGCCAGTTGAAGCGCCTTCGGCTGGAGTCTGAGCGGCGCTAGGGGGCGCCGCCGTCACGGTCGGGGCCGGCGCCTCATCCCTGGTTTTGCACCGCTTCAGGAATTCCTTCGCAAACAGCCGGTAGGACTCGGCTCCGGTTGATTTTTCATCGTACATCACCACCGGCAGGCCATGACTGGGGGCTTCGCTGATGCGGATGTTGCGGGGAATCATGGTATCATAGACCTTGTCGCCAAAGTGCTGGCGAACCTCGCTGGCAACCTGTTGGGCGAGGTTGGTGCGTGGATCATACATGGTCATCACGATCCCTTCCAGTTCCAGGTCGGGATTGGCGCCTGATTGTTTGACCTGATTGATCAGGCGCGTCATCACACTCAAACCCTCCAGTGCATAATATTCGCATTGAAGGGGGATTAAGACGGACTGGACGGCGGTCAGGACATTCATGGTGAGAATGCCGAGGGAAGGGGGGCAGTCGACCAGAACGTAGTCGAACTGTTTCAGGGCGAGCAGCGGATCCAGGGATTCCTTGAAACGGTGCAGGTACCGGTCGACCCGGGCGATGTCGATTTCCGCGCCGGCCAGATCAACTTCCGAGGGCACGATGGACAGGCGCTCCATGCGCGTGGCCTGGATCTTGTCGGCCAGTTTCCCATGCCCCAGCAGCACTTCATACATGCTGTTACCGGGTTGGGGGGCAAGGCCCAGTCCGCTCGTCGCGTTGGCCTGAGGGTCGAGATCGATCAGGAGGACCCGTTGTCGGCGCTCGGCAAGGCAGGCGGCGAGGTTGATGGCGGTGGTGGTCTTGCCCACTCCGCCTTTTTGATTGGCCAATGCTATGACGTAATTCTGCATGATGAGGAGATCAGGAGATGATGCCGGATTTCCGGGCATAGGCGAAAATGCCGCCCGCTTCCACCACCGGTGCCACGGCGCCAAGTTCCTTCAGGCGGTAGTGCTCCCCTGTTTGGACACGGGTGATCCGGGCCCCGTCGATATCGATTTCGACTTCATCGCCCGTCTTGAAAAGATCGCAGAGTCGTTGCGGGGTTTCGAAGGGATACAATTCCCCGGTCGAGATGGCATTCCTGAAAAAGATCCGTGCGTACGATTCCGCCACAACAGCCTTGATGCCTGCCGCCCCGAGTGCGATCGGGGCATGCTCCCGCGAGGAACCGCAACCGAAATTGCGGCCGGCTATCACCAGGGCATAATCCGACCGGGTGGCTCCTTGCGCGACAAAGGGCGGGTAGCCGTCCGGCAGGCCGCACAGGGCGTAGGAGCCGAGTTTGATGTATTCCTCCGGAATAGTCGGCACCAGGTTCAGATACTGGGCCGGAATAATCTGGTCCGTGTCGATGTCGTCCCGAACCACGTAGACTTTGCCAAGAATCGTTTTCATTTCAATTTCCCTGCTTACATGAATTCACGGGGATCAGTGATGTGGCCGGTGATCGCCGAGGCGGCGACGCTCAGAGGTGACGCCAGATAGATGCGGGACTGTTTGGAACCCATGCGGCCCAGGAAGTTCCGGTTGGTGGTGCTGATCACCGCCTCGTTTCCATGGGTTCTGCCGTAGGTATCCAGGGGCCCGCCGAGACAGGCGGCGCACGACGGCGGGGCGATCTCCTCGCAGCCGGCGTCCGCGAAAAGCTGCACCAGCGACTTGCCGCCCACCTGCTCCGTGAACAACGCCTCGGCCACTTCGGCCGTGGCGGGGACGAGGAAGGTCGGAATGCGCACCGTGTGACCGTTCAGCAGCCTTGCGGCGGCGATAAAGTCGGTAATCTTGCCGCCGGTACAGGACCCGATGTAGGCCCGGTCAAGCTGAACGTCCGTGCGTTCGCGGCAGAGGGCGTAATTGCTGGGGACGTGCGGTTCCGCCACGCAGGGTTCCAGTGTGGCGGCATCATACACGCGCTCGGACTCGACGTGGGCATCCGGGTCCCCGTAAACCGCCTCAAAGGGTTTATCCGTGCGGGCGCGGACATAGGCGAAGGTCTTCTCATCCGCCTCGATGATCCCGTTTTTGCCGCCGGCCTCAATGGCCATATTGCAGATGGTCATCCGTTCCTCGATGGAAAGCTGGTGGATGGCCGGACCGGTGAACTCCATGGCACAGTAGCTGGCCCCGTCGAAGCCGATGTCACCGATGATGCGAAGAATAATATCCTTGGCCATCACGTAATCGGGGACCACCCCATTGACCCGGAAACGCATCGTCTTGGGAACCTTGATCAGAAGTTTGCCGGTGCCCAGGATGAACCCGGCGTCGGTATTGCCGATGCCGGAAGCGAAGGCGCCCAGCGCGCCGTGCGTGCAGGTGTGCGAATCGGTCCCGAAGATCACTTCACCGGGTCTGACATGCCCGCCCTCGGGGAGCGCCACATGGCAGACGCCCTTGTAGGAAGGGGTCCCCGGGTCATAGAAGTTCGGCAATCCCTGTTCCTTTACAAACGTGCGAAGGGTATCCACGTTACGGTGCGCCTTTTCGTCGGCCGTGAAAATATAATGGTCGGGAATAATGACGACCTTATCCCGGTTCCAGACCCTGGCCTTGGCGCCAAATTCGCGCTCGAAGACGCCGATGGTGCCCGGGCCGCAGACGTCGTGGGTGAGCAGGATATCGACGCCAACCCAGATGTTGTCACCGGGTTGAACGTGCCGCATGCCGGCCGCTTTAGCCAGAATTTTTTCCGTAACTGTCATCGTCATAATTTTTACCCTCAACCGGAACGGGTCCGGGGCCGTGTGCTAGGTGCGCTTGGCGCGGTTGGCCTTGACCAGCGCGAAGAAACGATCCTCATACTCTGAAAAAAGACCTTGTTGCTGCAACTTCTTTCCGAGGGGGGCGATCAGAGCCGGATTCTGACTGGCCGCGATGAAGCCGCTGTCAATCTCCTGCCGCACCGACGGGGAGGCTCCTTTGTCAGAGGCAAACAGGTTATGACGTTCCAACTCGCGGACATTGCCCGGGAACGACCTCCCGCTGACCTCCACCATCATGCGCAGGAGGCTCACTTCCCAGGGGGCGTCCACACCGACCAGTACAGCGGCGAGCGGGTCGTCCTTTTTGCGGACATCCTCTTCCACGCGTTCCACCACGGCGGCGAGGGTATCGGTGATCACCTGTTCGCTGACTTCCTGTTTGCTGATAACAAATCCATACTGGAGCATCCTAACATCCTGGGAATGCTCCTGAAGCCATTCAACATAGCGTTCGGCCTCCTTGCCAAAGCCCTCAAGAAGCGAGGAGGACATCGAGGACGGGGTGATGATCTGGGGGCGCTGAGCCTGGACACGTCCCTCGCGGACGCGGACTTTATTCACCGTATCCATCAGCGCGCTGACCATATGGTAGTTCACGGCCGTTGTGCCGAAGGTTTCCAGCCGCCGGGTCGGCAGCAACACAATCCTTGTATTGTTGATGGCGTACCAGAAGTCAAAAGGGTTGGTCTCGTTCATGGAAGCCGGAATGTAGCAGTTTCCTGCGGTGTTACAAACCGAAAACGCCAGTTTATATGGTATTGCAGCGGGGCATGTCTTCGTGTAGCTTATGCGGGTGTCAATTGTTGTTGGCGTATGTACCCGATTTCACGAAATGCCTGCGTAATACTAGGCACAACGAGTCGAGAGTTCGGAAATGGGAGACATCATTCGCATTAATCTGCTCAGGAGCGGATCCTCAAGCCCCGTAGAACAGGACGTGTTCACGACAGGGTGCGGGAGTTCCGGGGCGGGGGATATCGGTCGGGCTGCAGGGGGAGGCGCTCCGTCTGCCCACGCCTTTCTGGTCACCGATCACAGCGGTCGCATTCTCGACGCCAGTGAGGAGGTGGTCCGCCTTTTGGAATACGACAAGGATTCCCTTCTGTCCCGGAATGTATCCGACCTGATCGGTCGGCTGGATGAGCCCGTGCTGGATTTGATTGTCAAGGCGACCACCGCCGGACATTGCCTGATTCTCGATGCCTTGTGCTACCGGAAAAACGGCATGGTGTTTCCGTCCGAGGTGATGGTTCAGGATGTCGCGCAGTCAAAGCCCGGCGTTTGGATCATTGGTTTGGTCCTGCGAGATTCCCGTTCAGGGGGAGGGGTCGATTCCGCCGGTGCTGTGGATGCCCGTCTGGCCCGTGCGGAGCGTCTCGAAATGGCAGGCACGCTGGCGGGGCAGATTGCGCATGACTTCAATAATCTGCTGACCCCGCTGCTGGCCTATCCCGAACTCATCCGCCGTGAAGTTCCCTCGAACAAAACGGTGATGGAGTATCTGGACGTCATGGAAAAGACCACCGGGGATATGACCCGCCTGACTCATCAATTGCTCTCACTAGCCCGGCGCGGACAGATTGGCGCGGACATGTTCAATGTCAACGATCTTCTTGAGCAGGTGGTCCGGCTTATGCAGACGGTGATGCCGGCCGGAATCACCGTCGAGCTTGATCTGGCGGGAAATCTTCTGGGTGTCAAGGGAAGCAAAGATCAAATGCGGCGGGTGTTCGAGAACCTTTGCCAGAATGCCGTTGATGCGATGGGTGAGAGCGGGACCGTGAAGATCCGCACCGAGAATATCTATCTGGATGAGCCGGTGGCCCGGTACGGTGTGGTGAATGTGGGTGAATATGTCAAGATCAGCATCATGGATTCGGGTTCTGGCATACCGGATGCCGTTAAGGATAAGATTTTTGATCCCTTTTTCACCACCAAGCGGGGTTCCAGGCAGCGGGGGTCGGGACTGGGCCTGAGCATTGTCCACGGGATCATGAGGGATCACAAAGGGTATGTTGATTTTGAAAGTACGGAAGGAAAAGGAACTAACTTTTTCCTCTATCTGCCGATTGCCCGGCAGGCCCTGCCCCCTGTCCAGGGAGAAAGCCTACCGCACGGAACGGAACGCATCCTCGTTGTGGATGATGACGAACTTCAGGTTCAAGTACTGGTCAGTCTGATCAAGGTGCTGGGCTATTCGGTTACCGGAGTGACCAGCGGGCAGGAAGGCCTCAAGCTGATCCGCGAGGGGGGGGAACGATTCGATCTGGTGGTTCTGGACATGGTGATGGAGCCAGGTCTGGATGGCCTGGAGACGTTTATCGAACTGCAGAAGCTGAATCCCCGTCAGCGGGTCATCCTGATTTCCGGGTTTTCCAAGGCGGCCCGAAATATTGCCAAGGCGCAGAAAATGGGGGCTGGTTCCTATCTGCGAAAGCCGCTGACCATTGATAGTGTGGCGACCACAATCCGGAAGGAACTCGACCTTGCCAAATCGGGCGTTCTTCCTGATCCCCCGCCAATGTTGGGCCACCGCATTCTGATCGTTGATGATGAGCCGATGATCCGCAAGTTGTTCAGCATGATCCTTTTCTCCGAGTTCAGGGATGCGGTGATTGATCAGGCTTCGAATGGCCGGGAGGCGGTGGAGTCCTTCAAGGCGGGGCGTCATGAATTAGTCATCATGGACCTGCAGATGCCGATGGGTAACGGACGTGACGCCTTTCTGGAGATCGGACAGTTGTGCCGCCAGAACGACTGGCCCCTGCCGAAAGTCATCTTCTGTACAGGTTTTACGCCGCCGCAGTCTCTGGACGCCATACTTAACGACGGTAATGAACATTGTCTGCTGCGTAAACCGGTCCGGGCGGATGCGTTGTTGAATGCTGTGCGTCAACGGATACAGGGTTAAGATGGAGATACTCCGGACGACATCGGCCATGCAGAAGTGGTCGCTCAATCGCAAGCGCGTCGGGCAACGGATCGGTTTGGTGCCCACAATGGGTTATTTGCATCAGGGGCACATGAGCCTGGTCCAACTGGCCCATGAGCGGACCGAGGTCGTGGTCGCCAGCATTTTCGTCAATCCGATCCAGTTCCTGCCGGGGGAGGATCTGGCTCATTATCCCAGGGACTTTGAGCGGGATGAGCGCCTGTGTCGGGAGGCCGGGGTAACGGCGGTTTTTTATCCGACGCCGGAAGAGATCTATGCGGCGGATCACAGCGTGTACGTCGATGAGACCCTCCTCTCGAAGGGCTTGTGTGGTCGCCAGCGACCGGGCCATTTTCGAGGTGTGGCCACCGTGGTGGCGAAACTTTTTAACCTGGTGCTGCCGGATGTGGCGGTGTTTGGGCAAAAGGATGCCCAGCAATCCCGCATCATACAACGTTTGGTTCGCGATCTTAACTTCCCGGTTGAGATCGTCGTCGGTCCGATTGTGCGTGAACCTGATGGCTTGGCCATGAGTTCCCGGAATCGCTATCTTTCGGCGCAGGAACGCCAGCATGCGTTGAGTTTGCATCGGGCGCTGGAACAGGCGGAAGATCTTTACCGGCGGGGGTGCCGCGATGTGCCGGTCATTCGTGAGGCGCTGGAGGCGTGCCTGTCGGTCGAGTCGGCCGTTAAGATCGAGTTCATCGAACTCGTCGATAACTCCACCCTGGAGCCCGTCACGACAATGGGGGGAGCTGTGTTGATTGCTCTAGCCGCGCGAGTAGGATCCACCCGGCTGATCGATAATATCGTTCTGGGAGCCTGAGGGAACGGGATCTACTCGGAGACTGCTTCGGTCGTCGCATTGGAGGCTGTCGCCGCCGTGGTCGTCTGGTTGGTCGACTCCGCCAGTCCTACGTCTTCCTCATTCCCGTAATCCGGGACCTTGATAAAGCGGGGTACGGCCAATGCCGCCAGCAGAAGCACGATGGCTAGAATGATCAACACATCAACAAACGAAACTCCATCGCGTCGACTCATGAGACTCTCCCCTGAAAACCACTCTTACTAGGCTTCAGTGTAGGGTAGGCCCGGTGGCGCGTCAAGTCCGGCAGATGAGTTTTAGAAATAGTACAGGCGCCGTTGGACAGGGAGAAAAGGGTCAGAGAGGTTTTTTTTGAAACGAACAGCGTCTTGCCGGCCGGTCCTGCGTCCTGAACAGGATTCCGAAATCCGTTTCTTCCTCGGCGCATGGAAGGAAATGGGGAATTTCAACGAAGCGGGAATCCGCTGTGAACAGTTTTTGAATGGCGAGAAAATAGTCCACGTGATCGGTGCAGAGGTGGATTGAGCCAGACTCGATAAGGGTGGCGTGGAGGAGATCGATAAAAGGGGGCGAAACCAGACGGTGGTTTTGATGCCGGCGCTTGGGCCAGGGATCGGGGTAGAAAATGTAGAAAACACTCACCGAACCGGGGGTAAGGATATCCTGAATCACGTGAAGGGCATTCCCCTGAATCAGGCGGATATTGGCGAGCCCCGCTTGATTGGCCCGACGATCGATCTTGCGCAGTCGAAGCGAGACGCGGTCAATCCCCAGAAAATTGATATGGGGATGACTCAGGGCGCGTGCCTGAAGGAATCGGCCGCGGCCACAGCCGACATCGACCTCCAAGGGGCCCGGCGTCGGGTACTGTGAGGAGATATCCAGGCCGGGTTTTACGTCGGTAGCGGGGATAATCAGGATATCTTGAAAGTCCCGGTTTTTGGTGCGCTCTCTGACCATGGGTCCGTCATCCTCTGGTTAAGCGAGGACTTTTCCAGGAAAGGGGTTAAGAACGGCCGAAGAGTCTCGCAAGCCAGCCGGGACGATTGAGACGGTCAATGGCGTCCTCAATATGAGGCAGTGCGAAAATCTGAAACTTGGCATTGGTGCCCGGCTTATAGTGCCGGACGGCGCACAGCAGGCCATCTTTGCCGGCTTCGATATAATTGTTAATCGTCGCTGTTTCCGATGAGCGTTTTTTGGCCAGCGAAGTCAGCAGGGGCATAAAGGTCTGAATCAGACGGGTTTTGGCCTCCCAGTCGCCCCGTTTGCAGGCCCCCACATCCCGCTCGATGGCTTTTTCGCGATCTTCCCCGTCGGGAACGTAGGTGTCTTTTTCGTTGAGATTAAGGGCGATTTTCACAATGGACCGTTCTCTTGCTGTTGGTTTGCACGATTGAACCAGTTAACACAGTGAAGGTGGACAAGGCAAGAATGATCAGCAGGCCGTCACGCAATCTTGACTGGAGTCGGGAGGGGTGTTACACGGGACACGCTCAATAAAGGGGTGAAAATAGCCTCAGGAGCCGGATACAAGGATTAGTATATGAAAACAGCACAAGGTCCCAGCCTGGTTTGGTTTGATACCGAGTACACCTCTTTGGATCTCAACGAGGCACGGTTGGTCCAGGTGGCGATGGTGATCACTGATATGCAGGGGCGACGTCTGGCCGCGCCCGACACGGATTTTGTCGCGGCGGTACGATTGCCGGAAGGCTGTCCCGTCAGCGATTTCCTGGCACGCGAATGCCCGGCTCTTGTGCTCCAGTCCCGCGCGGACACCGCGCCGGACGTCGCGGCCGTGGATGCGGCACTGGCGGATCGGATTGACGCCGTGTGTGGTCCGGTTGCCGCCAAAATCGGAGAACGACCGATCCTGGCGGGGAACAGTATTCACGCCGACTGGTGGCTGGCTCACCGTTTTCTGCCGCGTTTTCTGTCGCGCCTGCACTACCGGCAACTGGATGTCAGCTCGCTCAAGCTCCTGTGGTTGGCGTCGGGAGCCGGTCCGGAATTTGACAAGGGGAGTGTGGCCCAGATCCGGGATTATCTGCCGGGCTGGAATGTACCGGCGCAACCGCAACGCCATGATGCGCTTTACGATGTCATGTGTTCGCTGGCGGAATTAAACTTCTACCGGAAGCACTTGCTCAGGGGTCAGGCCGTGCCTCTTTAGTTATTGCCGTTATACGGGCTCGGCCGGGATCTTGATGCGGAAGGCGTGTTGAGCCACCGTCACCTCCAGATGGTCACTGTCCGGAAGTTCCTCGCCATCCGCCTGGATCGGGACGGGCCGGGAAAGCCGGATGTCCAGCCGGCCTCCCTGAACCTGCATGGATCGCCGGTGCAACTCATCCGAGAGCTTTCGGATGCGGTGCGGATTGTGTCGCATGGCGAGCAGGTACCGGGCGAGATAGTCCGTGTGGGCGGTAAAGAGGACCATATCCAGAAGTCCGTCATCGGCATAGGCGTCCTCGCTGAAGTCGAATCCGCCCGCATAGATCCGGGTGTTGTTCACGACCAGGTTGATCATCGGGCCATGGTACCAGGGGACCCCCTCCACGGTGATTTCGCTATCAATCAGCTCCTGCCCGAAAAAGCGACGGCCCAGCGAGACGGTGTAGAGGAATCGCCCGCGCACCAGATACTTCAACAAGGGAAGGCGCTCAATCACCCGTTTGCTGGCGTTGCGTTCCTTCAGGATGGAGGAGTCCAGCCCGACCGTGAGCGCGTCGGCAAAGTACAGGCCGTTGATCCGGCCTAGGTCGAGATCATATTCCGCCCCGTGGACGATGGCGGAGACCGCCCTGCGCAGATCGCGCGAAGAGAATTCGTCTTGAATGCGAATGCCCAGTGATTTGGCGATGTCGTTGCCCGTGCCCAGCGGAATAAAGGCGTAAGGGGGGATCGGACTGTCGGCATGTTCCTCCTTGAGCCGCATCAATCCGTTGATGATGCCCGAGTGGGTTCCATCACCACCCAGACCGGCGATCACGCCGTAGGCCATGGGGCCCACCTCGGTGAGATGCGCGACGACCTGCTCCGTCAGTGAATGGTCTTCGCGGATGGACAGAAGTTCGTGCTCCACCCCGAGGTGCGTGAGGATGGCGGCGGTTTGTGGCCACATCTTCATGGCCTCGCCGCCTGCGGCGCGCGGGTTCAGAACACAAAGGACCTTCATAGTACCCCAAAAAAACAGCCACCAGAGACGTTGGGAAGAAGTGAAAGCCAACGCCTTCCAACCTGCCCATGCCTCTCGTGGCTATTACCCAGCCCGACGGGCGCTGGTTTTCCCGGGAGTCCGGGCGACGGCCTACTTCTTCGCGAGATTCTTTTTCTGATTCGCGAGACTCTTCTTCTGATTCGCGAGACTCTTTTTCAGCTTCGCGGGCGCCTTGATGAGCTGACGGACCTCGGAGGTGTTCAATTTCTTGACCTTGTCCTCCGCCATTCCCAACCCTATCAACCGAAGACGCTGCACCTTTTCACGGCGTTTCCTGTCCGAGGCACCCTTGACCGGCCTGCCTGATCGAGTATCTCCACCTTTTCCGGGCATGTTAACCCTTTCCCCTTTAATGGTTTCTGTATGACTTGCTTAGACGCCATCGCATGAATGCGGCCCACAAGATGCCGAGAATGGCATTTCAAGTCAATCTGTAAATCCACTCAAAGCTTGGGAAGGCCGGTCACCGATCACAGATCGGTGCTACATCAGATGCCGTGTGAGGAGGACTGTAGCACCGCGCGGTGCGCGGGGGAACCCAAACGGCGGTAGTCTCTTCTTGAATGCCTTTGGCGTTTCACGTATTCTGCCGCCAGTTTCCCGAAGGTGTTGGGAAGGACGAATACAATCTAAGGAAAGAGGAAGACATGTCGTTGATTGAAAGTGTTGTGGCACGTGAGATTCTGGATTCCCGCGGCAACCCCACGGTTGAAGTGGATGTTACGCTGGAGAGCGGTGTGGTCGGTCGTGCGGCGGTGCCGTCAGGCGCGTCCACCGGCGAAAACGAGGCGGTTGAACTGCGCGATGGCGACGCCAAACGCTACGGCGGCAAAGGCGTCCGCAAAGCGGTCAAGAATGTGGAAGAGATCATCGCCCCCGAACTGGTCGGCTGGGACTGTCGTGATCAGGTGGGTGTCGATGGCATGATGATTGAGCTCGATGGCACGGCGACCAAGAGCAAGCTCGGCGCCAACGCCCTGCTGGCGGTCTCGCTGGCCGTGGCCAAGGCCGGCGCGGAATACTGCGGCCTGCCGTTGTTCCGCTACATCGGCGGCACCAATGCCCGCACGATGCCGGTGCCCATGATGAACATCATGAACGGCGGCGCGCATTCCGATGCCCCGATCGATATTCAGGAATTCATGATCATGCCCAAGGGCGCCTCCTCCTTCTCCGAGGGATTGCGCATGGGAACCGAGGTGTTCCACGCGCTGAAGAGCGTGCTGAAGGGAATGAAACTGAGCACGGCCGTCGGCGATGAAGGCGGGTTTGCCCCGGTGCTCAAGGGCACGAATGAGGCGCTGGACGTGATCATGGTGGCCATCAAGAAGGCCGGCTACAAGCCCGGCAAGGATATCTTCCTGGCCCTGGATCCGGCGGCGAGTGAATTCTATGACGCCGGCAAGAAGCGCTATGTCTTCAAGAAGGGCGACGGCTCGGAACTGACCCCTGCCGCCATGGTCGATTTCTATGCCAACCTCGTGGCGAAATACCCGATCATCAGCATCGAGGACGGTATGTCCGAGAGCGACTGGACCGGCTGGAAGATGCTGACCGAACGCATTGGCGACAAGTGCCAGCTTGTGGGTGATGATCTGTTCGTGACCAACACGAAGTTCCTCAAGAAGGGCATTGAGCTGGGTGTCGGGAACTCGATCCTCATCAAGGTCAACCAGATCGGTACGTTGACCGAGACACTGGATGCCATTCTGATGGCTAACCGCGCCGGCTATACGGCCGTGGTCAGTCATCGGTCCGGCGAGACGGAGGATTCGACGATCGCGGATATCGCGGTGGCCACCAATGCCGGACAGATCAAGACCGGTTCGCTGTGCCGGACGGATCGCGTCTGCAAGTACAACCAGTTGCTTCGCATCGAGGAGATGCTGGGCGAGCACGCCGTCTATGGCGGCGTGATCTAAGCGGAACGGTGAGTCGATCACCGTTTGGCTGATGCAGTCATCGGCGGACCGTCGCAAGACGGCCGCCGGTGGACTGTTTTGAAGCGTGAGGGCGGATGTGAGTTCATGAATATCTGGGTATTGCTCTATAAGTTTGCCTGGATCGTTGTGATGGTCGTGTGCGTGATCGGGGTCGTCTGCGTTTTCATCCCCAAGGCCCACAGTTATCGGGAACTTCAGAAGCGCAAGATCGCCCTGGAAGAGAACAACGCGCGGATGGAGGCTCGTGCCCGCCAGTTGGAAACGAATCAGCAGCGGTTCCGGTCCGATCCTGATTTTATAGAGCGCATTGCACGCGAACAGGGGCGGGCCAAGCCCGGTGAAACGATCTTTCGATTTCCGGCAACGAATACCACCGCCGTCGTAACGAACAAGCCATGAAAGCAACCTTGATTAGCATCATGCGAGGGACTTTTTTCGTATGTGGAGTCCTTCTGGCGGCTGGTTGCATCAAGATCAACACGACCGTCTCCATCACGGCCGATGGATCGGGCACCTGGAAGGTGGTCTACGCCATGCCCACCCATATGATCCGGCAGGTGCAGATGGCCCGGGAACTGACGGCGGAGCTCGATAAAGCCAGCGCCACGACCGTCACCAATGTGTCGGTCAAGCCGCTTGATATCCCGATGCTTTTTGATGAGGCGGCCATTCGCGCCCGCTTTGCGAGTCTGGAACGTGACGGATTGAAGCTGACCAAGCTGCAGACCCGTTCCCGCAGCGGGTGGCAATATGTTGATCTGGTGGTCAAGTTTAATCGGTTGGAGGATCTGGTGCGGCAGCGGTTTTTTGATGACTGCGGGATTTCCTTCAAGCAAATAGGGTCGAACAACAGCAAAATCGTCATTTCACTGCCTGCCGGGGATGCCGGGGAACGGGTGGACTTGACGGATCCGGCGGTGAATAAGTCTTTGACACCGTTCATGAAGGGGATGGTCATTGTTGTTAATCTTGAGGTGCCTGGAGACGTTCGGAATAGCAATTCATTCGTCAGTGACTCCAAGTTTGCCTCTTGGCAGTGGGATTTCGAGAAGGACCCCAAGGCGGTGGAGCTTCTCTTCAGAGATAAAATGGTTCTTGTTTTCGATTCGTCCAGAAGTCGGATTAAGGATTTCGATAAGCCGGCCGTCAGATAGCGTGACGCCATCTCGTCCGCGCACCCAAAGAGGCGAGCCGCCTCGTCTCCTTTGCCAAACAACATGAAAACGACGTCCAACAAATGCTTGCCTCCGGCGGGCGAAGCCGTTACATTGTCGCCGTTTTTGCTCGGGTGGTGGAATGGCAGACACACTAGTTTGAGGGGCTAGTGATCGCAAGATCGTGGGGGTTCAAGTCCCCCCCCGAGCACCAAATCCTCTTATGGCCCATCGCGCCAGTCGGCGCCAAATCGTTACTCTGGCCAAAACCCGTCTCGCTGGCTCTAAGTAATCCGTCAACTTGTGCCCGTGGCCTACTGCATTCTAGATGGCAAGGGTCACAGCTATGACGATGAGCTCGATGCCTGGCGTTTAATGGAGCCACTCATAAAATTGGCATTCAAACGTTTGCGAATTCTGTGTACAGGGCCTTTATCATCGCTAATATCAGGGGCCAGAGAGAATGGGAGAGATGATAATAATCAGGGGACGGGATTTGAGCAAAAGTCGCAAAGATAGCAAAGGAATGGTTTTCGTGACGCTGTTAGCGGTCGGGATCGACTTTTCCCTTCGTGTGCTTTGTGGGAGATATGATGAGAAGCGAATCCACTGAGTTCCTTGTGTGCCCGCAGTGCAAGCGTGCGCTACACCTCCTGAACAGTCGTGGTGGTCCTGACATCGTGAGCGGCGTCCTGCAGTGTGCACACTGCAGGCAAGACTACCCGATCATAACCGGGGTTCCGTGTCTTCTTCCCGATCCGCATCCATTCCCAATTGGGTTCCTCCCTCCGGAAGACATCTTGCAAGAACCACCGGCCACACTAAAAGAAAAACGTGGAAGGAACAACCTGGGTCTTGTCCTTTACAAGTATGGCAAGGCTGAGTTTATCCGGGCGGTACGGCAGACAGCACGATTGTCGCCAGAGGCCCGCGCACGGCGTTTTCAGGTGAGCCGTACCACAGTATTGAACCCGACCATCAAGCGACTTGCTTACCGGCATTCACGGTTGTCGTTCATTCGTAACGTGATGGAACCCGTCATGGAACAACGGTTTTGGCCTGATAAACGGTGCGTCGCCATGGTCACGACACTCCAGAACCTGCAACCGGAGAGACTTCTCGACATTGCCACCGGTCCCGGCAGCCTTCTTTGCAGGGCCTTGCCTCGCCTGACCGCAACCAAGGCCGTAGGGTTGGAGATTTTTTTCGAAGCATGCAGACTAGTTATGGCGGAAGCCGCGTATTTTGGTTTCGGGAAACGTCTTCAGATGGTTCACGGTGATGCTCGGTTGATGCCTTTTGCCGATGCAACATTCGACTGCGTTAGCGGATGGACCGCTCTTTATCACATATCCCGGTACGAAGCCGCCATTCGGGAGGCCGCGAGAGTGTTGCGAAAAGGGGGCCATTTCGTGGGTACGGTTCACACCAAGTACCCTAGTCATTGCCGCGATCTTCTTAGCCGGTCAGAGGAAGAAGAGATGATTCGTTGTGCGCATCTCCCTCTTAATATTCATGAGGTCTGCGGTGTTCTGCGCGCGTCTGGTTTTGTGATCTCGAGCAAAGAAGCCGTAGGCAACTGCCATCTTGTCGTGGCGAAGAAGAAGTAACGTAAAAAGCGAAACTACACACTGGTGGATATCCGCCAACAGATGAGTCCCTATCATGAAACTGCTCATTGCCACCGGTAACGCTCACAAGCTCGCCGAAATCCGGGCCATCCTGCAGGTCCCGCACCTCGACCTCATCGGCATCCGGGACTTTGGTCCTTTGCCCGGCGTGGAGGAGGACGGCGATACCTTTGAGGCCAATGCCATCAAGAAGGCTGTCGTGCTGGCTGGCGCGTCGGGATTGTGGACACTGGCCGACGATTCCGGTCTGGAAGTGGACGCCCTGGGCGGGGAGCCCGGCGTGCGGTCTGCCCGTTATGCCGGGGAGCCCTCCAATGACGCTGCCAATAATCGTAAACTGCTTGCCCAACTTGAAAGCGAAGGAAACCGCCGGGCCCGTTTCCGTTGTGTGATCGCCCTTTCCGATCCCTCACGCGTCGCCCGGACCGTTGCCGGTTCCTGCGAGGGGGTCATCCTGCTTCACGCTTGCGGGCAGGGTGGGTTCGGTTACGATCCGCTCTTTGTTCCGGACGGGCACGCCCGGTCCTTTGCTGAACTCGAGTCTGCTGTAAAGAACCGGATTTCCCATCGTGCCCGGGCGCTGGACAAGGCGGTTCGGGAATGGGTTGATTATCTGGCGACGGAGCCGGCTGGCTGGCCGCCTGCGGGAGGGGCGCTGGGTTGACCGGGCAACGCATCGTTTTTCTCGCCGTCAACGCCTCCTACTCGCACAGCAGTCTGGCGGCCTGGAGCCTGCGGGCGGCTGTGGGCGAGGGGAAGTGGGAGTGGCACACCGTCGAGGCGACCCTCAACGACTCGCCAACGGCCATTCTGGACCGGGTAATGCGCCTGCAGCCCGACGTGCTGGCCGCCACGCTCTATCTGTTTAACCGTCGCCTGGTAGTCCCTCTGCTTCAGCGGTGCCGGCGCCTCATGCCTGAGTGCCGGGTGATAGTGGGCGGGCCGGAGTGTTGGGGGGATAACCGCTCCCTGATTCTTGAGGAGGGCGCGGCGGATGCGGCGATACGGGGCGAGGGGGAGCTGGCTTTCGCGGACTGGCTGGCCAGGCTCGATACGCCGCGCGAGTGGGGTGGCGTGGCGGGGTTTTGCGGCCGGGTTGATGGCGAATACTGTGACAACGGTGTGGCGGGCGGGGTGGGGGCCTTGGACGATATCCCGTCTTTCTATGCCCGGGAACTGGAAGGCTTTCGCAAGCCGTTTGTCCAGATCGAGACGTCACGAGGTTGCTCCAATCACTGCCTCTTCTGTACGAGCCGTGAGAGCCCGGTCCGGTATCATTCCTTGACCCGCGTCAGGTCTGATCTCGAGATCATCCGGAACGCCGGCATCCGCGACGTGCGGGTGGTGGATCGGACATTTAACGAATCAGTCTCGCGCTCCCTCGACCTTATCCGCCTGTTTCGGGATGAGTTTTCCGGCATCAGGTTCCATCTTGAACTCGATCCGGCGTTGGTTTCCGCTGAACTGACGGAGGAATTAGCCGCCGCCGGGCCCGGTCGCTTTCATGTGGAGGCGGGCGTGCAAAGCCTGAGTGCGGCGGTTCACCGGAAGATGGGACGGGCCACGACGCCCGCCGCCACTTTGAAAGGGCTTGAACGGCTGGTGGCGATTCAGGGGCTGGACGTGCATGTCGATCTGATCTCCGGTCTGCCTGGCGGTAAGCTGGGTGATCTCCTTGCGGATGTCAGGGCACTTGTCCTGATGCGGCCCGCCGAAATCCAGTTGGAACGTCTCAAATTGCTGCCGGGGACTCCCTATGCACTGGAGCCGGGGCGTTGGGGGCTGGTGGCGGCGGCTGATCCCCCGTATGAAATCCTGCGAACTCCGGACTTTTCGTTTGATGATCTGGGACGTGCGGATCGGGTTTCCAAGATTCTCGACTGGTGGTTCAACGTGCCGGTGCTTCAGGAGCCGTTCAGGGTTGGCGTGAGGAACGTGGCCGACTTTATAGAGCGGTTTTCCGGCTTTCTTGAAGGGCAGACGGACTTTCAGTTATGTCCGAGTCTGGAGCAGCGGTTTCGCTGGCTGGATGCCTTTTTGGCCCCGCTTGATGTTCAACTGGTACAGGCCCTGAGATATCAATGGTTCAGACTTGGGTTCAGTGCGAAGCAGGCGCCGTGTCCGGCCGAGCTCTGGAAAGGACCGGTTCCCGAGACGGCCTTGGTCGTGGAGGGCGACCGCACAAAGACATTCTCCCAGAAATGGCGAGTGGAACTGGAATCGTCGTATTTGTTCTGTTACGGGCGGGGCGAAAAAGACGAGCGGGCCACGCTGGCCGTGTTTCGGTTGGTGAGCCTGTGACCGCCGCAGGGTTTTCTCGCCGTCATGCTTAAGGACAAGATCACTGGCGTCCCATAGGCAACTTCGATATTTGGATTCCATCTTAATGCTGTTTCACTTAGCACGGCATCGCCGGGACCAAAATGAAGAGTTTGAACAGAAGCCGCGAAGCACGCGAAGTGCTGCGGCGATGACGCCGCAGCATGGATTGGGTGCCAGAAATGTCCTGCATGCGCGGCATCTTTGCCGCGCATCCCTTTGCGGCCTTCGCGCCTTCTGCTCAAATACTCCTTCAGCTCGAATCCTTACCAAGTTTCGACGAATTCATTCGTACGGAAGCATCTGTTGCAACTTTCTGACGACATGCACGATAAGCGAATTCCTTGACCTTGAACATGGCGCGTCTTAGCATCCCACTAGTCAGTCCGGTGCCTGACTATAAAATGAGGGTCAGCCGTCTCTCCGGGTCTCACTCCGGAAATTTCGTCATGACGCAGAATACATGTTGGCCGGAGAGATGAAGGAAAAGAAACCATACAAAGTGCATGTGATCGTTGATCCCGTATTCGGGCAACGGTTGCGGGAGATCCAGGTTGGAGAACCCGTCTGGATCGCAGACACGGAGGTCAACCGGCCTGCATATGAGACTCTCGGGCCGGAACGGAATCCAGGGAACTATATGGAGGGCCTCAGTTCGTTCAAGGTGGGGAGGAACACATCGCCAGAGGACTGGCTGGTCTGCGAAATCGAGACGATAGACCTTCATCATGGGGAGATGTCGCATAATCCCCCGTGGTCTGTGATCAACGTCATCGGCGCAAAGTGGAGCCCGCGAATCGAGGATGAACTGTCACGTTTCGGTTTCGAGCAGCACGAGGACACGGCTGAAGGCTTCGTGGCATGGAAAGGATCGGCCAACCAAGCCGTCCATGCTATCGGCGCTAGCGCGCCTCAGCATGACGGCTGACGTTAGGATTAAAGATATGAATAATAAATTATTAGCAATGGTCGTGTTCGTGTTTCTCTGTGTTGCATGTGTCGGGCATGCGTTATATTTTTACCCTCGTTTGCCTGCGGAGGTCGCTCACCACTTTGGCGCGTCAGGCCAACCGGATGCATGGGGAAGCAAAATGCACTTCTTGATTGTCTACCTGGTAACTGTTGCTGTCATGGCATTGACTTTTCTTGGCTTTGGTTTGGCCATGCCCAAGATGCCCAATTCAATTATCAACCTCCCCAACAAGGACTACTGGCTGGCGCCGGAACGGCGCCAGCAGACGTTGGACTACATGCTGTCTCGCTTTATGTGGCTTGGCTCCATCACAATGCTCCTGTTGCTCGATGTGTTTCAGCAGTCATTCCAAGTCCATCTTGGCAAAGCGACCAAGCTGAACCATGTCTTGCTCAGCCTGGGTGCATACTTGGCTGTAACCACTGCGTGGTGCATCGCGATCTATTCGAAGTTCAGAAAGAAGGAATCCCAACAAAGTAGTGAAGAGGTTCGTCGCTAAACGCGCCGCCCCTCACCACTGACGTTGGCCTAACAATGATGAATAGAAATCGATCAAGAATGCTCCGCCTTGGCACGGTCGGTCTCCTGCTTGCAATATTGGGATGTCGAAATGCCGAGACAAAGGAAGATGTCGCACTCGCCTTGTCATATGGCCGACTTGCTTCCATTCCGACAAATGCCTCGGCATTTCAGATCATGCACGATGCGGACTACTTCGGAGCGTATTTCATTCGATTCGCTACGCCTGCCGCCACTCTTGAACGTTGGCTTCAGGATTCGAAGGGTCTTCGTGGAGTGATGTCAACCGCGATGGGTCCAACCTGCACGTGGACTCCTTTCAAGGGGGATGCTTCTCAACAGCGGTCACGTCTTGACGTTCCGTATGTCGCCGGACGCAAAACCACCCCAACGTGGTGGCATCCGCCTCTGACGAACAGTGGCAGATTCTTTCAGATTCCAGGAAAGCAAGGTTGTGGGGCAGGCGGACTAGTTGTGGTGGATGAACAGAGCGACACGGTCTATGTCTACACTCGGTGGTAAAGCACGAATGATTGAGCAGTCAAACACACCTCGCTCCGTACTGCTCACCCTGCGGGTTCGCAGTCGGAGAAGGTTAACGGTTCGCATTGATGACAGATGAACGTAATCGAAATAGACTCACTTGCGACTCAGGGTTACGTCGAGGACGCTACGGCGAGGCGCGCGTTTGACGCACAGTGCCTGAAGCAGAATATCGTGCCCGGTGCTGCGTTTGTTTCCGGTCTTGTCTATGCGGCATGGAACAGCACGTCGGCAGGGCTTGTGTTTTCGTTAATTGCAGCCTCCTTTTGTATCCTGATCGTATGGCTGCAGTATCGCGCTCCAATGATTGACCGCGATACTGGTCGCCCAATGGTCAAGTACAAGAACAAACATCCCGGGAAATGCGTGCTGCTTGAGCTGGTCTATGTCTGCCCTGAGAAGAAGACCTATTTTCGAAGAATCTGGTTCCGAGTGGGAGAATTTTAAAGATCGCGAATCAGGCGCCGTACGGTATGGGCTGCGCCCTCCCGTGAACACCCACGTTGGCCATGACAGATGAATTGACGCTATGTACAGAATAAAGTACGCTTCTGTACAGATTGGAGATTGATTATGACAACCGTGACTTTAACCGAATTCAGAAGCCATGCCTCAGGAATGCTGAGCCGGGTGGAACATGGTGAAACATTGCTGGTGCTCAGGCATGGGCGTCCTATTGCGGAGGTGTCGCCGATTGTGAGTCAAAACAAGGAACAATCCTCATGGAAAAAGCCTGCTCTGCGCCTCTCGACAAAAGGAATGAGCCTTTCTGAAACCATTCTGGCGGAGCGCAATCATGAAAGCGTATCTTGATTCCTCCGCTTTTGCGAAGCGCTTTATCGAAGAAAACGGGAGCGATAGAGTAGAGTCCATTTGCGCCCAGGCATCGGAACTTGGCCTGAGTGTGATCTGTGTGCCCGAGATTGTTTCCGCACTGAACCGGCGTCGCCGTGAACACACGCTGACCCGAGATCAGTATAATATCGCAAAAAAGCGATTACTTGATGATGTCCGCGACGCAGACATCATTTTTCTCACTCCAACTGTGATTGGGTCGGCAATCATGATTCTTGAGGCAAGTCCCGTTCGGGCGATGGATGCCCTACATGTTGCTTGTGCGCTTGAATGGGGAGCGGAACTGTTTGCCTCGTCCGACAAGCAGCAACTCCAGGCGGCAAAACGAGCTGGAATTAAAACGAAGCAGATATAAACGGCCAACCACACCTCGGGGTTTACGTCGCTGACGCGCCGAAACTCAAGACGACCGTGTTGGCTGAACGCAATGAAGACAATGATGCTCACATTTCTTGTGCTGCTGGTCGCAAAGTGCGCCGCTGCGGGTTTCGACACGACGCAGGTCGTTGCCTCTGCACGATCCCAAATTGGCGTGACAACGGGATATGATGGGTCCTACAGGAAGCTGACCTACCCCGGTGGAGACGTGCCGCGAGAGACCGGCGTATGCTGTGATGTGGTCGTGCGCGCCCTGCGGGAACAGAAGATGGATCTTCAGCAACTGGTGCACGAAGATATGAAGCGCACCTTCAAGGCCTACCCGCAGAACTGGGGATTAAAAAAGCCCGACCCGAATATTGACCATCGGCGGGTGCCGAACTTGGCGTGCTTCTTCCGCCGAGCTGGCTGGGCACTGGATTCCAGCACGTTACCCGCAGACTACTTGCCGGGTGACATCGTAACGTGGAAACTCGGCAACGGACTTCCTCACATAGGAATTGTCTCCGAGAGGAAGACACGGGCGGGAGTGCCCTTGGCGATTCATAACATCGGCGGCGGTACCCAGGAAGAGGACGTTTTGTTCCGCTTCACGATCACCGGTCACTTCAGACAAAACAGAGCAGCGAACCATCACGTCCAGCCTGTCGCCGGGAAGCCCGGATCAGGCTGACTTGCGTCGTTGAGGAGAGAAGAATTGATGATAAACGCTGCCTGATGGCGGCGAAAGTATGGAGTGCGGCGGCTTGACGCCGCTTTGGAAAGGCGCGGCTTGACGCGCCGGGTGATCGGAAGGCCCGTCAAGCTGGGCCATGTGACAGCGGTGTCGAGCCACCGCAGTCCAAATGAAAATTCAGACCAAAATGACCCCAACAAGGCCAGTCTGGCTGGAACTCGCGCTCCGGGCTCGTTCAGCCTGCTGACCAACGTTACAGGGGTACGGGTTCGGAGGGGATCGGCTCGGGTACCGGTTCGGCGGGTGCGGGTTCAGCGGGTGCGGTGACGACGGGTTGGGGGTCGGGAGAAGACGGCGGCGAGGAATCGCCGCCCTCCCTTTCGGAGGGGAGCGGCTCGGGCGTCGGTTCGGCAGGAGCGGTGACGATGGGTTGGGGGTCGGGAGTGGACGGCGGCGAGGAATCGCCGCCGTTCCCTTCGGAGGGGATCGGTTCGGGCGCCGGTTCGGCGGGAGCCGGTTCGGCGGGTGCGGTGACGATGGGCTGGGGGGCGGGAGAAGACGGCGGCGAGGAATCGCCGCCGTTCCTTTCGGAGGGGAGCGGCTCGGGTACGGGTTCGGCGGGTGCGGGTTCAGCGGGTGCGGTGACAATGGGTTGGGGGTCGGGAGAAGACGGCGGCGAGGAATCGCCGCCGTTCCCTTCGGAGGGGATCGGCTCGGGCACGGGTTCGGCGGGTGCGGTGACGATGGGTTGGGGTTCGGGAGAAGACGGCGGCGAGGAATCGCCGCCCTCCCTTTTGGATAGGATTGGCAGGGGTGAGGAATCGCCGATGTTCCTTTCGACGGGGATTGGCTCGGGTGCCGGTTTGGGAACGGACGGTGGCTCGGTCAACGCTTTTGCTGCGCCCGGCCATAGAACGAGAATGGGACAAGTTGCCCCGGTGATCGCCGACACTGCCGGATGCACGGTTGGACAGACAATCATCCCGACGGCTTCACGCGGTAAACGGTTCACTCTTTCGCGGAGGGCGCTGGGATCGGCGGCGGGGACAACGATGATCCTTACCCGCCTGCCGTTGGCCTGAAGCGTTGTCTCCATCTCCGGGATCAATGCCAGCGATGTGGCGGGGCTTGCTGTCGAAAGGATGACCGCGATCAAGGGACTATTGCTCGCCGGATTGGTCGCCTCCACCTGGGGCACGGTGGCTTGAATGGGTCGTGGCGGTTTTACCGCGCCGCCCTGATGGAGCGCAATCCGGCGGCTGATCGGTTCCGGTTGGTACCCCAGTTGGCGGATCGAGGCCGCAATCCTCGCCTGGGTCGCCGGGATAATTCCCCGTTCCGTGGCCTTGCCATTGACCACCAACGAGACGGCCGATTCCGAAACGCCCGCCGCCCTGGCTACATCCTTTTGCGTTACTCTCATATTCTCCTCAAGCCATATAGCAGGGCTTGAGAAAAATATCAAGCGAGACTGAAACAGGCATGTTTTGTTGGTCTGAAAATGACCTGATTACGGAGCCTGCAGATCATTAAGGGTCAATGAGGCGATGGTGGGGCGGACCAGATCGGCCTCGGATAGGAGATCGGCGCTGAAACTTTGCGCCACGGCGATGCAGCGTATCCCGGCGGCGCGGGCGGCTTGAATGCCGTTGATCGCATCCTCAATCACGACGCATTGAGAGGACGAAAGCTTCAACTTGCGGGCCGCCGCCAGAAAGAGGTCGGGTGCAGGTTTCTTGTGGATCACATCCTCGGCGGTCACAATGGCATCCCACAGGTCCGGAGGGAGGCCGATGTTGATCAGGTTGGCCTCCACCTTGATCCAGTCGGCGCTGGAGGCCACGGCAATCCGCCAGCCCCCGGACCGGCAGGCGTTGACAAACTCCACGGCGCCCGGGAAGGCTCGAAGTTTTGTCGGCACCATGGCCAGGTAGATCTCGTAGGTCCGTTTTTTGGCTGCCGCGATATCGAGGGTGAGTCCGTATTTTTCCGCCACGCCACCCAGGTAACGGTTCTCCCCCGTCCCCACAAATGGGTGAAAGTCAGCGGGAAGAACCCGAAGTCCCTTTTCAGCGAACATGGCGATGGCTGCGGCGCAGATGAGCGGTTCGGAGTCGGTAAGGACTCCATCCATATCAAAGATCACGCCTTTCGGGGACTGGGGACGGGTTTCAGCGGCAGGCATCACGGTTGCTTTCGGTGTGGGGATTAAGGATATGCCCCGGGGCCTGAATCAGGACGGGGACTGCGTCAGCAGGCCTATTACCAGACCAGTGGCGATGCCCACCAGCATACCTGCGAAAACTTCCATGCGGGTGTGGCCCAGGATTTCCTTGAGCTTCTGGGTAGATAGATGATGTTGCTTGAAGACCTCGTCAACGATCTGGTTCAGCAACCGGGCCTGGAGCCCCGTGGCGCGTCGTACGGTTGAGGCGTCGAACATGACGACGGCGGCAAAGGCCAGGGTTACGGCAAAAAGGGTGCTGCCGAATCCCTCCCGGAGTCCCACGGCGGTCGCCAGTCCGCTCACCATGGCGGAATGCGCGCTGGGCATGCCGCCCAAAGTGGTGAGATACTGAAAATCAATCCGCCCGCTCTTGCTCAGGTTGCCCAGCATTTTTAAAAACGAGGCGACCATCCACCCGAAAAAAGCGGACCAGAAGATGGGGCTGGTAAAAAGCTCTCCGATACCGATATGCATGGTTCAAAAATGATGGAATAACTCGGGGCGGTCAATCCGAAAGAATGATGAGTTCGGTTTAATAGGCGTTCCGATTGGCGGCCAGGGTGCGTAGCAGGATCTTGAAGTCAAAGGACAGGGACCAGTTTTCGAGATAATAGAGGTCATACTTGATCCGTTCCTCGATGCTGGTATTCCCGCGTAATCCGTTGACCTGGGCCCAGCCCGTCATGCCGGGTTTGGAGACATGACGCCACATATACCGGTCGATATCGTCCTTGAATTTCTCAACGAAGTGGGGTCGCTCGGGGCGCGGTCCCACCAGGCTCATTTCGCCCTTTAGCACATTCCACAACTGCGGCAGCTCGTCCAGGTTCTGGCTCCGGAGGAAAGCGCCGATGCGTGTGCGGCGGGGATCTTCCGGCGCCGCCCAGACCGGGCCGGAGGATTTCTCGGCATCGGCGTGCATGGTGCGAAGCTTGAAAATGGTGAAGGGCTTGCCGTTCTCCCCGCAGCGCTCCTGCCGGTAAAAAACCGTGCCGGGGGACGACCTTTTGACCAGCAGGGCGGCGATAAAAATCACAGGGGCGCTGATCAGGAGCCCGAAGATGGCGCCGACGATGTCCTCTATTCGCTTGAGAATGCGGTTCCAGAAGTAATCCAGCGGCCAGCGGCTGACGCCCAGCAGGGGAATGTCATCCACCAGTTGCATGTCCATGCTGCCGGTCATGATCCGGAACATATCGGGCACCATGTTGAACGTGATGAGGTTCTGTTCGCAGGCGAGAATGATCTCGACGACACGCTGGTGGCCCAGATGACTGTCGGTCACGATGAGTTGGTCAACGGCATGCGCGTCAAGGATGGCGTCCAGACCGCCGATGTCGCCCAGGATGGCCTTCGGGGCGATTTCGGCATCTGCGGCGACACCCCCGGTGTGGACGAATCCCACAACCCTGGCCCGCAGGCGCGGTTCCCGTTCCAGGCTGTGCTTGAGGTGAACGGCCACGGCGTCTGTGCCGACGATCAGTACCCGATTCTGTTGCGTGCCTCTCCGGGCCATATGAATTTCAATCCGGAAGAGCAGGTAACGTTCAAGCACGACCAGAAAAGCGATGGTGAAAAAGGAAATGGCCATGGTAAGCCGGGAGAAGGGCGGGTCCGTCCGTACCGCGAAGGCCAGTGCCGTGGCGAGAAGCAGGCCAATCCCGATCGCACGGATCAATCGCGGTATCTTATTGGGGAAGCGGCCGAGTTGCGGTCGGATAAAGAGGCCCAGCGAGCGGAAAATGAAAAGAAAAATAACGGTAGCCACGAGGGATCCCAGTCCGTAGGTGAAGTAGAGGTCCGGGGGCCAACTGTCGACCGTGAAGAGGCCGGTGTCGAACCGAAGCCAGGTGGCGATCAGAAAGCCGGCAAAAATGGCGGCGGCATCGGTCAGAACGGCCAGTCCGCTGGCCAGGGCATCCATGGTGTCTTTGTTTCGCACGCCGTTCACTCTATTGAGACCCGAGCAGGCTTTCAAGAGGTAATCTCACCGCTTTTTCCTAATCGATTGCGCGTGACTGGAACGGCGCGGTGCGTATGATTGGACCGATCTCAACCCTTGATCGGGGTGGGCGGGAGCGTGCTGATGCAGGATAGATCGATAAAAGCGATGGACGGGAAGCCCTTGTTGACAGGGCGGCGGTTCGAGTGGCTGCGGATTCCAGAGGGCGGCCTCCTGGTCGTCATCGTCCTGATCGGCACGCTTCTGACCTTCGCGGCCGATCCGATCACGGTCCGGGGGCAGGTCGTTAACAACTTCTTTCGCCTCGACAATCTCATTCCCAATGTGGCGACCCCGATGTCGTGGATGGCCATCATGGCGGTGGGCGTGACGATCGTCATTGTGGGCGGCGGCATTGACATATCCGTGGGCTCGATATTCGGCCTCGCCGCTCTGGGTTCGGCGGCGGTCTTGCAGACGATCCCGGAGCAGGCCAGTCCCCTGGTGGTTCTGCCGATTGCCCTGGGCGTGCCGATTCTGATCGGTGTGCTTTGCGGGCTGATCAATGGCCTGCTGGTGGTGGGCCTCCGGATGCATCCCTTTATCGTCACGCTGGGAACCCTGAGCATCTTTCGCGGTCTGGCCCTGATCTCCGTGCCCACGAAATCCCTGCCGTCGGGCGATGCCACCCTGCCGCTGGCGTTCACCGAAAACTTCATGTCCTGGCAGGTAGTGCTGCCGCAGGGCGGGGCAACGTCCATTATGTTGCAGCCGGTCCCTTTGGTGGTGATGGTGCTTTGCGTGGTGGCCGGGTGGGTCTTCCTGAACCATACGATTTCCGGTCGCGAAGTCTATGCGCTGGGCGGAAATGAGGAGGCGGCGCGCTTCAGCGGTCTGCCGGTGGGGTGGATCAAAGTGCGGGTTTATGTCCTGTCCGGGATGGCGGCCGGAATTGCCGGCATGGTATCAACGGGATATTTTGGCTCAGCCAATACGGCCACGGGTGAGGGGTATGAATTGACGGTCATTGCGGCGGCGGTCGTCGGGGGCGCCAGCCTGACCGGGGGACGGGGCACGGCGCTGGGCGCCATGCTCGGGGCGCTGATCATCAAGCTGATCGAAAACGGGATCTATATCCTCAAGAAAATTGATCTCGGGTTTGCCGTCATTCCGCTGTCGAAGGAATACACCAAGATTATCATCGGCATTGCCATCATCGTGGCCGTGGCGGTGGATCGTTTGAGTGAATACCTGCGCGGCCGGAAAGCGGCGAGAAAGACGTTGTCACGGACGCAGGGTCAGGGTGAAACCAAAGAAGGGAGGCCGGAGTGAAGCAATGGATCATGATGCAGGTTGGTGTAATGGGACTGTGTGCGGCGTTGACGGACGGGCAGGCGGCCCCGCGAACGGACTCCGTCATGCCGGAGGCGGGCAAGAAGATTGTGATCGGATTGGTGGCCAAGAGTCAGTCCAATCCGGTGTTCCAGGCCGGGTACGCCGGGGCGAAGGACGCCGCGCGGGAGTTGGGCGCCCGATACGGGGTGCAGGTTGAGATTGACTGGCAGACTCCGCCGGATGAGGACGCGCAGAAGCAGGCTGAGGCCATCGAACAGCTCGCTCGCGGCGGGGCCGCCGGCATCGCCGTGGCCTGCTCCGATGCCAATACGGTAACTCCGGCCATCAACAAGGCGGTTGAGTTGGGCGCGGCCGTGATGTGTTTCGATTCCGACGCGCCGCGTAGCAAGCGCATGTGTTACTACGGCACCGATGACCTGACCTGCGGCAAGGTCGTCATGAAGGAACTGGCGGAGATCATGGGGGACAAGGGCACGATCGCGATTCTGGCCGGAAACCAGACGGCTCCGAATCTCCAGAAGCGGGTTCAGGGTGTGAGGGATGAGCTCAAGGGCCACAAGGCGATGACCCTGCTGGCGGATGGTGTTTTCTATCATCCGGAGACGCCAGAGCAGTCCGCGGAGGCCGTTAATACCGCGCAGAGCACGCATCCTGAAATCCAGGGCTGGGCGATGATTGGCGGGTGGCCGCTTTTCGCCCGGAATGCGTTGAAGTGGGCGCCCGGGTCCATCAAGGTGGTGTCGGTGGATGCCTTGCCCGCGCAACTGGCGTATCTCCGCAGTGGTCATGTGGCCGTGCTTTATGCGCAGGATTGTTATGGCTGGGGATACAAATCCGTGGAGATCCTCCTTAAAAAGATCATCGAGGGACAGTCGCCCGCCGAGGTGAAAATCATCGACCCCCTCACCCGGGTCACCCGGGATAACGCGGAGGAGTGGATGAAAAAGTGGGATAAGTGGCTGCGGAAGTAAGCCCGCGGGATGTGTCCATGATGACGGAACCTATCAACCCTGCCGCAGAGACCACGGGGGGCTTTGTTCCGTCTGTCGCCTTTGAATCCATTTCGAAACGTTTTGGCGGAGTCCAAGCCCTCGATGACGTGAGCTTCGGGATCGCGCCGGGTGAATGTCATGCCCTGGTTGGCGAAAACGGGGCCGGCAAGTCAACCCTGGGCAAGGTCCTGGCCGGAATCCACCGGCCCGATGGCGGGACGCTTCGTGTGGGCGGCCGGGTTATGGTGTTTCGCTCTCCGCGCGATGCGGCGTGCGCCGGGATTGGAATGGTTCACCAGGAGCTTGCCTTCTGCCCCGATCTCTCGGTGGCGGAGAACCTCCGTCTCGGGCGCTATCCGCGCCGGATGCGGTGTCTGCTGGATCGGCGGGCGATGGAGGAGCAGGCGCGGCAGCTGCTGGGTGAGCTCGGGGTGGACCTGGATGTCCGGCAGACGATGAGGCATTTGAGCACCGGGCAGGAGCAGTTGGTGCAGACCGCGGCGGCGGTCGGCACGGGCGCCAGGATCCTGGTCTTCGATGAGCCCACCAGTTCGTTGTCGCAGGCTGAGTCGGAGTCCCTTTTCGAGCTGATGGGACGCCTGAGGCAGAGCGGGGTGACGATGATCTATGTGTCGCACCGGATGCCGGAGGTGCTCCGGCTGAGCGATCGCATCAGTGTTCTTCGTGATGGTCGTTATGCGGGAACGCTCACCCGGGCGGAAGCCACGGAGAATAAAATTGTCCAGATGATGGTTGGTCGCGCGATTGCCCATTACCGGCCGGCTCCGCCAGCGAGTGCGCCGGGTCCCGTGCGAATGCGGGTGAAAGGCCTCTCTTCGCCAGGGAAGTTTGAAAACGTCTCCTTCGAAATCCGGGCTGGCGAGATTGTCGGTATGGCCGGGCTGGTCGGGGCAGGGCGGAGTGAGGTGGCCCAGGCCGTGTTCGGCTTGGATTCCAGGGCCCAGGGTGAGGTCGAGGTGGACGGGCATCTGTTGCGGGGCGGTTCGGCGGGTGAGGCGATGCGAAACGGAATCGGTCTGGTCCCGGAGGACCGGAAGCGGCAGGGACTGGTGCTGTCGATGAGTTGTCGCCGCAATTTCTCGCTGGTTATTCTCGACCGGCTGAGCCGGTGGGGGCTGTTGAATCATCGTCAGGAAGCACGTGAAGCGGAGAGTTTGTTGGCCCGGCTTAGCGTGAAGGCCCCGTCCATCGAGACGCCGGTCGCCTCTCTGAGCGGCGGGAACCAGCAGAAGGTGGTGATGGCCAAATGGCTCGCGCGGCAACTGAAGGTGCTGATGGTCGATGAACCGACGCGCGGGGTCGACGTCGGGGCCAAGGCGGCCCTCCACGAATTGATCGATGAGCTGGCGCGACAAGGGCTGGCGATTCTGCTCATATCCAGCGAGCTTCCGGAGGTGTTGAGTCTGTCGTCGCGAATCCTCGTGATGCGGGACGGGCGGATCGCCGGTGAAGTGTCCCGCGCCGGGGCCGATCAGGAGCTTTTGATGCGACTGATGGCGGGTGTGGGGTCCGCGCCTTCGCGGAACGAGGGGGCAAGAGCTTGACGGCGCCGGCGGGGCGTGGGACAAAGGGCGCCGGAGAAATAATGGACGGAAAAACAAAAACATTGATACACGGTTTGTCGGCGTCCGAGTTCGCGGCCGCTTTGGCCGCGCTGGGCGAACCCGCCTTTCGCGCCAAACAGATTTGGAAGTGGCTATATGTCCAGCGTGTCGACGACTGGGCGGCGATGCGGAATGTCCCCGCGACCTTGCGGGAGAAATTAGCCGGGTCATACAGTTTGGAGCCCGTGCGACGGCTGGAAGTCGACGGGGAGGCCACGGGGACCCGTAAGATCCTGGTCGGACTGGGGGACGGTGAATGCGTGGAGGAGGTCCTCATTCCCGCAGGCGACCGGATGACGGTTTGTGTCTCGAGCCAGGTGGGCTGCCGTTTCGCCTGCGTCTTTTGCGCCAGCGGGAAGAGCGGGTTCGTCCGGAACCTTGAGAGCGGCGAAATGGTGGGTCAGGTTTTGCTGGCCTTCCGTGAGCACGGGGATCGCCCCTCGAACATTGTGTTCATGGGCATGGGCGAGCCGTTCGATAATTATGAGGCGGTCTTAAAGGCGATCAGGATCCTCAATGACCAGGAGGGTTTACTGATCGGCGCGCGGCATATCACGATCAGCACCAGCGGCGTGATTCCCGGGATCGAGCGTCTGGCGGGGGAGGGCATCCAGGTGGAGCTTTCGGTTTCCCTGCATGCGCCCGACAATGACCTGCGCGACCAGCTCATGCCGGTCAACCGCCGATATCCCCTGAAAGACCTGATGGAGGCCTGCCAACGGTATGTGGCCGGTACGCGCCGGATCATCACCTTCGAGTACACCCTGATCGGCGGGGTCAATGACTCCCGGCGGCAGGCGGAAGCCCTCGCCCGGCTGCTCAAACCGTTGCCGGCCAGGGTGAACCTGATCCCGCTCAGCCCCGTGGACGGATACCTCGGAGAGGCACCCGCGCCCCAGGTGGCGGACATGTTTATTCAGGTGCTGGAGCAGGCGGGGATCAATGTTACCTTGCGCGCCTCCAAGGGTGGCGAGATCGAGGCCGCCTGCGGTCAGTTACGGAGACGGCATGTGAAGGCTGGCTCCGTCGGCGAGGCGGCGGGCTCGTGAAGCCGGAGCCCTCGAAGAATGCACGCCTGGTTGCCGCGGAGATTGTCCAGCAGTGGATGGAGACCGGCGATTTCCCGGATCGACTGATGGACCGGGTGCAGGCCGACCGGGGCTTTGTCATGGAACTGGTCTACGGGGCGGTCAAATGGAAGCGGCAACTGGAATGGGTGCTGAGTCATTGCTCGAAGCATTTACCCGAGGTTCCCCTGCGGTCCCACGCGATCGTGGGGATCTATCAATTACTTCATCTGGACCAGGTTGAAGCCTATGCGGCTGTGAATGAAACGGTGGCGGGGGTCAAGCTGCGGTTCGGTCAGGCCCAGGCCAATTTCGTCAATGCCGTCCTCCGGCGGGTACTCCGGGAGCGGGAGGGGTTGACGAGAGGGTTGGCCGGTCAGCCAGTGGGGGTGCGCACCTCGCATCCCGAGGAGCTGGTCGCCCGCTGGGAGCGGACGTTTGGTCCGGAGCGAACTGCGGCGCTGTGCGACTGGAACAACACGCCGGCCTCCGTGGTGTTGCGGGTGAACAGTGCCCGGGTGACCATGAAGTATTTTTTAAGCCGGCTGGCGGCCCAGGAGATTTTCGCCGAGCCGCATGCCTTTGACCCGGCCCGGTTCTGCACGCTTCCCCGAGGTGTGGCCGTCGAGTCGGTTCCGGGTTTCAGTGACGGTTCGTTCACGGTGCAGGACCCCTCGACGGCCATCGCGGTAGACTGGCTTGATCCCCGGCCGGGGGAGCGGATTTTGGACGCCTGTGCCGCGCCCGGCGGGAAAGCCATGATTCTGGCGGAAAGAATGGGGGGAGGCGGGACCTTGACCGCGATGGACCTTCATGAGGATCGCCTGGCCACGCTCAGGAAGAACCTCGGACGGATGGGTCTTTCTGCTGTCCGGGTGGTGCAGGGCAACATGGAGGACGAGGGGCCCGACGGCCCCGCCCTGGCCGGGGAGGAGTTTGACGGCATTCTGCTGGACGTGCCCTGCATGAACACGGGTGTATTACGGCGCCGGCCTGATGCCCGCTGGCGTTTTTCCCTGGAACGGATGAAAACCGTTAACCGGCACCAGCAGGCCATCCTGGATGGCGCCGCCAGGAAGATCCGGGTTCAGGGCCGGATTGTCTACAGCACGTGCAGTCTTGAGCCGGAGGAGGATGAGTTGCGGATCGGGGCATGGCTGCAGCATCATCCGGGATTCAAGCTGGTGCGACAACAGAAGCTTTTTCCGCCGGAAGCCGGTGTGGATGGTGCCTATGCCGCCCTGCTCGTATGTGCGGAGCGGGATCGCCGGAAAAGGGCCTAACCCTCCTGGCGGCGGCCCTGCGGGTCATGCCGGCTTTACCTCGTTTTCCGGTCAATCCAGTTTCCAGCGAAAAGGATGACGGCACCCAGAAGCGCCAAAGGAAACGATACGGAAAAAATAGCCCGCGACGCGTCCTGTTCCATGGACAAGGTAAAGACGGAGATCAGAATGCCCAATCCGAGCGTTACGCCTCCGATTAATTGCGACCAGGCATGAATGACTGAATGATGAATCCCCGGCACGAACGTTCCCCCCCGCTTTCGACCGGCGTTCTTCTAGCATATTAACCGGGCC
This sequence comes from PVC group bacterium, assembly GCA_945870225.1. Taxonomy (GTDB): domain Bacteria; phylum Verrucomicrobiota; class Kiritimatiellia; order CAIKKV01; family CAITUY01; genus CAMBRF01. Next base: position 87,563 of record CAMBRF010000004.1, on the reverse strand, counting down.
GATGAAAATGAATTGTGAGCCGAAGGGGGTGGGGGTTACCCGGGAACCTGTACCCCTAGGAGCCGGCCGATGCCAAAAGTGATCGCCGCCGCCCCCAAACCGAAAATAACCTGTCGTATTCCCGCCCAGAAGAAATTCCGCCCGGTGACCAGGGTGATTCCCGCGCCGATGATAAACAGGCCGATGGCGCTCAGGCCGCCGCTCCACATTACGGCCGGTTGACCGTCTGTGAAGAAAAAAGGCAGCACCGGCACCACGGCACCCAGCGCGAAAAGGAGGAATGACGTGGAAGCAGCCACCCAGGCTGATCCTCCCAGTTCATCAGGGTTCATGCCCAATTCCTCACGGCTCAACGTGTTCAACGCCTGTACCGGATCGGCCAGCAGGCGTTCGGCAACCTGGTGGGCCTGAACGGCATCGAGCCCCTTGGCCTGATAGATCAGCGCCAGTTCCTCACACTCCTCCTGGGGTGCCGTCGCAAGTTCATCTTTTTCAATGGCGATCTGGCGGGCATAAAGCTCCCTGGAACTTTGCACCGACAGCCACTCGCCGAGAGCCATGGATATCGCACCCGCCAGAAGTCCCGCCAGTCCCGCGATGAGGATGGCATGCGAATCCATCGCCGCCCCCGCGACGCCCATGACCAGGCTGAGCACGGATACCAGACCGTCATTGGCACCCAGAACACCGGCCCGCAAGGCATTTCCACCCGTGGCGGGATGCCGTCCCTCAAAGCGGGTCACCGCCCCGCCGTCCAGTCCCTTGGGGTCGGAGGAAAGCATCCTGAAAATTCTCGCATGGGACCGTTCCTCGGCGGCCATTCCGGTTCCCTTCACCTCCGGTTGGCCAGAATACCGGTTACCAGCCCCCTGTTCAAGATCGGCAATCGTGGGCAGGACCAGGTTTACCCCGAAACGCCGGGCCAGCCACCCCAGAAGCCGGGTTCGCCAGTCGGCCTTCCAGACGGGAACCTCGGCGCCCGCTTCCCGCAAGCGCGTTTCCCAGACGAGGGCGTGTTTGCGTTCCGTGTCGGCCAGCTTCCGGTACAGGTCCTTCAGTTGGGGATGATTTTCGGCAGCGGCCATTCTGTCGTACAGAGCGGCGGCGTTCCGCTCCTCCTTCAGATTATCCCTGTACCGCTTGATGTCGGATCGACTCGTCATGGCGCCTCCCTGCCAGCGGCCTCTTTCGCCGCCGTCTAGATGCGTTGTACTCTACCGACGGGGGGTGCCCGGTGCAACGCCATTCCCTGGACTATTCAAATTCGAAATAGTTTTTACCAAGTGTGATTTTGATCTGTTGCATGAAAGGTGGGATATGCCTATACTGACACCCCGAATTATCAAGAAAGAATTATATTGTCCGAGCGGTTCCCGGACGCCCGGATATGCTTATGAATCAGTTTCTTTTTGTCGTTCTCATCGTTCTCTATCTTATTCCCACCCTCGGACTGATGGTTTACGGGCTTAACTGTTATGTGATGCTCGTGCTCTTTCAGCGGCGGCGGGCGGCAGCGAGCTCGGCGCGTCTGCAGATCATGTCTGAAATGGGGGATCTTCTGGCGCGTGATGATCTTCCTGTTGTCACGACCCAGATTGCGATTTTTAACGAGCGGAATGTGGCGGAGCGCATCATCCGGGCGGTCTGTGCCATGCGCTATCCGGTGGACAAGCACGAGATCCAGGTGCTGGACGACTCCACCGACGATACCCGTGCGGTCGTGGACCGGGTGTCTGGCGAAATGCGTGCCCTTGGCCACGATATCCATGTCCTTCATCGCCGGCAACGTACGGGGTACAAAGGCGGCGCCTTGGCGGAAGGCCTGGAGGTGGCACGGGGCGAATTGCTGGCTGTTTTTGACGCGGACTTTGTCCCGCCGGAGGATTACCTGATTTCGATGGTTCCGTTCTTCCTGCGTGATCCCCAATTGGGCTTTGCGCAGGCGCGCTGGGGGCACCTGAATCATGGTTCTTCGGTGCTCACGCGGGCGCAGTCGATCGGAATAGACGGGCATTTTATCGTGGAACAGATTGCCCGCGGGTGGAACTGCCTGTTCATGAATTTCAACGGGACGGCCGGCATCTGGCGGCGCACGGCGATTGCTTCGGGCGGGGGGTGGCAATGGGATACGCTGACCGAGGACCTGGATCTTTCCTACCGGGTGCAGTTCGAGGGATGGAAGGGATTATACCTGCCTGACCTGGTGGTTCCCGCCGAACTGCCGGAGACCATCGCGGCCTTTCGCAGTCAGCAGTTCCGCTGGGCGAAAGGGTCGTTCCAGACGCTGCTCAAAATGTTGCCGCTTTTGCGGCGCGAGAAGTGTTCCTGGTTCAAGAAATTCGAAGCGGTGATGCACATCAGCGGGTACGGGGTGCATCCCCTGATGCTGGCGCTTTCCATTTTGGCACTGCCTCTTCTGTTGATCACGCGGCATCATACCCTGCCAACCTGGTTTTTCGGCGTGACCGCACTGCCTTTGGCCCTTTCGATTCTCGGGCCGAGCGTGCTGTATGTGTACGCCCAGTGCGTGGTGGACCGGCGCGAAGGATGGAAGAGCCTGTTTTGGATGCCAGTTTTGATGGTGGTGGGTGTGGGGCTGGCTTTCTCAAACACACGCGCGATTATCGAGGCCCTCCGGGGCCGGCAGAGTGAGTTTGTCCGCACACCCAAGCGGGGCGATAAGACGGGGCGGCTGTATGCCGAACGCTTTTCAATCATTGCGCTGGTTGAGATAGGACTTGGCCTCTACGGACTCTATACGGTGCAGGTTTATAGTCAGGCGGGTCGTTTCGGGGCTGTGCCTTTCCTTGTTTTGTACGCCTGCGGCTACCTGTACATGGGTATTCTCTCAATCTGGCAGTCGGTACGCATCGAGCGGCTCGAGCCCTGTTCCACGCCTGAATGAGCGGATGGCCGGCTCAGGTAGCCTGGCGGGTCCAACCCTGCTGGGGTGACATCTTTTACTTGGATGTCGAATCTGGTCTGGGGTATGCTTGACGGGTGAAAAAGAAACCTGAACTTATTGTTCGAAACGCTGGCTTTACGGATGCCGAAGGGATCTACAGTCTGATCAAGGCTTATCCGAAAGAGTTGTTGGCCCGACCGCTTTCCGACATCGCCCAGAACATCGACCGCTTTCTCGTTTGCGAAAAGGGCGGCGCGATTGTAGGTGTGGTCTCCTGGTCCATTCTGCCCGAGATCGGCCATGCCCGGCATCCCTCGGTTGAGGTCAAGTCGCTGGCGGTGCAGAAGTCGCTGCGGAAGCATGGCGTCGGGGCGCGCCTGGTCAAGGCGGTCATCGAGCGGATCACGGTGCTGCATCCCTCCCAGATCATTGTGCTGACGTTTACCCCCGAGTTTTTCCGGAAGATGGGATTCCATGAGGTGCCCAAGGCGTCGCTTATGCACAAGCTCTATATGGGCTGCATCAACTGCGCGAAATATGATTCGCCCTTCACGTGTCCCGAAGTGGCGATGGCGATGGATATGTGATCCTGTTCCTTGACCTTATGATTGGGCTGGTTGTGTCATGACCCCTTTTGTCCACCTTCATGTTCATACCGAATACAGCATGCTGGATGGTGCCTGCCGTATTGCCGATATGACCGAGGCGGCCGTCGCTCAGAAGATGCCGGCTGTGGCCATCACCGATCACGGGGTGATGTACGGGGTGGTTCCTTTTTACCAGGCCGCCAAGGCCAAAGGCATCAAGCCGATCATCGGCTGTGAAGTCTACATGGCGGAGGGCAGCCGTTTCGACCGGAAGACCGAGCATTCCGCCAAATCGCACAGCAATCATCTGGTGCTGCTGGCGACGAACGATATGGGGTACCGGAATCTGGTGCGTCTGGTCAGCGCCGCCCATCTTGAGGGCTTTTACTACAAGCCGCGCATCGACAAGGAACTGCTTGCCAGTCATCATCAGGGGTTGATCGCCCTGTCGTCCTGTCTCAAGGGCGAGATTCCGCAGCGCCTGGTGAATGACGATGAGGAGGGGGCGGTCAGGACGGCCCGGCAATACATGGATATTATGGGGCCGGAGAACTTCTTCCTGGAAGTCCAGGATCACATGATCCCCGAGCAACGCAAGGCCAACAAGGGGATTGTGGCGCTGGCCAGGAAGCTGCAACTCGGGATCGTCGCGACCAACGACGTGCATTATCTCAGGCAGGAGCATGCGGAGGCGCATGAAGTGCTGCTGTGTCTCCAGACTCAGACGGTTTTGAGCGATCCCAAGCGGATGCGCTACCATTCCTCCGAGTTCTTCTTCAAAAGCGGCGATCAGATGGCCGCCTTGTTCCGTGAGATTCCTGAATCCATATCCAATACGTTGCGGATTGCCGAACGATGCAATGTCGGCTTTACCTTTGACGAGCTGCATTTCCCCATTTTCAAGGTTCCGAGTCCGTTCACCCAGAAGGACTACCTGCTCAAGCTGTGTCATGACGGGCTCCGCCAGTTGTACGGGGTCGAACAGGCCGACAAGCCGAAGGATGCTCATGAAAAGGAGCTGGTAGACCGGTACCAGTATGAGTTGGCGGTCATCGAGAAGACAGGGTTCATCAACTATTTCCTCGTGGTCTGGGATTTTATCCACTTTGCCAAGACGCATGATATTCCGGTCGGCCCCGGCCGCGGCTCGGGTGCGGGGAGCCTGGTCGCGTACCTCCTGGGCATTACCGGGATCGATCCGTTGCGGTACGGGTTGATCTTCGAGCGCTTCCTGAACCCGGAGCGCGTGTCGCCCCCCGATTTCGATATCGATTTCTGTCAGACGCGGCGCGGCGAGGTGATTGAGTACGTCAAGGAGAAGTATGGCCGCGAGAACTGCGCCCAGATCATTACGTTCGGGTCCCTGGGCGCCAAGACGGTAATCCGGGATGTGGGGCGAGTGCTGGAGCTTCCCTTCTCCGAGTGCGATCGCCTGGCCAAGCTGGTTCCGGAAGACCCGAAAATCACGCTCAAGAAAGCCATGGAGATCAATCCCGACTTCAAGAAGGCCTATGAGACCAATGAGAACTGCAAGCGGATTCTGGACTACGGCTTTGTCTTGGAAGGGCTTTTCAGGAACGCCGGCACTCATGCGGCGGGGGTGGTGATCGGGGAGAAGCCGTTGATCGAGATCGTGCCGCTCACCCGTGATAAGGAAGGCCAGACCATCACGCAGTATTCCATGGAGCCGATCGGTAAGATCGGTCTGCTCAAGATGGATTTTCTCGGACTCAAGACGCTCACCGTGATTCATGAGGCGGTGAACCTGGTGCGGCAGAACCGCGGCGAAACGGTGGATATCTCCCGGATTCCAGTGGATGACAAACTCACGTTCGAGTTGCTCCAGCGGGGGGACGCGGTCGGGGTGTTCCAGTTTGAAAGTGGCGGGATGCGGGATCTTCTCAGCAAGCTTGGCCCGACCATGATCGAGGAACTGATCGCCATGAATGCCCTCTATCGTCCGGGCGCCATGCAGTTCATCGATAGTTTCATCAACCGCAAACATGGTCGCGAGCCCATCGAGTATGCGCATCCGTTGCAGGAACCCATCCTGAAGGAAACCTACGGGTACATGGTCTATCAGGAGCAGGTCCAGCGCGTGGCCAATGTGCTGGCGGGTTTCTCGCTGGGCATGGGCGACCTGCTGCGGCGGGCGATCGGCAAAAAGAAAGCCGATGAAATGGCCAGCATGCGCGCGAAGTTTGTGGAAGGCTGTGCCAAGACGAGCCAGATCCCCGCGAAGAAGGCCGAAGAAATCTTCGACATGATCGAGAAGTTCGCCGGTTATGGGTTCAACAAATCCCACAGCGCCGCCTACAGCCTGGTGGCCTTCCAGACCGCCTACCTGAAGGCCCATTATCCCGAGGAGTTCATGGCCGCGCTGCTCTCCAGCGAAATGGGCAATCTCGATAAGATCCCCATTTTCATCAATGAAGGCCGCGCCCTGGGCTTGGAAATCCTGCCGCCGGACATCAATGAAAGCGACGTGCGCTTTAAGCCGGTCAAAGGCGGCATTCGATACGGTTTGGCCGGCATCAAGAACGTGGGCGAAGGTGCCTCACGGGAAGTCGTTGCCGAGCGGGGCCGATCCGGGCCTTACAAGGGACTGATGGATTTCTGTTCCCGTATCCAGGGCCAGCAGGCGAATAAAAAGACTTTGGAAAGCCTGATCCGGTCCGGCGCCTTCGATTTTTCAGGAATGGAGCGGGGCCGTCTTTTCGGCGGGATTGACTTCGCCATGAATCGCGCGACCGCCGCCCTCCGTGACAAACAGTCGGGGCAGGCGAGTCTGTTCGATATGTTCGGGGCCGGCGACACCACCCAGACGCTCTCCGACGCCCAATTGCCCGAGGCGGCACCCTGGCATGAGAGTGAGCTTCTGATTGGCGAACGTGAACTGCTGGGGGTCTATATGAGCGGTCACCCGCTCAGCCAGTACGAGAAGCTTCTGGCCCGGTATCAGCTGACGAATGTTCAGGGGTTGAGCGCCATCGAGGATGGCAAGTCGACACGCCTCGGTGGACTTATCTCTTCGTTGACGCAGCGTTTCACCAAGAAGAAGGATCCCATGGCCGTGTTGCGGCTTGAGGATCTCGACGGCAATGTTGAGGTCGTTGTCTATCCGGAAACGTATCAGGAGTACAAGGGGGTCCTGGTGGCGGATAAGGCGGTGCTTCTTTGCGGGGACGTCAAGCACGAGGAAAACGAGGTCAAGATCATTGCCAGCGAGATTTATCCCCTGGAGGATGCCCCCAAGCTGTTTGCGGAGCGGGTCAGCATCCATCTGCCGGCCGGGCATTTTGGCGAGGCGCTGATGATGGAGTTGCGCGGGGTGCTCGAAGCCCATCCGGGCCGGACGCCGGTGATCGTATGCCTGCAATTCCCCAGCGGTGAAAAGGTGTTTTTGGACACGGACAACGTGTATAAGGTAACGTGCGACGAGGATCTGATTGCCCGGATCGAGCATCTGGTCGGCGAAGACAGTGTCTATGTGGCGATCAATTCGTCGCCCTGTCGCAAGCCGCGGCGTCCCCCGCGCTTCAGGGGTGGGAGCGATGGCGGATCGGGTGACAAGTCGGAAGGATGAAGAGTCGAGTCATGGACAGTTCCACGAATCTGGTCGGTCAACTTTTCCTGAGGACTCCCGATGGGGCGGTGTATGGTCCCGTTGACATGGTGACCCTGTGCGCCTGGGGCACCGATGCCCGCATCATTCCGGGTTGTGCCCTGTCGGCGGACAAGAGTGAGTGGAAACCGGCCGAGACGTACCCCGAGATGCGGCTCAACTGGATGGTGCAGTTGCCGGATGGCACGTTATACGGACCGCTGAACCTGCTGGCCATCTGGGCCCTGGCGGAGGAATCCTCGATTCGTCGGGGATCGACGATCATCGAGCGCGCCACGGGGCGACGGGCGCTGCTGGATGAGTCCTCGCTGCCGCTGATCATCGAGGAAGCGCGGGTGATGCTGTCCGGGGGTGCCCTTCTGGCCGGCGGAATCATGGACGTGTTGAAGGCCAGCCGTCAGGGCGGTGATGAGGCGCTGGGGGCCAAGGATCAGCAAATCCTGTCGCTGCGGAGCACCATCGAGGGATTGGAGGGCGAACTGGCGGCCAGCCTGAAACTGGTGGGTGAAAGCCAGCGTTATCTGGTCAATCAGGAAGATGCCTCCATGACGGCCGAGGCGCATATCCGGTCCGCCCAGACCGCCAGGGCCGAGCGCGATGCGCATCAGGCGAAACTGGCGGAGACGGAGCAGCGACTGGAGGCGGTGGAACGAAAATGGAAGGAAAGCCTCGCGCATGGGCAGGCGACCGAAAGAACGCTGGTTGAGGTCGGCACCCGGCTTGAGGCCTCGGAAGCCATGCGGGTCGATCTCGCCGCCCGCCTGGGTGCGGCGGAGCAGGGGACCGGGCGCGTAGGCCAGGAACTCAGGGCGGCGCTGGAACGCGAGCAGGATCACAAGCAACGACATGCCGCCGAGATGGAGCGCCTGAACGCCGAGGCCGTTCGCTTGACGGGGGAATTGGACAAGGAACGTGCCGCCAGGCTGGCCGCTGAACAGGCGGGCGAGGCGGTGGCGGCTTCCCTGAAAAATGAACTCGATCAGTGGGATGGAAAATTTCAGGCGGCGTTGGTGGGGGTCCGGAAAATGGAGGCGGCGCTCCGGGAGCGGGACGAGGAGCTCACGGCCTTGCGGCATCAGTCCGAACGGTCCGAGGCGGAACTCACGGCCAAGGTTGCCGCCTTACGGAAGGAAGCCGACTCCTCCGTGCGGCGGATCCAGGAACTGGGCGAGATGCATGAGCAGGACCAGCGTGAGATCGTCCAGGCGGGGTTGGCCGCCGATGCGCGGGTTCAGGCGGTCAAGGAGGAGTTGGCCGCCGTGCAGCGGGATCTCAGCGGCCTGCTGATGGCCAGCGACTGCGTGCGCCAGATCGGCGGGGAACCGGAGTCTCCCGGCGGGCCCGCGATCAATTGGCTGGACCATGACCGCGATGCGCCGGGCGAGGAGGGCCCGCGTTTGTCGCCCGCGGAACAGCTGGAGCGTTTAAGCCGGAAGATGCGCGAATCGGCCGACGAGAATGAATCGTTGCGTCGCACCGTTGAGGGCCTGCGTGCCGATCAGGACGCCGTCAGGAGCGAGGCGCAGGAGAAAATCCTGCTGTTGCAGCAGCAGGCCCGGGCTTCCTCCGGGATGGTTCAGCAGGCGTTGGAGGAGCTCGAGCGGCGTGAAGCCCAGATGCGCAGCGTGCGCAAGAAGGCGGAGGACCGCGAGCGGGACCTGATGGCCCGGATCGACGAGATGGAAAAGACCGAGCGGGAGGTGGTGGTCGTCGAGCCCGAGGTGATCTCCCCCCGCGATTGGGGGAGTGTCGGCGGCAAGGACCGCGCGCCGGCACCGGCCGGGAATGAGGAAGCGCCGGATGGTCACAACCTGCTTGATTCAGTGGAGGCGCAGCTACGTTCCGAGTTGAAGAAATGGGAAACGCTCAGCCGCAAGCGGGGCGCACAGGCTAAAAACTGGTTCGCACGGAAATAATCATGATGGACGAAAACAAAATGGCGGGTGATGAGAACAAGAGCCCAACCAGCCTCAGTGAGGTGTTGCGGCTGCAGGCCGTGGCCCTGGCCCGGATGTCCGAGCGCATGTCGAACCGGCAACAGGCGGCTGATCCCCAACCGGCGTCGGCGCCTGTGCCGCCGCGACCGTGGCAGGAGGACCAGTTTCCCGTACTGGCGCGCGATGCGGCGCTATCGGAAGACTCCCTGCCGGTGCTGAATACCTTTCGAAAGTTCCTCGAGGCCGAACGCCGCCGCGCCCGGCGGCGGGTGATCTGGGTCTCAATTCTTCTGGGGACCGGGTTCATGATCGCGGTGGGGGCGGTAGCCTGGGTCGGCCGGGAGCGGATTGCGGAACTCAAGGTCGAGATTATGTCGGCCAACCGCCGGGTCGCCGATGCGCGGCGTCTGGCGGAGGCGGAACTTGACAAGGTGGCCGAGTCGGCGGCGGCAGCGGCCAGTTCGCTGCGCCTGGATTTGCGGCGCAATGTGGTCTCGTCGCACACCCTTCTCTCCTCCAATCTCAACACCAGGCTGCTGGGCCGGGACGCCGAACTGGATCAGGTGAAGGAAAAGCTTTTGGCGATGGAGATCGAGAACGCGATGCTGATGAGCCAGCTGAAGGAATTGGCCGATACGAGCCGACAACTCCAGGAGAACTATGCCGCCTGGATTCAGAGTACCCCGGAGGCCGGCCCGATTGAACCTTCCGATAGCCGGGCGTCGACCGCCACGGTGGTGGAAGCCAAGAATCTCCCGCTGATGATTCGCTCGCCGGGGCAGGGACGCGCCGTGCAGATGCGGGTGCCGATGGCCCCCTGAGGCGGGGCCCCATTCTCCGTTACGGGTTTCCGGCGGCCGGGTAAAGGCATAAAAAAACGGGAGGAGACTTGCGTCTCACTCCCGTTTTTCGTTCCGGTGGCAGAGGGATCAGGCCGGCGCGGCGCCGTCCTTTTCGCTCATCGCCGCCCGGCGGCTCAGTTTGACGCGGCCTTTTTCATCCACGCCGATGCACTTGACCCACATCTGGTCGCCGACCTTGCAAACATCTTCCACGGTCCGCACATGACAGTCGGCCAATTCACTGATGTGAACCAACCCGTCGCGTCCGGGGAAGATTTCGACAAAGGCGCCGAACTTGGTGATGCCCGTCACGGTGCCATCATAGATGCGGCCTTCCTCGGGTTCAGCGGTGATCATGCTGATCTCGCGAACGGCGATGGTCATCCCTTCCTCCTTGGAACTGAAAATCTTGACCGTGCCGTCGTCATTAATGTCGATCTGGGCGCCGCTGACTTCGACAATGCGGCGGATATTCTTGCCGCCGGGGCCGATCAGTTCGCCGATCTTGTCGATCGGGATGTTCACCACGGTGATGCGGGGCGCATACGGTGACAGTTCCACCCTGGGGGCCGCGATCACGCTTTCCATGTAATCAAGGATCTTGAGGCGCGCCACGCGGCACTTCTCGAAGGCCTCCTCGACCAGGTTCCACTCCAGCCCGCGAATCTTGAGGTCGAGCTGGAATCCGGTGATTCCCTGCCGGGTTCCCGCCACCTTGAAGTCCATGTCGCCGCAGTGATCCTCGTCGCCGAGGATATCCACCACAACCTTGGCCTTGCCGGGGGCGGTGAACAAGCCGCAGGAGATACCCGCCACCGGACGGATGATCGGGATACCCGCATCCATCATCGCGAGGGTTCCCACGCAGATACTGGCCATCGAGCTTGAGCCGTTCGAGCTCATGATGTCCGAAACCAGACGGACCGTGTAGGGATAATCCTTGGGAATCACTTCGGCCAAAGAGCGCTCGGCGAGATTGCCGTGCCCGATCTCACGCCGTCCGGGTGCCCCGAATCGACCGGTTTCGCCGACGCTGTAGTGCGGGAAATTGTAATGGAGCATGAACGACTTGGAGGTCGGACCGCCCGTAATGGAGTCCATGTCCTGCGCGTCGGAGTTGGTTCCCAGTGTCACCGTTCCGAGGGCATGCGTCTCGCCGCGGGCAAAGAAGGCGGATCCATGCACGCGGGGGAGGACGCCGACCTTGCCAGCCAGGGGGCGGATATCGTCCTGGCCACGGCCGTCAATGCGCTTGCCGCGTTCGAGGACGTTCTTGCGCACGATCTCGATCCCGAGCGCGTCGAAGGTGGCCCGGAACTGTTCCTTGGTGCTCGCGGGGAACTTCTCGAGGATCTTGGCCTTGAGGGATTCCTGGATTTTGGCAATGGTGGCGCGGCGTTTCGCCTTGCCGGCGATCAGGTAGGCTTCGCTCAGCTCGGCACCAGCCAGGTCGCGGGCGGCATTCATGAGGGCGGGATCGGCGGGGGTTTCGGTAACCACCTTGTCGCCCAGACCCATCTTCCGACGCAGTTCAATCTGCGCATCGATCTGTTTGACCACCTGCTCCTGGGCGAAGCGCATCGCGGCCACGAGTTCGGCTTCCGAGAGTTCCTTGGCATCGCCCTCGATCATGGTCGGGGTGTTGCGGTTGCCGGCGTAAATGAGATCCAGGTCGCTCTGGGCGCGCTCGGTGACGGTCGGGTTCGCAATGAACTTGCCGTTGATGCGACCCACGCGCACGCCGCCGATCGGTCCCATGAAGGGAAGGTTCGAGAGCGTCAGGGCGGTGCTGGCTCCGACAATGGAGAGGATGTCCGCGGAGGTGTCGCCATCCGCCGACAGGAGCGTTCCGACGACCTGGACATCGTTCCGGTAGTCTTCGGCAAAGAGCGGGCGGATGGGGCGGTCGGTGAAGCGTGCCGCCAGGATCTCGTTTTCAGACGGACGGCTTTCACGCTTGAAGAAGCCGCCGGGAAATGTTCCCGCGGCGCAGAATCTCTCGCGGTACTCGACCTGCAGCGGAAAATAGTCAATGCCGTCGCGCGGTGTGTCGGAGGCGCAAACGGTGGAGAGGATCATGGTGTCGTTCTGGCGGACGGTCGCAGCACCACTGGCCTGGGGGGCAAAGAGCCCGGATTCGAGAGTCAATGTCTTGTCACCCATGGTGACGGTTACGGATACGGATTCGTTCATGTGTTTCCTCTTTATATGTGAGGTGGATTGGATCGAGTGTTCCCGAACTGTGAACCGCACAATACGGGAACCATGCCGCGGAGGGGCGCCGTCGGAACTTAGCGACGGAGCTTCAGACGCTTGATGATGTCCTGATAGCTCGTCTCGTTCTTGTTCTTCACGTAATTCAACAAGCGACGACGGGCGCTGACCATCTTCAGCAAGCCGTAGCGGGAACTGTGATCCTTCTTGTGAAGCTTAAGATGCTCGGTCAGTTCTTCGATGCGACGCGTGAGTAACGCGATCTGCACTTCAGATGATCCCGTGTCTTTTTCGTGCTTCTGAAACGCCTTCTGAATTGTGCTCTTAGCTTGAGGATCCATACTTTATCTCAGCCCTATGCCCTTTCTGTCTCTTCTTTTACCTTCTTTTTGGTGTCACTATAGTGTCCGCATACCACACTTGTAAAGTCTTGTTCCAAAGTTTCTTTGCGGCCGGCAGGCTGGTCAGGCGCCGGGCGGTGGCCACATCCCGTTCAATCTGGCGGGCAAGCGCCCCCGGTGTCGGAAACCGGCGTTCGTTGCGGATCCGGGCGAGGAAGAATACTTCTATATCGCAACCGTAGAGCGGCAGGTCTGCATCGAGCAGATGCAACTCGATAATGGGCGCCTTCAGGGCTTTTACGGTGGGATGCCGGCCGAAGTTGACGACCCCGGTGTAGGGGCGCCCCCGGATAATGGCCTGCACCGCGTAAACGCCCATGGGAGGACGGACCTCGTTGTGGGCATCCAGGTTGGCGGTGGGGTATCCCAGTTGACGGCCGATACCGTTCCCGTGCATCACGGTCCCGAGGATGCTGAAGGGGCGGCCAAGCAGCCGTGTCGCCAGGGCCAGGTCTCCTTTGGAAACCGCATGGCGGATGCTCGTGCTGGAAACGAGGTTCTCCTGATTGCGCACGAGAACGACCCTTGAAACCCGGAGGCCGCGGGCACGGGCCCAGGTGGTCAGCAGGGCGGTATCGCCCTTGCCGTTCTTGCCGAATCGCCAGTCCTCGCCGACGAAGATGTGGGCGAGGGAGGGGATCGCCTTTTCCAGCTTAGTCAGAAAGGATTCCGCCGAGGTGGCTGAAAACCGGCGGGTGAACGGAATCATGAGGCACCCATCCATCCCGAATCGGCGCATCAGGTCGAGTTTGTGCGGGGTGGATGTAAGGATGGGCGGGGCTGAATCCGGTTGAAGGACCTTGAGCGGGTGGGGATCAAAGGTCATGGCCCAGGCTTCGCCCTTTATTTTTCTGGCCTGTTCAAGGGTGCGGAGCAGGACGCGCTGGTGACCGGTATGCAGTCCGTCGAAGAAGCCGACCGCGAGACAGACCGGCTTGTCGGTGATTCGCAGACCGGACAGCTGTCGGATCGTTTTCATGGAGGACTTTGCCCGGAGCCGGGAGGAAGGGTCGACGATCCCGCAAAGGTATGCATGGGGATCACGAGATCAAGAAGTTGCACTTGTTGAAGGGCAAGGAGTTTATCCAGCGGAATGGCGCGGTTGACGTTGAGTTCGCCGGATTCCGTGCGTCGCAATTGTTCGAGATGGGCGCCGCACCCCAGGGCTTCGCCGATGTCATGGCAGATGGTCCGGACATAGGTCCCCTTGGTGCACCGCAGAACAAACGAGGCGCGGGGCGGGGTGAAATTGAGCAGGCGCATTTCGTAAAGGTGGATGAGGCGCGGCTGACGTTCCACTTCCTGGCCGCGGCGGGCCATTTTATATAGGGGGACCCCGCCGATCTTGATGGCTGAGACCATGGGCGGTGTCTGGTATAGGTCGCCCCGGAACTTCGCCATTTCGGCCTGCAACTGTTCAAGGGAAACGCCTGACGGGTCCGCCTCCCTGATGACCTGACCGTCGGCATCCTGGCTGTCGGTGGTGATCCCGAGCCGCATGGTGCCTTCATAGGTTTTGTCCGACGACATGAATTTGGCCGACAACCTTGTCCCGCGTCCGAGCAGGATGATCAACAAGCCGGTGGCGGCGGGATCAAGCGTGCCGCCATGGCCGACCTTTTTAAGGTTGAAGTGGCGGCGGATCTTGTCCACCAGGTCGTGAGAGGTTGGTCCGGCAGGTTTGTCGACGAGCAGGATTCCGTCAAAAGGATCGCTACGGTTCATGGGGGGGCGGGATCTCCTCGTCCGGTGTGGACGGCAGCTTGGAAAGGATGGCGAGGATATGATCGCCACTGGCGATAGAGTCGTCCAGATCGAAATGCAGTTTGGGTGTGTACTTGAGAATGATGTTCTCGGCAATCTCGTGCTGAATCGCGCCGTGCATGTGCTGGAGGCGCGCCAGCATGCGCTGCCGGTCCTCCTCGTGGCCGCGGATCGAAACCAGCACGCGCGCCGTGCGCATGTCGGGAGTCGCGATGACGTGGGTCACGGTTACCGCCGCCAGATCGAACGTTGAGCGGTCGAACAGCCGGTAGAGCGCCTCCCCGATCTCGCGACGGAGCAGCTCGTTGACTCTGGTCAAGCGATCGATCTTCATGTGACGGCGAGCCCGCTGTTAGAGGGTCTGGGCGATTCGTTCCACGTCGAAGAATTCGAGGATGTCGCCCTCGGCAAAGGCGGAGAAATTCTCCAGGCGGACACCGCACTCCTGGCTCTCCTTGACCTCGCTGACGTCGTTCTGGAAACGCCGCAGGGAATTGAGAACTCCCTCGAAAACGACGGCTCCCGCGCGCTTGACGCGTGCTTTGCAACGCGACGTGATCTTGCCATCCGTGCACATGCAGCCCGCAATGACGCTGCCCTTCGAGATGGTGAAGACCTGCTTGATCTCGGCATGGCCGATGACTTTCTCCCTCAGCAGCGGGACCAGCAGTCCGGTCATGCCTTCGCGCACCTGATCGACCAGCTCGTAAATGATGCTGTGGAGGCGGATCTCGACGCCCTCCTTTTTCGACATGCGATTGGCGCCCTCGTCCACGGAAACATGAAACCCGATGACAATCGCGTTGGAGGCGCTGGCGAGCAGAACGTCGTTGGCATTGATGCCGCCAACCCCGCTCATGATGATGTTGACCGTTACCTTGTCGCTTTTGATCTGCTTGAGGGCATGCGCGATGGCCTCGAGGGAACCCTGAACGTCGGTCTTGATGATGAGATTCAGTTCGACCTGATCGTTTTCCTTCAGCTTGTCAAAGATATTGGCGAGCGAAGCGCGTTTGGGCGCTGACAGGGTGGCGAGTTTCTCGCTGGCCTGGCGTTCTTCGGCAATGATCCGGCCGGTCTTATCATCGGCGACGATTTCAAAAGCGGCGCCCGCCTGGGGGACGCCGGGGAGACCGAGACATTTCACCGGTGTGGCTGGCCCGGCGGATTTGAGCTTTTTGCCGTGATCATCAATGAGGGCTTTAACCCGTCCACAGAGCGGGCCGCACAGGATGACATCGCCGACATTCAACGTGCCATTGGAGACGAGCAGGTTGGCGGTGGGGCCCATGCCGGATTCGAGTTGCGATTCGATGACAAAACCTGTGGCCGGCTTGCCGGGGTTAGCCTTCAGTTCCAGCACTTCGGCCTGGAGCAGGATCATATCCAGAAGTTCTGGAACACCCTGCCCGGTCAGGGCGCTGACGAGACAGCAAATGGTGCTGCCGCCCCAGTCCTCGGGGGTCAGTGCGATTCCCGCCAGTTGTTGCTTGACGCGGTCCGGATTGGCGCCGGGCAGATCGATCTTGTTGATGGCCACCATGATCGGAACCTTGGCGGCCTGGGCGTGTTTGATGGCTTCCTGAGTCTGCGGCATCAGGCCGTCCTGGGCGTCGACAACGATGATGGCGATATCCGTCATGGTGGCACCACGGGCGCGCATGGCTGTAAACGCCTCATGGCCCGGCGTATCGAGGAAAGTGATTCGTTTTTTACCCGTGCCGACGGTTGACGCGCCGATGTGCTGGGTGATGCCGCCCGACTCTCCTCTGGCGACCGTCGTGTTACGGATGCGGTCCAGCAGTGAGGTTTTGCCATGGTCAACATGGCCCAGAACCGTGACAACCGGGGGGCGCAGCAATTCGACGATGGCGCGCTCCTTGGCCACTTCAGCCTCTTTGGTCTCCTTTTTGACGGGGAGGGGCTTGTGTTCAGGCTTTTTCTCGCGTTCCACGGTAAACCCGTGCTTTTCCGCAACGCGGGAGGCGTCCTTGATTTCGATGCTTTCGCTGATGGACGCCAGAACATTCAAGCGCATCAGTTCGGCGATGAGCTGATTCGGGCGAACACCCAGAACCTCGGCGAGCTCGCGGACTACGATCGGCCCCTTCAAAATAATAATTTTGCTGCCGGCGGCGTTGGTTTCGGCGGCCGCTTCGGGCGGCTTGACCGGAGCCGGTGCGGCAACGGGGGGGGGGCGGGGGGGGGACCACGGCGGGCGCGGGTGCCGGCGGTTTGGCGGCCGGCGCCGGGTGCTTGACGGCGACCGGGGGGGTTGCCGCCGCCTGTGGCTTGGCCGGAACGGAAGGTGCCGGTTTGGCGGCCTCGGCGGTTGCCGGGGTCATCGCCGCACGCAATTTCTCCACGCCGTCCGGGTCCAGGGCGCTCATGTGGTTTTTGGCCTGTATGCCCAGGGTGGCCAATTTATCCAACAGATCTTTGCTGTTGACCCCGAATTCTTTGGCTAGCTCATGCACTCTCATGGATCGGTCCAGCCTTTTCCTGTTCGTTCTGTTGCACTGCCGCGGCGGACTCAAATATCACCTTGGCGGTTTCGCTGTCAAATACACCCGTGGCCTCAAGGTCCGCGACCTCGGCGGCCAGAATGCCCTCTATGTTCAGGAATCCGGCTTGAACCAGCTTCTCGGCGTGTTCTTGCCCGATTCCTGGGACACCGGCAAGCTGTTCGATCGCGCGGGCCACCTTTTCTTCGAAGGTTACATTGCCTTCATCCTTCTGTACGTCAATCTTCAATCCAAGCAGCTTGGATGATAAGCGGACATTCTGCCCGCGCTTGCCGATCGCCAGCGAGAGCTGATCCGCCTCGGTGGTCACATGGACCACATTCGGCCGGTCGGGGTCGATCTCAACCTTGGAGAGCTTGGCTGGCGAAAGCGCATTGGTCACGTAGGTTTTGACATCATCGCTCCAGCGCACGATATCAATCTTCTCCCCTGACAGTTCGCGGACGATATTTTTGACGCGCACGCCGCGCATGCCCACACAGGCCCCGACGGGATCAACCTTGGCGTCATGCGAGATCACGGCGATTTTGGACCGGAACCCCGCCTCGCGGGCGATCCCCTTGATCTCAACCGTCTCGTCGGAAATCTCGGCCACCTCAAGCTCGAAGAGGCGGCGGATAAAATCGGGATGACTGCGTGAAAGCAGAATGCCCGGCCCGCCCATATTATCCTGGACCGCCAGCACAAGCGCGCGGATCTGGTCCCCCACCTGATAGATTTCCGTGGTGATCCGCTCCTTGGACGGCATGATCGCCTCGGCCCGCCCGAGGTCTACCACAATGTCGCTACGCTCAAAGCGCCGGATAGTGCCGCTGACAATATCACCGACCCGGTCGCGATATTCCTCATAAACGACATTCCGCTCGGCCTGGCGGATCTTCTGTAAAATGGCCTGTTTAGCGGTCTGGGCGGCAATGCGGCCAAAATTCTGAGGGGTGACCTCGATTTCTATCGCATCGCCCAGCTTGCACGCCGGCTTGATCCGGCGAGCATCATGGAGGCTGATTTCATCATGTTTAGAGACGACCGTTTCCACTACGTCAACTGTAGCGAAAGCCTTGATATCACAGGTCTTACGATCCATCTGGATTCTAAGTTCCTTGGCAGGACCCACGCTCTTACGGGAAGCTGAAAGAAGCGCATTCTCGACCATGACAAAGAGGGTTTCCCGGTCGATTCCCCGCTCTTTTTCCAAATAACTTAATACTGCTACTAATTCGCCATTCATAGTTCACCCTCTGAACGTTGCGTCCATACATAAAAGAGTGGGATTAACCCACTCTGCACGAAACGCGCTTTCCGACAAAGGTCAGTAATATAGGTCGGCAAGTGCAAAGGGTCAAGAGGTATTGACGGATAGGCCGAATCGTTCGGGTCTCTTGCCAAGCGCTTTCGATTCTGTATACTTGCTGACAGTTTGGAACCCAGACGTATAACATTAACCGGGCGAGGGAATTATGGAAATGAATGAAAGACGGAAGATTCGTTGGTATGAAGTCATCTACGTTCTGGTGCTGATTCTCATTCTTGGGTTCAGCGTGCTGTATATGAATCCCCACAAGGTCGCGGTTCTGGATATCGATCGGGTCTTCAAGGAGCTGGGCATGCAGCAGAAGATTGAGAAGGAACGGGCCAAAC
Source organism: PVC group bacterium (assembly GCA_945870225.1). Lineage (GTDB taxonomy): Bacteria > Verrucomicrobiota > Kiritimatiellia > CAIKKV01 > CAITUY01 > CAMBRF01. The sequence goes on along the minus strand of CAMBRF010000004.1, from coordinate 69,125 downwards.
TTGAGCCTTTTATCAAAGGAAGTGCCCTGCTGACGGCCTACAACACACGGATGAATGGCTTGAAGGAGAAACTGGACAACGCCCGGACCCCGGTGGACCGGGAGAAGATTCAATCTCAGGTCAAGGCTGCCAATGCCCAGTTTCAGGAAGCCTTGGCCCCCATCCAGTCCGCGCTCCAGTCTTTCGAGTCCGGAGTGGTCGCGACGTTCCGCCGCCGCTTGCAGCCTGCCGTGGCGAAAGCGGCCCAGAAGCGGCGGGTGGATGTGGTCCTGTATTCCGGACCGAGCGTGCTTTATGTGCGAAACAAGGCCGACATTACCGACGATGTGATCAAGGAAGCCAAGTCGGCGTTCGAGAAGGATTATCCGTTGATTGACCCCGCGCTGGGTGGCAAACCGTCACCGCGACGCTAGTTTATTTGGAGGCGCCACAGGGCGGGATAGGGCGCTCACGTATGCAACGCCACAGTCGCAGTAAAGGGAAGTCGAAACTTCTCGGTAGTCATCAGAAGTGTTGGATCTGGGGCCGGAACGCCGTAATCGAGACCCTGGCGGCGGGCCGGTGGCCGATCCTGGACCTGTATTTTTCCTCAACCCTCCCGCCTGACCAGGCTGAATCCGCAGCCGGTTTGGCGGCCAAAATGGGTGTGACCCCTCGGACAGATGATCCCGGTGTATTGACCCGCCTGTGTCACACGGCTGAGCATCAGGGGTATCTGGCCCGCATGACCGATTTTCCCTATGGGGATGAAGCCAGTGTCCTGGCCGGGCTGCCGCCCGCCCCGTTATGTGTCATTTTGGATGGCATTCAGGATCCTTTTAATTTTGGCGCGATCGTCCGTTCGGCCGAGGTGTTTGGCGTGGATGCCCTGTTCATTGCCGAAACCGGCCAGGTCGGTGTGACGAGCATGGTGGTGCGGAGTTCCGCCGGGGCGGTGAACCGGCTTCCGATCGTCAGGGTGGCGGAGCTGGAAGGATTGGTCCAGCGCTTGCAGGGGCGGGGTTGGCAGGTGGTGGCGGCCAGCGAGAAGGCGGAGTCTGTTTTGAAGCACCACGATTTTGTCCGGGGCTCGGTCGTGATCATCGGGAATGAAGGGCATGGGGTAAGCCCGGAACTCCTGGCGCGCTGCGATGCGAGAGTGGGTATCCCCCAGACGGGCCGGATTGGTTCGTTGAATGCCGCCGTGGCAGCCTCGGTTTTTTTCTACGAAGCGCGGCGCCAGCGCGATTCCTGATCACGTGGTCCGCCTTGCGGTCTCAAGCTCGCATGAAGCGATTCGTTTTCTTTTCCTGCCCGATCGTGGTTTGCGGGCCGTGCCCGGCGAACACAACAGTCTCGTCCGGCAATTGCGCCAGGCGGTGCAGCGATTGATTCAGGGCCCCTTCATCGCCGCCGGGAAAGTCGGTGCGGCCGACCGAACCGGCAAATAGCGTGTCGCCTGTGAAGATGACCTTCGCGCCGGGAAAGTACAAGCAGACGCCGCCCGGTGTATGTCCCGGCGTGGCCAGCACCCGGTAGTGCATGCCGAAGTCGGTCCAGTCCTGGTTATCGGTGAAGGAGCGGTGGAGATTCCCCGGTCGCTTCGGGGTTCCATACCAGGGTGGCATCTGGTTGGCCCCGCCAAAGGCCCATGCGGCGTCCGCCGGATGAATGCCGACGGGGGCGGGGATCCTTTGCTCCATCTCCGCCAGGGCGGAGATATGGTCCATATGCCCGTGGGTAATCAGGTAGGCTACCACAACGAGACGGTTGTCCCGTAAGATCCTCTCGATCTGGTCCGGATCATCACCGGGGTCGATGACGAGGGCATGGTTCTCCTCGCCGGACAGGATGAAACAATTTGCGGCGAAATTTCCTACGGCCAGAGTTCGGATTTTCATGGGGAGAGTGATCGGAAACCTGAACTTATGAGGGGAGGGCTGTGAGACTCATTTCCGTTTCGGTCCGGTCTGCCAGAGTTTTGATGCGAACCGTGCCACGGGTGAGGTCGTCAGGTCCGATCAGAATGGCGCGCCGGAATCCGCCTTTTCCGGCACGGCCGAAAAAGTTCTTCGGTTTTTCCGGGTGGAGGCCGATATCCACGTTGACGCCCGACTCGCGCAGGGTGCGGGTGATTTGCAACGCGGCCAGCCGCTGGGCGTCATCCATGAAGGCCACGGCCACATCGCGTTGCGGGGAGGCCGGGGGCAGGATCCCCTTGTCGGCGAGGAGTTCCGCAATGACCACGTCCCCGAAGCCGAGCCCGACCGCGGTGGCCGGTTTGCCGCCGATGTCGCTCAGGAGGTTGTCGTACCGGCCCCCGCCGAAAATGGCGCGCAGGCTGTGGGCGGTATCGAATCCCTCGAACACGATGCCGGTGTAATAACCGAGCCCGCGGATGACGGAGATATCAAACGTAATCATGTCGGCGGCGCCATAACTTTTCATCAGCTCGAAAAACGCCAGCAGGCGCTCCAGCGCCGGCGTGGGCTCTCCCAGCGTGGCCTTCAGTTCATCCAGGGTCTTGATCTTGAGGAGGGTGAACACCGAATCGATATGGGTTTGATCCAGTCCGTTGAGCTTAAGCAGCGCGGAAATTTCCTCGTCGGGCAGTTTGCCGCGTTTATCAAGGGCCAGAAAGGTGGCGGCGTGGTGATCACGGGGGATGCCGAGCTTGATCAGAATATCCGCCAGCACTTCACGGCTGTTGACGTGCACCCTGACGTCGTCGGGATTCAGGCCCAGCAGCCTGAGGGCCTGGACCGCGGTCGCGATCACCTCGGCTTCAGCCATCACCGAAGGTTCGCCGACGATGTCGAGATTCCACTGATAATGCTCGCGTTTGCGCCCCCGCGTCATGCGTTCGTAGCGGAAACACTGGGCCACGGTGAACCACTTGATCGGGAAGGCCAGCTCGTTTTGCCGGGCGACGATCATGCGGGCCAGGGTGGGGGTCATTTCGGCCCGCAGGGCCAGGTCGCGGTCGCTCTTGTCCTTGAAGGTGTAGATCTGGTCGACGATTTCCTCGCCGCCCTTGCGTTTAAGAAGATCGAGGCTTTCAACCACGCAGGCATCGTACTGCTCGAAGCCGAACCGGCGCGCGGCGGCGATCCACGCTTCGAAGATGGTGTTCCGGAGGGCCATATCCTCCGGATAGAAATCACGCATGCCACGCGGCGGCGTAAAGACAATGGGGTCAGGCATGGCGGTCTAGCTCTTCAGAACGCGGGATTTCATTTCCTTGCCGGCCTTAAACTTGACGACCCTGCGCTCCGGGATGGTGACGGTGTTGGCCGGCTTGTTCGGATTACGCCCGATGCGGGGTTTGCGGACCTTGATTTCGAAGACGCCGAAATCACGGAACTCCACGGTTTCTCCCTTGACCAGGCTTTCCGTAACGTAGTCGAGAGTCTTCTGGACGACGGCGAAAACCTCCTGCTGGGTGAGGTTGGTTTCGTTTGAGATGCGGACGACGAGTTCACGTTTGGTCATGACTACTTCTCTCCTCGGATGATGGATTCAACAAAAGCCACTGCGTCGGCAAGGGGGATCATCTTTTTATCCGCTTCGGTCCGCAGCTTGATTTCAACTTTACCGTCGGCGAGTGAACGCTCGCTGACCACAACACGGATCGGGATTCCCAGAAGATCGGCATCCTTGAATTTTACGCCAGGCCGCTCATCGCGATCATCAAAGAGCACATCCACACCCTGCGCCTCAAGCGTTTTGAGGAAGTCCTCGGCCACCCGTACGCTCTCGGCGTGCTGGGTATTCGGGACCACCAGGCAAACTTGATAGGGGGCCACGGACAAGGGCCAGATGATGCCGTTGGCGTCATGGCTCTGTTCAATGATGGCCTGTAAGGTTCGGGTCACGCCGATGCCGTAGCAGCCCATCACGCTGATCTGACGGTTGCCGTCGGCATCGAGATAGCCGGCATCGAAGGTCTTGCTGTATTTGGTTCCCAACTTGAAGACATGCCCGACTTCGATGCCGCGTTTCTCGCGCAGGCGCTTGCCGCAGCGGGGGCAGGCATCGCCTTCGCGGACAATCACCAGGTCGTAAAACTCGGTCACCGAGGCATCCCGGTTGAGGAGGACGTTGCGGAGATGGGTGTCGGCGACGTTCGCGCCGACCGCAGCGACGCGCGGGGTCTTGAGGTCGAGATCGGCGTACACCGGAATCTTCAATCCGACCGGTCCGGAAAACCCGACCGGGGCCCCGGTGACCTTGGCAATGGTCTGGTCATCAGCCATTTGCAGGGTGACGCCCCCGAGGGCGCGGGCCAGTTTGTGTTCGTTCAAATCGCGGTCGCCGGGCACGAGCACGGCTATCGGTTTCCCATTGGCCAGGTAGATGAGGGTTTTAATCAGGCGGTCCGGGGTGAGTTTCAGGAAGGCGGAGACTTCCTCAATGGTCTTTTTACCGGGCGTGACCACCGCTTCAGGGTGTTGAGGGGTGGTCTCCGGATCGCGCGCGGGCGTCGCGCGTTCGGCGCGTTCGAGGTTGGCGGCGTAGGTGCAGCCTTCGCACTCCGCCAGTCCATCTTCGCCGGCATCGGCCAGGACCATGAACTCGTGCGAGAAATTGCCGCCCATAGCGCCGGTATCGGCCTCCACGACCTTGGTGGCGAGGCCGCAACGCGCGAAGATGCGGACGTAGGCATCGTACATGGCCTGGTAACTGGCGTCGGCGGCCTCCCAGCTCACATCGAAGCTGTAGGCGTCCTTCATGCTGAATTCCTTGGCCCGCATCAGGCCGAAACGAGGCCGAATTTCGTCCCGGAACTTCGTCTGGATCTGGTAGAAGGTTTTGGGCAGCTGGCGATAGGAGTTGATCTGCCGGGCGGCGAGATCAGTAATGACCTCCTCATGGGTGGGGCCCAGAACCATTTCGCGATCCTGCCGGTCCCGGATCTTGAACATGCCGTCGCGCAGTACTTCGTAACGACCGGACTGGTCCCAGATTTCGCGCGGTTGAAGGGCGGGCATGAGCACTTCCAGTGCCCCGGCGCGGTCCATTTCCTCGCGGACAATACGTTCCACCTTGCGCAGCGCTTTCAATCCGAGGGGGAGGAAGGTGTACAGGCCACCGCCCAGTTTCATGATCAGGCTGGCTCGTATCATCAACTTGTGACTGGGGATCTCGGCATCCTGCGGTGCATCACGCAGGGTTGATATCAAGGTCTGGGTCCAACGCATAAGTGGCTATTCCTTCGGGTCGGTTAATCGGGCGCATTTGACACGATGAAAAGAGGTTATGCAAGATGATTTTATAAATATGAAGGGTGAAAGATTCTTCATCCACCCCTGCTCTTTGTAGACAGGCGTCGGCCTTTCCTGGTTGAGCGGTGACTGTTTGCGCGCCCCGTAGGGCGGTCTTATTCGCATGATGCGCAGAACTCGATCAGGCAGTCGTACAGCAGGCTGGCATTCTTGGCGGCGCTTTGGGGTGTCTCGCTGCAGGCAAGCCACTCGGTGTAGCGGCGTTTCAGGCAGCGTGCCCAGGGGATAAGGGACGGATTGGCTTGCCCATTGAGAATAAGGGACGCCAACCTGGCGTGTTGAATCTGAAAATGCCCAGCGGTCAGCCAGGGTTCAAGGTGTTCAAATCCACGCGTGGCCGAGTTGAGGAAAGCAACAAGTTCTACCAGGGCAGGCGGGAAGGATTCGGTAGCCTGCCGTTGCTTTTCTCGCAGGGCGTCGAGTTCGGTCGGGCGCTCTCGTTTGAGCGTGGTGATCAGTTGGGAAATATGGTTCGGCGGTGCGGGGCGGGAGTCTTTGCCGCGCGACCATTGAATGGCCGTGATTCCCGTGCCGGCCCCGGGGAAACCCTTGCTGAGGGCAAGGATGGCTTTAAGAAAGGGGGCGGGGTTTGTGCCGAAGAGTTCTGTGCCGATTTCCGTCAACAACTCGTGCGGCGTTTTGTCGGGATGGCGCAGCGCCTGCGGGGCCAGCCTGAGAATAAGGTCCTGGGTTTCAAACGGATTCAAACGGATCGCCCAGCTGGTGACACATTGGCCAAGCAGGCCGGAGCGCACCGTATGGCGCGCGACACCGGCCACGTTTTGATAATGGACCTCGAAGTCGGGGCAGAAGACGCTGTCGCCGGATGAGCGCGACGTGGAGCAAAGGATGACGTCAAAACCGGCGGCCTTGAGAAAATCGGAAGTATAGAAGGGGACCAGATTGTCGTCGGCATCGGTGATCTGGGGATATAGGTCCCGGATGTGCGGCGTCAGTTGATCCTTGGTAATACAGCCATAGCCCCAGACGCGGGTCTGCGCGTTGGGTTGGTCATAACTCCAGTAGTTCCAGTCCCAGATGACAAAATCCTTTGGAATCTGATTCATCTCCTCGGGATGGTGGAGCACCATGTCGCTCCAGATTCCGGGACGGACACCGCGGGCGAGGATGGGCCCGGCGAGATCGCGGATATGTTCCGCATAGAGCTGGTTGCGGCCCTGTGCCCCCGCCCGGAGTACACATTCGGGGCAGGTGGCAAAGGCATAGGCTTCATCGCCGCCGAGATGGAAGTAGCGGATATTACCAAAGAGGTCCAGATACTCTTCGATCCATTTCTTAAGGAACGATCGGACTTCGGGGCGTGAGGTGCAGTAGCAGGTATGCTCGTCGGGCAGCTCCCGGAAGGATCGGTATTTTTCCTGCAGCAACACGTATTCACCGTGCCCGATGGTTTGGAGGAGGGGGATGGATTCCAAACCCAGGCTTGCGGTAAAGTTCAGAATTTCACGGAATTCCGCTTTTGACAGGGCTTCCGGCCAGACACATTCGGGGCAGGTTTCCCAACGGACTTTATCCTCAAGTTCCCACAGGATGCCGGTGTATCCCATGCCGGCCAGTTTCTCGAGCCAGCGGCGGATATACGGGGCTGGCAGGCAGGTAAAATTAAAATCCATATGAAAGAGAGTTAACGGAGCAGTTGGTGGAGTCATCATCATTCCTTGTGGAAAATCATGAAAGTCATGGCTTGTGATTTGTGCGGCTAACCTAATCCTTTGGTCATGCCGAGGTCAAGATGTTGGCCGGCCTACGCTTAAGAGATGATTCGGTGCTATCCGTCGTTGTTTGACATATGGTTCCATGATTGATATATAGACACACCATGAGTTCAGCCGTCCATGCACACCTAGCCGCCGGAACGGGCTCCCGACGCTATCATGTTCCCAATCTGGAGCGGGCGCTGTCGGTGCTGGAAACACTTAGTCAGCAGCGGACTGGACTAACGGCCGCCGAGCTGGTGGATGCGCTCACCGTGCCTAAAAACAGTATTTTCCGCATCACCATGACCCTGTTGAATCTCGGCTATCTGCGCCGCAATGAGGCCACGAAACGGTTTTCGCTCAGTCCGAAGCTGATTTCGCTTGGTTATGCGGCTGTGGCCCCACCCAACCTGCGGGAGGCGTCAATCGAGGCAATGAAAAGCCTTCGCGATTTGACCCGGGAAACGGTTCTTCTCGGCACACTGGTGGATGACGAAGGGGTCGTTCTGGAACAGGTCGCCAGCCCCGAACCGATCAAGTTCCTTGTTGATGCGGGCACCCGTTTTCCCCTTCATACCAGTGCGCCGGGCAAGGTGATCCTTGCGTTTCTGCCGGAATTCGAGCGCGAGTCGATTCTGCGTCGGCTCGAACTTACCCGCTTCAATGAACGGACCATTACAACGCGCGAGGCGTTGATGGATGACTTGAAAGCGGCTTATGGTGCCGGGTTCGCCGTGGATCGCGCCGAAGAAATCGACGGGGTTCACTGTCTAAGCGCCCCCATTTTGGATCACCGGGGCCATCCGGTGGCGGCCCTCTGGGTCACGGGGCCGAGCTTCCGCCTTACCGAAAAACATTTCCCGGAGATCGCGTTGCTGGTGATGGAACACGCGAAACAAATCTCGAACAACATTGGATTCAACGGGACAGGTGTCAGGAATCCAGAAGTTAGAATCCAGAAACGAACAAGGAGATAAGGCAATGAGAACAAAGAAACTCGGCAGTTCCAATATTGAAACCAGCGTAATAGGCTTGGGAACATGGGCCATGGGCGGATGGATGTGGGGAGGCACGGATGAGCAGGCTTCCATCCAGGCGATTCAGGCGAGCCTCGATGCCGGCATCAACCTTATTGATACTGCCCCGGCCTACGGCCTCGGCATGGCCGAGGTTTTGGTCGGCAAAGCCATACGGGGTCGCCGAAATAAAGTTGTCCTGGCCTCCAAGTGCGGTCTGGTCTGGCACACGAAGCAGGGGAATCATTTCTTTGATGAGGCCGGCAAACCGGTGCACCGCTTCCTTGGCGGCGCCTCCATCCGCCATGAATTAGAGGAGAGTCTCCGCCGTCTGCAAACAGATTATCTGGATCTGTACCTGACTCACTGGCAGGATTCGACCACGCCCGTTTCCGAGACGATGGGAACCCTGTTGGACCTGAAAAAGGAAGGGAAGATCCGCGCGATCGGTGTGAGCAATGTCAACCTCGACGAACTCAAGGCGTATATGAAGATCGGGCCGGTCGACTGCATCCAGGAGCAATACAACATGCTCCATCGCGACATCGAAAAAACATTATTACCCACCTGCGTGGATAATAATGTTTCGACTCTCAGTTATTCGAGTCTTGCGCTGGGGTTGCTTTCGGGGAAGATCGGGCCTGACCGGACGTTCCAGGGAGATGATCTCCGCAAAAATGATCCCCGTTTCAGCCTTGAAAACAGGAAGAAACTGGTCCCCTTCTTTGCCGGTTTGTCGGCCATCGCCACACGGTATGGCTTGAGCATTGCCCAGTTGGTGATTGCCTGGACGGTTGAGCAACGCGGGATCACCTACGCGCTGTGCGGGGCCCGTAATGCCGAACAGGCCGTGGAGAATGCAAAAGCGGGTGATGTGACCGTTGCTGCAAAAGACCTGAAAACGATTAATGACTTGATGGCCAAACATCTCGGTTAACTCATGATGTCAGCGCAAACCTACGATCTTATCATCATTGGCGGCGGTTCCGGGGGCGTGGGGGCGGCCATCGCCGCCGCCCGCGCCGGGTTGAAAACACTGCTGGTTGAGGAACAGCCCTGGCTTGGGGGAACCTCCACGTCCGGCGGGGTCAACACATGGGAGATGGGGGTGGGGGGCACCGGGATCCCTTTTGAGATCTACCTGAGACTGAAGAAGATTCCGGAAGCGGTCGGGGTTTATTCCGCCGGACGCCACTTTGCCTGGCAGAAGGATGGATTCTTCTGGCCCCATCAACTCGACCGCTGCATCTTTCCGGGCGGCGAGAACGTGATCGATCCGCAGAGGCGCTACATCGACACCCTCCGCCGCCACCCTGGGCCGGACCAGAAGCCGGGCGAAGCCTTCTCCCGTGAGTTCTGGCATGGTGTCCCGTTTGAGCCGGGAGCCTTCCATCAAGTTGTCATGGAAATGTTGAATGAGACGGGAAATTGCGAGGTGCGACTGTTGACCCGGCTTGAATCGGTTCAGACCGTTGCGGGAGAGGTGAAGAACGTTTGCCTAAGCGATGGCCGCACAGAATCAGCCCGTTTCTTTATCGACAGTACCGCCAACGGGATCCTCTGTCATGAAGCCGGCTGCGAACAGTTGACCGGTATCGATCCCAAAATCCGCTTTGGCGAACCCAGTGCGCCGGAGGTGGCTTCCCCTGCCGTTAATGCGGCCACCCTGATCTTCCGTGTAAGTCCATCCGATTCAGAACTGATTGAACCCCTCCCGGACGGCATACCGGAGGTGATCTGGTGGGCGAAAAATCCGGTGTGCGCGGCCGTCACCCACTACCCGAACGGTGACCGCAACATTAACATGCTGCCCACGATGGAAGGGGCGGAGTATATGCGCCTTGGCGAGAAGGCGGCATATGCGGAATGCAAACGGCGGGTGTACTGTCACTGGCACTTTCTGCAGACCTATTTCCCCGAGTTCCGGCGTTACCGCTTCACCTGGATCGCTCCGGTGATGGGCGTGCGCGAAACCTGGCGCACGGTTTGTGAAAAGATGCTAACCGAGAACGATATCAACATCGGGCTTTCAGGTCAGAGCGATGTCGATCTTATTACCATCGCCGATCACCCGCTGGATCGACACGGTGCGAATGGGGGCTGCCCCGAGGTGCGGGAGCCTTATGGGGTTCCTTTTCGCTGCCTCATCCCGAAGGGAATGCGGAACCTGCTGATTGCCTGTCGGGGCGCAGGCTTCTCGTCGATTGCCGCCAGTTCCTGTCGGCTCTCCCGTACCATGATACAACTGGGACAGGCATCTGGAACAGCCGTCGCGCTGGCTCTGAAAACAGGTTGTGCGTTGCCTGACGTGCCGCCTGCCGCTTTGCGGGACAGACTCCGCGAACAGCATGTCCAACTCGACTGGCCCCTCCCAACGGCACTACGCGAATACATCGAGGAGCGGGAACGTCAAGTGAGTCCGGGAGAAATTTAATCCGGGTTTCTTTTCGAGAGGTAGACGGTCGTCAAGAATGATGCCCATCCCAAAATTGAATTTAATTTTCTGAGTTCAAATGGGAGGGCGGCAGTTTCTTGCCACCTCAGGGAGTGAGGCAAGAAATTGCACCTACTGACCGGGCTGGGTTATGCCCGGCCAGTCGTCAGTGCGGAAAGGCGAGGCAGGCAAGCCTTCCTTGTTATAGAGATTGCATACGGGGTTATTGGCCCAGCCGTAACGCACCGCCACGGGCTTTGCCACACTGGAAGAATGCACGATAACGCAAACCCCGTCGATGGTTGCTTCTGCGGCATGAAAAACCTTGTCAGCTCCCGCGATCGCAAAGCCAGTTAAGGTATCGCCTTTGGCTGTCAGGCCGCCTCCGGTCTGCTTGAAGCAGAGTCGCACCTTTTCTTTCTCGATTTTCATCGTGTCAAAAACCGGGCCGGAATAGACAATTTCACGACCGTAGACCTTTGCCAGCGCCCATAGCGCGAGCCGATGGCCGACATCCTGTTTGTTAGTCGGGTGGAGGTTGCCGTTCTCGCTGGTGTCGATGATCACCGCCAGTCCTGTGTTGGGTGATCGCTTCAGGGTCAGCAGTTGTGCCTCGCGCACCTCGGCCTCTGAACTGAGTTCGACGGGCTGTGTCTGGATGTCCCCGTGATTTGCCAACTGCACGATCCCGAACGGAAAATCACCCTGACCCCAACGGAAACGCCAATCCTTGATCATGAGCGGCAACAGGGTGCGATACCAGTAGGCGTTCCAGGTGTTCCATTCGCCCTGATACCAGATCGCACCGCGAATGGCATAGCGGGTAATCGGATGGATCATGCTGTTGTAATAGTCCGCTTGCCCGCGTTTCCTGGATTTCGGATCGACCGCCTTGCGGGGCTTGTCCGGTTCGTGCGTACCCAGCGCCTTAGCTTTCTCAAACGCTACGGCCCAGTTTCGTAGGGCCTCCTGATGGTTTGCCTCCGCGATTTGCGGATCATAAGGGGGCCATGCGGCCTCTCCGGCGGCGTCGACGGCCGCCTTGTACACCCTGTAATCGATCCACAACTCAATCTCCGTGCCGCCAACGGCACTATGGATCAATCCTATCGGGCTTTTGAGATCCTTGTGTAGTTCCCGCCCAAAGAGAAAGCCCACGGCCGAAAATGACGGGACCGAGTCCGGCGCACAAACGACCCACTTGCCGCCACAGGTTTCCATCGGTGCGCTCATCACTCGTGTCCTGGGTACGGTGAAGAGCCGGATCTCCGGGTAATTCGCATCGCTGATTTCCCTGGCGGCATCCCGCACACTGCTCATGGGCCGCTCCATATTTGACTGACCGGTGCAAAGCCATACTTCACCCACCAATATGTCTTTGACTGTGATGGTGTTGGTTCCTGTGACGGTCATCTCCAGCTTGGCGCCGGTTTTGAGTTTTTTGAGATTCGCTAGCCAGGCTCCGCGTGTGTCGGCTTGGACTGTGTGAACTTGGCCCGCGATTTTAACCGTGACCTTTTCGCCGGGAGTAGCCCAACCCCAGATCGCGACTTTCGCATCGCCTTGGAGCACCATGTGGTCGCTGATAATGGAGGGTAGGGTTACATCGGCCTGCACCAATGATCCAATTGGCCATGCCAGGATGGCCGCAATGCTGAATAGGGTCAGGGCAGTCGAAACTCGTGATGGTGTTTTCATGTTATTTTGATGTTTGGTTTTCATTTGAGTGGGCGGTGATTCTCGCAAAACACCCATGCACCCACAAACTAATATTCCTAACAGTCTACATCCTGGCCGGGAAGGGTTTGAAATTGTGTAGTTGTCCCTCAACGGTGTGGGCGACGGTGAAGGGGGCCCGGTCACCGCGGCGGAGTGAAGTCCCAGATATGACCGCTTCGAGATATTGTCCGGTCCAGCCATGCGCCGCGCCTGCCTTGTCGACATGTTCAATGAGCGCCTCAACGGTTTTCCCGATGAACCCGGCGGCGAAAACCGCACGTTGACGGGTTCCCAATTCACGCAGAATCCGGACGCGCTCTTTTTTAACTGCAGCGGGGACCTGGTCCGCCAAACCGTCGGCGCGGGTCCCGGCCCGGCGGCTGTAGGGAAAGACATGCAGGTTGCTGAACGGCAGGTCGCGTACCAGGCGAACGGTGTTTTCAAAGGCCGGCTGGCTTTCGCCCGGGAATCCCACGATGATGTCGGTGCCCAAGCCAAGATCCGGAATTTTGTTCAGCGCGTAATCGATGGCCTGACGGAATGTGGCGACATCATACCGGCGTCCCATGGTCTTTAGAATGCCGTCATCTCCGCTTTGGAGCGGGATATGAAGGAAATGACACAGCTTTCCAGAGGTGGCCATGTGATCGATAATTAGGTTTTCGGTGGTAGTGATTTCAATCGAACTGAGCCGGATACGGGCGACGGCAGGAATGGCCTCGACGGCCCGCACCAGATCGACCAATCGTCGCCCGTTATCCTCGTAGCAGCCCAGATTGGCGCCCGTCAGGACGATTTCCTTGAACCCCGAATCTGCCAGACGCCGGACTTCCTCGACAATTTCCGGGATTGGGCGACTCACGGGGCTCCCGCGCGTCTCCGGTACCACGCAGTAGGCGCACCGGAAATCGCATCCGTCCTGAACCTTGACGAACGCCCGGAGTGTTTCAAAAACCGGCAGCACCGGCGGGTTCTCCGTTATTTGGAGCGGAGGCGGAAAGCGGGAAGGATGCAATCGGTGAAGCAATGCAGGCAGGGCAAACTTTCCGGCCTGACCGATGACGAGGTCCGCGTCATCGCCTTTTTCCGTCTGGAGTTTGAGGCGCGTTTCGGCGGGGCAGCCGGTGAGGATGATTATGGCGTCGGGGGCGGCCCGGCGGACCTGGCGGAGGGCACGGAGGCTGTCACGGTCGGCCTTGCCCGTGATGGCGCACCCATGGATCACAGCCACATCGGTGGCTTCACCATGTGGCACCACCCGGTATCCGGCTCCGGTGAAGTGTGCCGTGATGGTCGCTGTTTCCGCCTGGTTTAATCGGCAGCCAATCGTTTTGAATGAGACAATCGGGTTCATGATGTCGACCGAGTATAGGCAGTCCCGCATATTTTTGCTACACACTCCCGCTTGCTGTTCGCGGGAGATTGACGATGTCGGATACTTTGGATGTTTTGGTTATATCGGATTTGCATTACGTTCGCCACACGGGGACGGCGGCGCGGCATGCCGCGCGTCAGGGGGAATGGGGCCTTCTGCTGATGCGAAAAGCCCTGCATCGGATGCGGCATCTGGGAGTCCGCCCCGGGCTTATCGTGCTGCTGGGCGACCTGGTGGATAACGGGGCGGCGGAAGGGGCCGACCTGGATCTGGCCGAATTGGCCGCCGCCCTGAAATCCATGGGAATCCCGGTGCTGGTGGTGCATGGCAATCATGATGGCGATACGGCGCGCTTTGAGGCATTGTTCGGCGCTCCCGGTTTGCGTGAAATCGGCGGATACGGTTTTCTTGTGATCAACGACGTTGTGGCCCCCGGCGATTTCACCACACGCCAGGCCGCCGATCTGGCGTTGGTCGACCGCCTCGCCTCCGAGCGGCCAGACCTTCCCCTGGTGGTGTTGCAGCATAATCCCATGGCTCCGGTCCTCCGAAAGGGAGGCACCTATCCCTACATGCTTACGAACCATGAGGACGTGCTGGCTGGTTATCGCCGGGCCGGGGTTCTCCTCACCCTGAGCGGTCACTATCACGCTGGGCAGCCGCCCTCGCGTCTGGGCGAGCGCACGACGGTCTATACGGTTCCGGCCTTGTGCGAGGCGCCCTTCACGTTTGCCCATCTCCGGTTGTCGGGGGCCAAGGTCGAGATTCAAGAACATCACCTCACTCTGGATGAGCCTGGTCTGACCGATGTTCATTGTCATACCGAATACGCCTATTGCGCCACCACCGTGTCCGCCGAAAAATGCCTCAAGGTCTCCAGTCTCCTTGGGGTGGGGCGTGTGTGTCTGATTGAGCACGCCTTCCACCTGTATTTTGACAGGGAGGCGGCCTGGAGTTACCGCTGGCAGACCGATGCCGCCATGGTCCGCGAGGCATGGCGGCGCCGATCAGGTCGCATGGATGAGTACAAACGATTTGCCGCAGGGTTTCGCCGGGACAACGTCATCCTGGGTCTGGAAGTGGACGTCTGCGCAGATGGCCAGCTGCTGCTGGCACCTGAGGATGTGGATGGCTGGGACCTCCTGGTCGGCGCGATCCACTCCATTCCCGGTTATGTGCGGGGGAAGACCACGCCGGCTGAAACGGAGGAGCTGTTTCTGCGGGAAACGATGCGTCTGCTGGCGTGTCCCATTCAGGTGCTGGCCCACCCGTTCCGCTTTTTTCTCAGGGAACACATGGAGGTCCCCACTCACCTCTATCCGGTTGTCGCCGACCTACTGGCGAAGCACAAGGTGGCAAGTGAGGTGAATTTCCATACGAACCGGCCGGATCCCGGGTTTGTCCGGGAATGTGTGAAGCGAGGGGTAAAGATCGCGCTGGGTTCAGACGGTCATGACATTGTGGAAACCGGTGAATTTACGCCGCATCTCCGGGTACTGGAAGAGGCAGGAATCGAACGGAAAGACCTGAAGTCGGTTCTGGTTTAGTGTGGCTTCTTTTATGCCGCGCACATGGCGCCGGCGATCCGATGGAGCAGCAACTTCAGTTCGCGGTTTTGCAAAGGGCGAAGCGCGGTCAGGGCGGCGCCACGGTAATGCTGCAGCATCTGCCGGGCTTGGGCGACGGCGCCGGTCCCGGTAATCAGCTGCCGCATCAACTTCGTCTGATCGTGGGTTCTGCCGTGCCCCGACTCCTCGAGGCGGGCACGGGCTGCAGGATCTGCCTGCTCCGCCGCCAGCGCCGCCAGGATGGAGAGACGACCCG
This sequence comes from PVC group bacterium, assembly GCA_945870225.1. Classification (GTDB taxonomy): domain Bacteria; phylum Verrucomicrobiota; class Kiritimatiellia; order CAIKKV01; family CAITUY01; genus CAMBRF01. The sequence goes on along the minus strand of CAMBRF010000004.1, from coordinate 53,775 downwards.
CCTGGATATCGTCCTGTTCGCCCTGTTCGTGATAATCCTCCAGATCATCGGCGATCTGATAGGCGATGCCCAGATTCCGGCTGAAGGCGGTTAGCACGGCATGTTCCTCCGCCGTCGCCCCGCCGAGAATGGCGCCAAGTCTGAGCCCCACCTCGAAGGCCGGCGCCGTTTTGAAGCGGAAGATCTCAAGGACTTCGGCGGAGGATAACCGGCGCGGATAGCGGGCCCACCAGAGTTCCGAGCCCTGGCCGAGGCATAAATCACGGTGCCCCTCACTGGTGATCCGGACCATCTCGACCACCTGGTCAGCGGGCGCGCCGCACGCCGCAATCATCCGGTACCCCTGACCAAGTAGATACAACCCGGCGGTCATGGCCACGGGTACACCGTGCCGTTCATGAGGGGTGCGTTCGCCGTACCGCATGGTGTCGTTATCCTGGATATCATCAAAAATGAGGGAGGCCTTGTGCAGGCATTCCACCGCCACCGCCAGTTTGCGGAGGGCGGGTGAGGCGGTGCCGACGGCATCCCGTACGAGAGTTTGATAAAGGGCGGTGGTGAGAAAGGGGCGCCAGCGTTTGCCTGATTGGGCCAGCCACTGGATCCCGATCCGGGCGGTATCACTGCCATCGACGTCCAGCAGAGCCCTGAGAGAGGATTCCGTAAACCACTCGCCGATCATGGCATGCAGGGCCGGGAATTCCACAGGTCCCCATCCCTGGGTGTGCAGCCGCATGGTCCGCCGGACCCACTCCTCAATCACCCGTGTATCCCGGCAACCTTCCTGAAGTAGAGGAATGGCGAGGCCGGGCACGGCGCGATCTGCCAGACGGTGGAAGGACTTTTCGAGCGAGGCCATGCAACTCACGCCGATGACCGCGTCAACTGACCCTTGTTGCAGGAGTTTTTCGACGATGCCGGTGCCCTCGGCCACCAGGACCGCATAGCCCAGATTTCCGGCCTCGCGTGACAGGTCGGCAATACAGCACTGGCCGCACTCCTCGCAAAGCAGTCCATATTCATCGAACTGGGCGCGGCATGCCGCGCTGGAGCGCAGGCAGGGAGGCAGGAGGAGTGTCCGCCGCTTGAAAGGAATGGCCGCCACAACGTCCGTCCAGAGCGAGTTGTTGATCAGGACCAAAATGAATTCCCGATAGGCTTCAGGGAGGCGGCGCTGCGCGATCAGGAGACCTGCCTGCTCGGATAATTCATCAAACGTAAGCGGAGGCGTCAGGCGGACCTCTGACAGGAAGGCGGAAACCGCATCGTGCAGCACCGGCCACTCCTGGGCGGGCGGGACCACGAAACGGTTGGTCCCGGCAGTCGGGGCGGGTGACGGCTCGGGTGGCTTGATCATGACCGTGCCTTCAGCTTGAGTTTCCGTTTGGCGAGGACCGCATGGATATCGCCTCCGTCCGGGGCTTGATCACGGGTCGTGTTCCCGGGTCGGGCGGCGTGAAGGGGATCGGCGCTGACCTCCGATCCGTCGATGGGAACTTCCCCGGCTTTGGGAAAGATGATCGCCTGCTGGGGGCACATCCGGGCGCAGGCGGGGCAGTTATCCTTACAGTTCTGCGGCGCAGTGACGATGATGCGTTCCTCCTGAACCGTATAGACTCCAAACGGGCAGAAGCTCACACATTGGCGGCATTGAACGCAGCGATCATAATCAATGACGGGGAACCAAGGGATCCAGGGGGAGGGGATGGTTGATGGTTGATGGTTAATGGTTGAGGGGTGAGGGGTGAGGGGTGAGGGGGGGATGCCGAGTTGAGCCAGAATTGTCTCGGCGGGTTCGGTCCGGAGATTCAGAAGGCGGAGTGAAGCGGGAAGGGGATCGATGCCGACGGCGTGCAGGAGCCATTTCACGGCGCGGGGATGACAGGCAAGCACGATGGGGTTACGGTCGGCGGTCAAGGTCGTCAGGATCGGATCTTTCGACGCCGCCATCCCGCAGAGATCAGCCACAACCGTGACTGGCCTGCCGGCTGCTTTCAGGCTGTCGAGTACATGCTGTTTGACGGCGGCAGGGATCACGTTCCGATGAACGCAATTGCAGACCAGGATCAGTTTCGATTCATTCAAGGCTTCACCCCAGTGTTCTAAACGGACGTAAGCATAACACAGGAAACACGAAGTGGACAACAGCAGGCGAGGTGCCCGAAAATGTGCCGCATCGTGTGACGCGACAGGGTAAGTCAGCCGCTCGCCAGCCATGGCGGCTCACCGAGCGGTCTTGAACCTTGTTTTTTCAACGAGCGAGCAGGGTGGGGGGGGTGTGCGCACTGCTTTCCTGTTGGATCGTGGTGAGGACACTGGATCCAAAGAGGGCTAGAAGGCCCAAGGCCAGCAGGGCCAGGATGTTGGACCGGCTTATTGAGCCTACCAGCCGCAGTACGCCAGCCAGCCAGAAAAATGAGAATGCCAGGGCCACGATGAGTAGTCGCGTGCGGCAGGGCAGCCCGTAATGCCAGAAGAGTACGACCCGATTCCATGGAGTCAGCGGCGCTTTCAGTCCTTCCCGGCAGCCCAGGGCGATGGTGAGGTTGCGGCGGATATCCGGGGCACTGCCTTCATAGCGTTCCGCGCGGAGTAACACCTGGACGGCATCGGCGTATTTCTCCGCCAGCAGCAGGGCCGTTCCCTCATTGAAAAAGACTGTGGAATTCCGCACTCCCCGATCAGCCAGTTTCTGATAAACCGAGGCGGCGGCCAGAAAATCGGACGGAGTGACGGCCGAGGCCATTCGACTGTTGGCCTCGTTCAGGAGGAACTCCCGCTCTGCGAGGGTTGAGGCGGATGCGGGGCGAGTCAGGGCCATCACTCCTCCGGCTAACAGCAAGAGGGCCAGGGAAGCGGAGGGGCGGGGTGAACCTGGACGCCTTCCCGACCAGGCGCGCTCAATATCCGCCACAACGGCTTTGACCCGAGCGAGGTCGGGAGCTGACCCCTTGCTGAATGCGGCGTTGAAGTGAGCCTGCATGATTTCAGCGAACCGCTCGGCCAATTCCGGGACAATCCCGCTTGCGATCAGAAGTTGGCGCGCTTCGCCGGGTGTGGTGGACTCCGTGGGGCGATCCAACCGGTCGGCAAGGTATTGTCGGAGGGTCTGGCAGACCGTTGTATGAAACTCCGCCTGAGCCGTCGGAGCCGCGTGCAAACGACGACAAGCCCTTGAGAAGGCCTTTCGCCGTCTCAAGGCGCGGGCAAGACCCGGACGATGACGCCGATATAAACCGTTAAGCCAGACGGCCAGGAAGACCGCGGGGCCGGCTGCAAACAGGAGAACAACGGTGGCGGTAGGGCCGGTCAGAGAGGCGGGTTCGGCGGCGAGAGGGTCACACCGTATTCCAGCGGGCTGCATCCGGACTTCTTCTTTTTTATGCGAGAGCACCAGCGTATTGGTTGATCCGCCGATGACCTGAGACGCGGTAACCTCCGTGGCCTGTCGAACCTTGAGGGGAATGGGAACGGTCGTGACGGTTCGGTACCTGTGAAGGGCGGCATCGTAGTAGGATACCTCGATTGCCGGCAGCTCGAAGGCGCCAGGCTGGCGGGGTCGCAAGGTATAGATATACTGCCGCTGTCCGTCCCGTTTTGCCGTTTTGACGGTGTCATCGTAGATTTCAAAACGGTCGACCACGTTGGTTTGAAAACTCAGTTTCGGGGGTCGAATATTATTCATTTGAATGCCCCCGCCGATGGAGAGCGTGAGTTCGAGCGGGTCGCCCACGCGGCAGGTCTGGGCATCCAGTGCTGCGGTGACTGCGAGATTGCTCCCGATCGCTCCAATATAGGATTCGGGGCGGTCGGCCTCCGGCGGTGGCACCACACGCACGATGGCTGCGGGGCCCACCGCAAAGATATCCATGTTGCCCGCCACGCCCTGCGCATTGACGTTGGTGGGAACAGACCCCTTGAAAACCACCGGGCCGAAGGTGTAGGCCCCCTCGGCTTCTCCTGTGTAATTCAGGGCGAACCGGTATTCAAAATAATGCACACCGTTTTCATCAAGCGGGTGCCGGTCAAGCCGGAAGCGGGCGGGAACCGATTGATTGTCGAAAAAGAAACCAAAACCGGAAGGATCGTTTTGAACCGTGTAGTCGTTAAGGGTGAAACCAGGTTGATTGCCGCTTACGAGCCGTCCGTTCAGCAGGGCGCGAATATCGGGGCCTTTGAGCCCGTCAGGAGCCGCCCCGCTCATGAAGGGGACATTCAGGTTCGGCGCGGCGGATGGGATCAGAGGGTCCGTATCGGCATAGACTCCCGGCAAGCCCCGGATGCGGACTTTCACCTGTATTTCGAATGGCTCATCAACGAGAACGGTATCCAGTGAGGCGCTGACGGAGATCGAGACAATATCCTGCTGTTCGACGCCGGTCACCGTGATGGCCGGTCCGGTTCCTGAAAGCCTTTTGCCGTCGATGTCGACGGTTACCGGACCCGTTTCAAGTTTGCCGGCCTGCAAGGGGGTCAGTTTGTAGGTGTAGCTGCGGCCGATGAATCCCTCGCGCCGGGTCTGGCCATTAACTCGGATGTAGTATTGCTGGCTGATATCCTGATTGCCCAGAAGGGTTAATCGGCATCCCTGAATTCGCGAGAGATCCGGGGGGGTAGCCTGGTTCGAGCCGCCTACCTTGACTTCAAGAAGGAAGGATTCGCCCAGATAAACCTTGTCACGACCGGCATTGATTTCGAGCGTTGGCCCGGCGAAAACGGAACTTGAGAGCAGGCAAAAAAGCAGGAGAGTAGAAGCGGCATCCCGTCGCTTCCAACGAGGTGAGACGCCTCGTCCACATTGGAGACCCATGACCCTTAACATGATGCTACCAGTCTCTCTCGCCTGGTGACAGAGGTCTGTAGGCGTCACGTTCACGCTTTTCCTGCTCATGCTCCTTTTCCCGTTGCATGGCTTTTTCCAGCATGCGCTTCACGTCATCAGGGGACATCTCATCCTTTTTCGGTTCCTGCGGCTTGGGCTCAGGTTTCTGCTTGGGCTCTTCCTTGGGCGGCGGAGGCTTCTGCCCCTGCGGGTCCTGTTTCTGGTCCGGCTTGTTTTCCTTCTGATTCTGCTGCGGTTGCTTCTCTTTGGGAAGGAGTTTTTCAATTTCCTTCAAAACCGCATAGGCCTTGCGTTGTGACTCCAGTGAGGTCACCGGCTGCGAGGTGAGCAGGGCGACGGCAGACTGCTGCAGGGTTTTTGCCTGGGCGGTAAGATCCAGGATTACGCGGCGGGTTTCCGGTGTGATAAGTTTTTCAGGAGCATTGGTTTCGCTTCCTGCCGACTGGCTGCCAGGCGCGGCGGCCGGCGCGCTCATTCCTTCCGGAGGCACGGAGGCCTCAAACCGTTGCCCGAAGAGAGAGGTCAGTTCCATGGCCTCGTTCTGTTGGGTGAGGACGGTTTGGGCCCAGCTTTCCGTCGGCGTGCTCGGTCTGGCTTCGGCGAGGGACATGGCGTTGGTTTGGCGCTGGATATCCTCGCGCAGCAATTGATCAGGCCCTGCCACTCCTTTCCAGAGGGTGTAGGTGGCGGCTTCAGCCCGGGCGGCATCATTGAGCGCGTTTCGATCCAGATCCCGCAGCGCCATGGAAGAGGCCTGCATCCGGTCCCGGATGGACTCGGCGAAGGCATTGAGTTGGGCCATTTTCTCCTGAGCATTGGTGACGCTTCCCGCAGACTGCGCCTGCGACATGGCTTGCAGGAGTTTGCCCTTCAGAGGGATCATCAGGTCGGCGGTTTCCTCCTGTTCGACGCCCAGTTGCTCCAACTGATCGATCAGCTTGGGGCTGTTGTTGGTCAAGACGATGGGAATATCGCGAATCAGCTTCCGTTGCTGCAGAAGCATCCTATCCGCCAAAACACCGGGCGGTGTCTGCCCATACTTTGCCATCAGACGGGCAATCTTGGATTGTTCGACCGCTTCATCCATCATGCCGGCGACCACCCCAAGATTCTGTCGTCCGGCTTTATCCTCCGGGGCGAGGCGCAGAGATTTCTGGAAGGCGGCGGCGGATTGTTTCAGGGCTTGAACTCGCGATTCCAGCGCCTCAGGATCGGGCGAACCGGTCTGCTTGGCAGGAGGGATGGACGCCAGCTGAAAGAGCGAACAGCCCAGGTTATAGGCGGTGGCCAACCCTTGATTTCCCTCCAGAGCGCCCAATGACCGGAATACATCGGCGGCCTGCTCGAAATCACCGGCCTTGTAGAGGGAGCAACCGGCGTTGTACAGATAGTCATCACGTGAGGCCTGTGCCGCCGTCTGCGCGGCAATCTTGTACGCGGCGGCGGCGTCCCTGTATTTCCCAAGAAGGTAAAGCCGTTGTGCATAACGGGCGCCTTCCCGACCCGGCGGAGTGTTGGTGGAAACAACGGTGGCCTCGATATTGGTCATAGCCTGGGTGGACGCTGCCATTCCTGCACCAAACACCAGGCAAAGCATCAGCTGCTTCAGCGGTGCGGCCCTGGAGACGGGGAGGATGGAACGTGAAAGCCGCTGTCCGCGGCTGAGGAAGCAGGCGGCCAGAAAACACAGAACGGCGATGAAGAGGAGTGACTGGTAACGCTCGATATAACGATGCTGCACCGATTCTTCCAGATCGCGGGCGGCGATGCGGCTCAAGTGATTCCGGTACAAATCGCCCAATTTAACATTTGCCAAACCAACCGGAACATAAGCGCCGCCCGTTTTTTCGGCAATGTCCCGCATGAGCTCATTGTTCAGCTTGGAAAGGACGGGCTGACCCTGATAGTTGAGAAACTCCTTCTTGCCGAGCGGGGAGGGGACCCGGGCCCCTTCACTGCTGCCGAAGCCCACGGTGAAGATGGGGACATGCCCCTCACGGGCCTTGGTAATGGCGGCGTCCATTTTGCCGGCCAGATCTTCGCCGTCCGAGACCAGGATGATGGCCCGGTGGGAGCCTTCATCCCCCTCAAGGGATTTCATGGCCTCCAGTAGTGCATCCCCGATATCGGTTTCCCCAGCCGGAGCGGAGTCGACGCTTGTGCCTTCCAGAATTTGGGTGAAGAACCCGTAATCCGTGGTTAACGGGCAGAGAAGGATCGGTCGGCCGCGGAACGCGAGCAACCCCACGCGGTCGCCGCCCAATTGCCGTACTAGGTCCAGCAGGTCCACTTTGGCCCGTCCGAGCCGACTGGGATGGACATCCGTGGAGAGCATGGAGCGGGAGACATCGAGGACCATCAAAAGATCACGGCCACGCTGGTAAACCGTTTCCTCTTGCTGTCCCCACTGGGGGCGAGCGGCGGCGATGATGCCGAAAAGAAGGCCGGTGACCATGAGCGCCATTTGCCACCGTTGGCGATTGGGTGAGGGTGGCGGGGCGAGGCGTGTCGTCATGGCAGGAGAAACAAGACCTTTTCCCGCCGGCCGGCGAACAATCATGATGTGCCAGAGAATGCCGGCAACAGGGGCCAGCCAGATCAGGCCAAGCACCCACGGATACTGGAACTGAAGCGACATCATGTCTGTTACCCTTTACTCAGCGCGGGCTTTACCCGAAAACCATGGGAGGGCGCGCATGCTGCGCGCCGCGGACGGCGACACGCCGTCCCTCCCCAAGATGCGACGCAATGCGTCGCGTACCACAACGTAATAGTCAAATAATCGTTTTCCCCAGCCAGGCGTTCACCATGGCGCCGAGGCCGATCAAAATCAGCCCCGGGATGAGAAAGTTCAGAAAATGCTCTTCATACCGATTGTACTGGTCCGTGTTAATGGTGGTCTTTTCAAGCTTGGAGATCCTTGCCATGACGTTGCTCAGGCCCTTGGGATCGGTGACGTTGAAGTATTCGCCGCCGGTAGTGCCGGCGATCGACCTGAGCAGTTCTTCATCAAGTCTTACCTCGGCCTGGGCGATGACCCGGCGCCCGAAGGCATCACGGGCCAGGAAGGGAGCAATGCCCGTTGAGCCCACACCGATGGTGTACACCTTGACGCCGAGGGCCTTGGCAGCCTTGACGGCATCGTCGGGTTTGATGATGCCGGTATTCGATTCTCCATCGGAGAGGAGGACGACAATTCTTGATTTGACCGCTGTGCTTTCGAGCCGGGCACAGGCCGTGGCCAGAGCATCCCCGATCGCCGTCAGCATTTCCTCCTGGTTGATAAGCTGGCCGTCGGCGCTGAACTGTTCGCGAGCGGTTTCGACGCCGCGGAGGCTGTGAAGCAGGGCCTCATGGTCGAGGGTAAGGGGGGCACGGCTGGAGGCGAAGCCTCCGAACGTAATCAGGCCGATCAGGTCGCCGGGGCGGGTGGCGATAAACTTGGCGAATGTTTCCTTGACCACATCAAGCCGGGTGCGCTGGTTGTCGGGGGTGGCGAAGTCCAGTGCCTGCATGGAGCCGGAGCAGTCGACAACCATCTGGATGGCAATGGCATCGGAACGCCTGACAGTTCGGGAGAAAACCGTCTGTGGCCGCGCCAGGGCAAGGATAGCCAACGCCAGTCCCAGCAGGTAGAGGACTGGGGCCAGCGGGCGCAGGCGAGTGCGCCACGTTGCCCGGGAGGTCGGCAGACGGTGGAACGGGGCAAAGATCAGGGCCTGCGTCGCCCTTCGGCGGTAAATAAACCAGATCGCCGCCAACTGGGGGATCAGCAGGAGCAGGTAGTATGGATTTCCAAAGTTCATCAAGAGTTGAGGGGTACGGGGTGTGGGTTGTTGGGAAGCGGGGTCTCCGCGTCGGTTTCAATGTAGTTTTGGGCGGTTGAAAGCGCTTGATCGACGGTCGGTTGATCGGGCCGATAGGCGGCATACTTGACCATGTCTGCCGCCTGGAGGAATGTGCGTAGTCGGCCAACGACCTCAGGGATAAAACGGGGATCCCGGCTGACGGCGAGAAGGAACTCCTCTGTTGTTTGTTCAGGTGCCCGGATGGCGTGTGCGCGCTCAATGTAGGCTCTTACGATCATGGTCAGTTCAAAGTAGAAATCCTTGACCTGTTCCCGGCCCACCAGATCGCGGGCCAGAAGTTCGGCCAGTTCATGCAAGGCCCGTTCCCGTGGTGACATGCGGCGCAGTTTTACCGCACGCTGCACATGCCGGGCGGCCCGCCAGATCCCGTAAATGAGCGCGCCGATCACCAGCACTCCAACAAGATATCCGACGATGGTTTTCAGTCCCGGCCGAATGGGGACCGGACTCCGTGGCCCCGCGATATCCCTGCCAGGCGGTCCCTTGACGATGGGGGCGGCGTCGAGCACGATCGGACGGGTGGGGAACCAGCTTTCAGTGAGGCCGGATTTGACGAGAATGGCCACGGGACTGATACGGTACTGAGGAGACAGGTGTGGGGTCAGCCGAATGTGTCGTTCCTGCCGCATCGACCCGTTTCGGGTTTCGGGGGGGCTGTCATACGAGCCAGCCACGACAAATCCATTCAACCGCGAATCCACGGCGGGGAGCGTGACTGAAAGATTGGTGGGGGCGGCAATGCGGATGGACAGGAGTGTGTCGCGATCGAGTTGGACAACGGGGGGCTCAAGCGTAAAGGTGACCGATACCGGTCCGGAATCGAAAGTTTCGATCCGGGGTGGGGCCGCAGGCGTGGCCGATACGGGCAAGGTGGCGCCAGAAACGGCACCCAACAGGATCGCCCCCCCCGAAAGTGTTCTGATCAGTTGTTGAGTCCAAGCCATATCAACCTCGAGCAGCCCGGGTTTGCCGCTGGCGGAAAAGTTTATGAATATCCTCAATGAACGGGCGTGACGTCGAGACCGCCAGTGAATCAATTTTGTTTCGCCGGAAAAGACGTTTCAATTCCCCGTCCTCCTTCTGGGCGCTCTCCCGGAAGGCTGTTCTCATTCTGGACGAAGACGTGTCGAGAAGTGTCAGTTCGCCCGTTTCCGGGTCCTGGATCTCAACCAGCCCGACATCCGGCAGTTCCATTTCACGCGGGTCTGATACCTGGCAACAGACCACATCGTGATGACGAGCCGTAACCCGGAGCTCCTTCTCGTAGTTCGTATCCATGAAATCGGAAATAATGAACACGACGGCGCGGCGTTTCTGCACCTGGTTGAGATAACGGAGCGCCCCGGAGAGATCGGTCCCCCGTCTGGTTTCCTCCGTGGCCAGTACTTCACGTACCAATCGGAGCGCCGAGGTCCGGCCTTTTCGGGGAGGGATCGACTTTTCGATCCGGTCGCTGAACAGGATCAGTCCGACCTTGTCCTGGTTTTTAATGGCGGACAGGGCGAGTAGACAGGTTATTTCGGCGGCGAGTTCGGCTTTCGGGCGGGTTTCCGACCCGAACGACTGGGATCCGGAGACATCCACGAGGAAGAGGATGGTTAATTCGCGTTCTTCGCAGAAGCGTTTAACAAAGGGATGCCCCATCCGGGCTGTAACATTCCAATCGATCGAACGGATGTCATCGCCCGGAACATATTCGCGCACCTCCTCGAATTCGATACCCTGTCCCTTGAAGACGGAGTGGTACTCCCCCGAGAGATGCTCGTCCATGAGCCGGTTGGTGACCACGCGGATCTTGCCAACCTGCTTCATCAATTCTTTGACGTCGATAGGCATGGAAGCGGGACTGTTATGGGTTAAGGGTTTTACGGGACCGGGATCTCGTTCAGAATCTTGGCGATGACGTCCTCGCTGGTCTTTTCCTCGGCCTCCGCCTCGTACGTCAGGATGATGCGGTGACGGAGGATATCGTAGGCGATTTCCTTGACGTCCTGCGGGGTGGCATAGGCGCGGCCATTGAGGAGCGCATTGGCACGGGCGGCCATGTTGAGGTAGATACTCGCGCGGGGTGAGGCCCCGTAATGGATGTAATGCCCGATATCCAATTTGTAGTCGGCGGGTTTCCGGGTGGCCTGCACAATGTCCAGAATATAGTCGCCGACTTTTTCATCGCAGTAGACCTGGTCAAGGATGCCGCGAAGGGTAAGGATCTGCTCAGCCGACATCACGGAGTTGACGGTGATATCGGTTTTCCGGGTGAACCGGTTCATGATGCGTCGTTCATCATCCTTGGATGGATATCCCAGCCGGTATTTCAGCATGAATCGGTCGATTTGTGCCTCGGGCAGGGGATAGGTGCCTTCCTGTTCAATCGGGTTCTGGGTAGCCATGACCATGAACGGCTCGGGCAAGGGGTAGGTGGTGTTGCCGATGGTCACCTGGCGTTCTTGCATGGCCTCCAGCAGGGCGGATTGCACCTTGGCTGGTGCGCGATTGATTTCGTCTGCGAGCAGTAGATTGGTGAAAATCGGTCCAAGACGGGGAGTAAAGGTTCCCTCGCGGGGATTGTAGATCATCGTTCCGATGACATCTGCGGGGAGCAAATCAGGGGTGAAGCTGATGCGCTGAAACTTGAGGCCGAGTGTCTGTGCGAGGGTTTTGACCGCCGTGGTTTTGGCCAGGCCGGGGACACCCTCAAGCAGGATGTGCCCGTTTGCGATCAAGGCGATCAGCATCCGGTCCAGCAGGCGTTCCTGGCCGACGATGACCTTGGTCACCTCCTGGCGAACGGCGTCGACGGCCGCTTTTTGTCCTGCGATCAGATTGGTGTTTGCAGTGATGTCCATGCTCATGGTGCCTCCGGGGTCGTTACTTGGGTTTTATCTTGAGTTGACTCGTTCACATCGATGCGTCTGACGGTTGTTTCGTTGCCGGTTGCCTTGGGAACAATAACACGCAGCAGGCCATCCTTGAAGGTAGCCTTGATGGCGTCATGCTTGGATGTCGCCGAGGGCAGGCGTAGTCGCCGTTCGAACCGGCCGGCCTGATGCGTTAGCCAGTTGGTGCTTCCGGCGGGGGCGGCAGAAGTGTGATGCGCGTTATATTCAACGATGATGTTCAAGATGGTCCCGTCCATGGTGACCCGTATTCCTGATTTGTCGGTTCCGGGTAACTGCAAGGTGATCTCGTAGGCGGATTCGGCGTCTCGCAGGCCCAGGCTGGGGGTGACCGAGAGATCAGACCAGCCTTCCTCGAAAGCCGTCATGCTGTCGATCAGGTCGTGCATTTGCGCCATTTGAGCGGCGGGGTTCCAGTCGATGTCGGGGAGTGTGATCCGGGGTGGCGGCTGTGGGAGGACACGGTCAGGAATTCCCCCGTCCCGTGTCGGTGCCGTCGGGGCGACCTGACTATGCAGGATGACGCCCAACTGCAGGATGATCACCACGCAAAGCATGATGACGACAGCTGTCAAAAAACGCGATGTTTTGTTGCAAGTATTGATCTCGTTCACGACAGGGAAGAGATTAGCAGGCGTCGTGCCAAGAGGCGATGAGCGAATGAATTCCAGGAATCGGGAGAAATACTGGGCCCGGAAGGGGATCCAAGTCGGACATGTTGTCCGAACGCCGGACAATATGGCACCGTCTTCAGGCTGGCGGCGTGAAATGCCCGGCATTCATGACAATGCACTTCTTCGGGCAGACTTCGACGCAATAGCCGCAAACGATGCAGGCGTACGGGTTCAAGCTCCAGGACTTCGGATCACGGGATACGGTCAGGGCATTGGATGGGCACCTTTTCTGGCAGGCGCCGCAGAATATGCACTTGTCGATTTCAATATCGATATGGCCCCGGCTTCCCTCCATGGGTTCGCGTTTCTTAAAAGGGTAGCGGCGGGTGTCCGGACGAGAGGACAGTTTTGAAAAGATGCTCTGGATCAGGTTAATCATGGGTTACCTTTCCGTGCAACTGATGCAGGGATCGATGCAGATGGCAATGACCGGAACGTCGGCTAACTGACACCCTGTCAGCATGTGCAGCAAAGCCGGCAGGTTGGCGAAAGTCGGGGTGCGGACGCGGAATCGTTCGAGGTTCCGGGTGGCGTTGCCCTTGATGTAGAAATTGAGCTCGCCCCGCGGCTGTTCGATCCGGGCCAGCACCTCGCCGGTCGGATTGCCCTTGACGGGCACGGAGAGTGGACCTTCGGGCATCCGTTTCAGCGCCTTGCGGACCAACTCTGCGGAGGTGTGGAGTTCCTTGACGCGAACCAGGGTCCGGGCGTAGCAGTCGCCAGCGGTTTCAGTGACCATTTTGAAGTCCAGGTCGCCGTACGCGGCATAACAGGTTTCCCGCAAGTCCATGGCCAGACCGCTGGCGCGGGCCACCGGGCCGACGGCACCCAGCTCATAAGCCTTGTCCTTGGGAAGCACACCAATGCCCACCAGCCGTTGCTTGACGCTGTAATCGTTCACCAGAGCAGGCAGCACATCGCTCAGTTGCCTCTCCGCCTCATCCAGTTGACGAAGGATCTCGTCCTGAAGGGCGGGGGGGATATCGCGCTTAACGCCTCCCAGCGTGCAGACGCCCAGAATGACGCGACCACCGGCAGTTTTCTCCATGATGTCGAGGATGATTTCCCGAATCTGCCACAGGCGCATAAACAGGTTTTCGAACCCGAAGGCATCGGCGGCGAGACCGAGGATGAGCAGGTGACTGTGGATGCGATGCAATTCTGCCCAAACCACGCGCAGATACCGGGCGCGGTCCGGCACGGAAACGTTCATCAGCGATTCGATGCCCTGGCAGTAATTCTGCGAGTGCATGAAACTGCAGATGCCGCAAATGCGCTCCACCAGATAGACGTCCTGGATGTAATCCTTTTTCTCGGCGATTTTCTCCAGGCCACGGTGAACGTACCCGACGGCGGGAAGGGCTTCGACGATCTTCTCATCCTCCATTACCAGTCGGAGTTGGATGGGTTCCGGAAGGACGGGGTGCTGGGGACCAAAAGGGATGGTATTACGTCGAATCATGATTGTGCCACTCCTTCCGCGGGGGCGGGCGTTTTGACCCGGACATCCAGGCCAATCCCGATCGGCGCCTTGTTGAGGGGGGCGACAGGGGCCCCGTCGGATAGCATGAATCGCCCCTTGAAATCGACAGCGAGACCGCTGACCTCGATGCCAAACAAATCCTGCATTTCGTTTTCGACGAGAACGGCGGCAAAGAACTGACTGGAGATGCTCGGCAGAGCCGTGCCCCGGGGCAGCTTCAGGCGGAGGTGTTTCAAAGCATAGTGGAGGTCGAAATGGTAGAGAATATCATGCGCGTCGCCCAGATCCGTGCAGGTCATGGTGACGAACCGGTAGCCGTCGCGCTTGAGTTGCCAGACCTCCTTGTGAAGGTGCTCAATTTCGATTTCTTTGACATCCGTAAGCATGGTGAACCTTTCTGCGTTTAAACGGCCGGCGCCGCGGCTGTGGGGGTTCGGGTTATTACCGGTTGGCCGGCCGGCAGGGTCTCGGGATGACGGCGTTTGGTTTCCAGGATTTCGGCGGCCTTGAGGATCCCGTCGATCATCGCCTCGGGACGGGCCGCGCAACCGGGAACAAAGACATCCACTGGAATGACCTTGTCGATGCCGCCGAGCACATTGTAACCGTCGGCGAAAACTCCCCCGGTGGAGGCGCAAACGCCCAAGGCCACGACCACCTTGGGGTCGGGGATCTGGTCGTAGACGTTTTTTAACACGCGTGCATTGCGATGGTTGACCGAACCAGTGACCACCAGGACATCCGCATGCTTGGGGTTCCCAACGTGGAGAATCCCGAAGCGCTCGAGGTCGTATATGGGTGTCAGGCATGCCAGGAACTCGATGTCGCACCCGTTGCAGCTGTTGCAGTTGAAATGCACCACCCAGGGCGACTTGCTGACTTTGCGTATGGCAGTCATGGTTAGGGTTTCCTTGTCTGTCAGAGATAGAACCAGAGAATATTGGTCAGGGCCAGAAGCAGGGCTCCCGTCCACATGAACCGGAACGTCCAGATCGAGGTCAGACGCGCAAATGCGTTATCCACCACGGTCATCAGGAAGAAGCTGGCGCAGGCCAGTGCGAGAGCGATCCACAGGTTGGTGACCCAGAACATCATGATCAGGAAGAACAACAGGGTGGTTTCGTAGAAATGGGCAATCTCGAGGATCGCCAGGTAGGGGCCCGAGTACTCTATGGTCAGGCCCTTGACCAGTTCCTGGTGGGCATGATGCGAGGTGGCGATGTCGAATGGAGACTTTTGCAATTTGATCGCCACCACGACCAGAAAGGCGATGAAGAGCAGGGGAAGGGAGAGCAGCAGCGGCTTGCCCGTCGCGAGGGTGGCCCCCAGGAGGAAACTGCCGTTGGCGAGGTACAGGCCGATCATGAGCAGGATCAGGATCGGCTCGTAGGCGACCATCAACATGATTTCCCGCTGGCTGCCGATACGGCTGTAGGGGGACCGCACACACATACCCCCCAAAACGAGCGACAGGGTAGAGAAGGCGAAGATAAAGAGAAACATGAGGCTGTCCTGGCCCCGCACCAGGAGAACCAGCGCCAGAATCATGAACGCCAGATGCAGGTAGGCGTACATGATCTGCATCCTATTGACCACGATGGGGGATTTGCGGAGCAACTTTACCGTGTCAAAAAAAGGCTGGAGGATCGGAGGGCCGATGCGACCCTGTGCCCGGGCGGTCAGTTTGCGGTCCATCCCGGCGAGCAGGGCGCCGATGAGGGGGGCCAGGACGATCAACAGTGCGATTTCGATGGCAGGATTCAGAGGGATCATAGGAACAGGACTCCGAATAGCGTTAGGATAATGAGAGCGGCAACCGGATTGCACCAGGCCGTGATGGTTGATTCACCGAAGATGGGCGAGAGATAGTAACTGTTCAGCAGGGCCCGGTCTTTCTTGTCGGCGAGACTGCGAAACTCGAAACTGAAATCTCCATCCGGAACATTCTCACCGCAAAGAAAAGGAAGACGTATCTGCGAATGTTTGAAGAACAGCAAGCTGGTGATGCCTGCCAGAACGATGGCGCCCAGGATCACGAACAATGGCCACGAGAGGAACTGGTCCACCGAGTCCAGCAGGGTCAGTGATTCACCTGCCGAGACCTGTCCGAATACCGTCAGACTGATGGGTTTGATGATGGCGTGATACAGGGGCATGGCGGAGAGGCAGGTGACCAGCACCCCGGCACCCATGGTTACCAGGACTCCGCTCATCCACGGGCTAACGGTCTCAATCTTGTAGGTGTCGTGGTAGGAGGCGGTGGTGATACGGCCCAGCCACTTGGCCCAGAAGAAGATGGTCAGGGCGCTTCCGGCGATCACCAGAAACAGGACCAAAGGCTGGTGCACTGCCGATTCAATGGCCATCCACTTTCCGATCAGCATGCCGAAGGGCGGCATCATCATGGAGGCCATTCCGATGATGGCGATATTCGTGGTGAGCGGCATCTTGAAGAGGATGCCGCCCATATCCTCAATGTGGCGGCTGCCGATGGTTTGCTCAATGGTCCCAACACACAGGAAAAGCAGTGCCTTCGAGAGGGCGTGATAGATCAGGATGGTGAGTGCGGCGGCAAAGGCGATCGGGGTGTGAATCCCGGCGCAGGTGGCGATCAGGCCCAGGTTGGCGATGGTGGAGTAGGCGAGGACCTTCTTGCCATTGCTCTGTCCGATTGCCAGGGCGCTGGCGGCGGCAAAGGTGAACGCGCCTGCGACCGCGACCGTCGTGCCCAGCGCTGAATCAGCCATGGCGGGGGCCATGCGGAGAATAAGGTAGGAGCCGGCCTTGACCATGGTGCTGGAGTGCAGCAGGGCGGAAACCGGGGTCGGTGCGACCATGGCGCCCAGGAGCCAGCTTTGAAACGGCAGTTGTGCCGATTTGATCATGGCCGCCAGCGCCAGCAGGGCGAGGGGAAGCAAGGCGATGCCTCCAGCACCCATCACGGTGGACAGGCTCTCCGATCCTATATTCCAAGCGGCGAGAAAACCCGCCAGACTCATTGCCAGCCCGCCTAACGCATTCAGGGTGATGGCCTTTCTGGCGCTGGCTTTGGCGTCGTCCGTGCCGTCATGGCCGATCAGGAAGAAGGAGCACAAAGTGGTGCCTTCCCAAAAAAGGGAGAGCCACTTCATGTTGTCAACCAGAACCAAGCCGTTCATCAGGCCTAGAAAAGCAACCAGGAAGAAGAAGAAGCGGGAGGTTGGGGCGGCCGTCGCGGGGGCGTGGTGTTCGTGGCTGGCCATGTAGCCCAGCGCGTAGAGGGTGATCAGGCCCCCGATAACCGACACGATCAGAACCAGGATGATGGAGAGATGGTCGATGATCAACCGGGTCTCCTCCGGATGCGGTGCGCGGTGGAGAAACAGGCCAGCCAGGCAGAGCGCGAGCTGAACCCCGGCCATGAGGCGGACAGGCCAGCTGCGGATACGGAGACCGATGGCCAGCATGGCCAGAATCATCGCCGGTTCCAGGAATGATCCCACCTCGGTTACAAGGGAGGGAAGGGTGATTTCCCGGACACCGCTGGCGGCCAATAGTCCGGCCGACACCATGACCAGCAGGGCAGAGGCGACCACCATGACGCTACGGGCATATCCGCGCAGACCGGTCAGCATCGACACTCCGAAAAGTATCGGCCCTAAGACCAGCAATGTGATGAGCAGCAAGTTAGTTTCCATGCAGTTCAACTTCCTTTCGCGGCAAAAAACGGCCCGCCTGAAGGCCTCTGAAACACGGAGGCCGGATGGCGGGCGTTGCGAGGCACCCGGAATCGGTTCCCTGTAAAAAAACGGCAATAGATATGCCGTATCAGTGAGTTATTGTCAAGCAGGTTTGGAAACCCAAACCGAGGCATAACGGGAGTCTCGGCTTGGGCCAAATCAACTGCTCCGGATGGGAATCGGATGGCTATTTCGCTATCGCCGAAGCCATGAATCCCCAGGCGCTGCCGCCGTTGGTCCGCATGGCGATGACGATTTCGTTCTTTCCCTTTTTCCAGTGTACGGGAATCGTCAGGATATGCGATGTGATAGGATTGGTGGCCCCGGGATTACACCCGACTTCCTTGCGCTGGACAAACACCTTGAACGGACCGTCCGCCCCGATATGCAGGGAACCGGCTATCGCTTTTTTCGCGTTAAAGATGCCCCGTGCATAGACCAATCCGTCTTTTGCAGCACCATCCTTGTACCGGGGACGGATGTCGATGTACTTGTAATCAGCACGGTATTCCAGCTTGGAGAACGTCAGGCTCTTTTCCGGATATTTGATCCCCGCAATTCTGTCTTTATTTGGCAGCAGAGCGGTTCCGGTGAACGTCTGAAGCGGGATAACTCCGTCTCCGAATTTTTTCTGAAGGGCAGCGACTTCCTTTTTGAGTGCAGGACGGAAGCCTGGCGCAAGGGCCTTCTTGTGCTCGCCCAGCTCGAGCATTTCCGAGAGGACTCGCGCGCCGTCCGACTTCGGATAGGCCTTGACGATGTCCCGTGCATCCTTGTACGTCGCCGCCAGTTGATCGTAACTGCCCAGCAACTTGCTGGCCACCGGCAGGAATTCTTCAGGACGCGTCATGGCGGACTGCACCTTTTTCCAGTCCGCATACGCGCGGTAAATGGTCGAGTACGCAATCACGTCCTTCATGGTGGTGCTGAAAGTGGATGCCTTTTTATTCAGCTTGGCACCGGCGAAGACGCCCCGCTTGACATCGTAACGCGGCAATTGCCAGTCATCGGACCGGTAGCGATCGCGATCAGCCTTCTTGCGGAAATCAGGCACTTCCATGGGCTTGCCGCCCTCCAGTGAACTGCGCAGTGCCTGAATGCCGGGGATGGTGACATCACAGCCCCCGTAGATGTCAAACGGCCCCTTTTTGCCGGTAAAGATCTCGCGGGCAAAGTAGTAAAGCGTCCAGAAGTCGCCCCCGCCGTGGCCGGTTTGAGCCGCAAGTTCTCCCATCCCTTCCCACTTCGGGTTGACGTTTAGGAGGGGGGAGCCACCGGAGGCGCCCAGGCGCAACCTGACCCCGCCATGGCCGATCTCGAAGGCGCCGAGGGTTCCCCAGATTCGCTGCTGATGACTGTCGTTTGTAGCGGCACCCATCAGGTTGCGGACCACGCCGCCATCGCTCATGCTGATGAGGGACGGTGTCATGGTTCCGTTGCCTCGACCGTTATTGCCCAGATATCCGGCAATCTGGTTCCGGACGGGGAATGTCTCAACCATTGTCGGTCGTGAGCCGGTGATGACCATAACGGGGCCTAAGGAGTGTGTGCAGTAATAGTGGAAGTTGAACCAGCTCCTCCAGTTGTGAACCTGATGGCCCGGCTGGATGGGGACTCCGTCGATATAGGTGTAGCTGAGCGACCGGCACTCATGGACATACTCGTATTCCGCATACATCATTTTGCCGAACAGGCCTTCCTGCCAGCGGTTCGCCAGCCACATGTTGGCGGCGGAGAAGGGATAATTTTCCGCGAGGTTATAGACCAGTTTCCGTTTTTGCACCTCTTCCACCAGCCTGACGCCCTCGGCCATGGTGAAGAACGAGGTGACCTCGGAAAGGACATGTTTGCCCGCCTGCAGGCACTGGATGGCGTCATCGGCGTGTGAGGGACAGAAGGTGGCCAGCAGCACGGCGTCAAAATCCTGCTTGAGAAATTCATCTGCATCAGCCGTGGCGAAGGCCCCCGGATTCTGCTTGAGGAAGTTGGCGCGCATATGCTCGTTGTAATCGCAGCCGGCCACGACATCGATGTTGAGAAATTTGCAGGTGTTGTAGAAACTCATTCCCCGCCCGAGGCCCCAGATTCCCAAGCGAATTCTGCGATCAGTATCGAAAACACGAGTAGGTTTGTTCGTTTTGCTCATACTTCAGTTTCCTTGTTGATGCGCCCGCCTTTCCAGTGCGGACTTTGCTGTTGATCGAGGATAGTAGGAGGGTCAGAGTGGGTTTCGCAAACGATATCATCAATGAAAAAACGATATTTGTTATGAAAAGCCGAGACGGTGTCGTGACGGCTAAATATCTGTAGATCACTGCTTCGACAATATGGTATAAATACTCTGTCTTCTGGAGGATTCATCATGTCCACTAAAAATGCCGGCCCGAACGATATTCGAAGTTCCGACATCGTGTTCGACTGTCCGTATTGCGAGAAAAGTCTGGCGATTGACTGTCGCGGTGCCGGATTGACCATTACTTGTCCCGACTGCTCAAACATTATTCAGGTCCCGATCCCGGACGGCATGGAGATCTTTGATATCGACAGTTCCGACCAGGACAAGGAAGTGCGGATCATTCACATGCGAGAAGTGATTGCGGATGCGCAGGGACGGATTCTTCAACTGGAGTCCGAGGTCAAGGATCTGCAGGCCCGGCGGGATAGTCTTGAGAAACTGCGCGCCGAAAATGCGGTGCGGTTTGAAGTGATTTCCAAGGAACTTGAGAATACCGGTAGGGCGCTTGCCCGGATATCCGACGTGCTGATCAGCGCGGCTGAGGCGGCGAAAAAAACCTGACGGTCAAGCCGGGGTGGCAAAGAGTCGTTGTGAACCTCGCCTTCAGGCATTGACCACATACCGTACAGGGAATCGTTCCCTACAACTTTTTCCCCACGGTTACCCGCGCAAACCGGCGGGAGCTGCGGTAGGCGTCGTTTGGGCTGCCCACGGCAGCGGCGCGGAGTGTTGCGGTGTCGCGTTGCGGGACGGTGACCGCTAGTTCGATGCGGAACGTTTTTTCGGCAGGATTGATGTTGAGGCAGTCGAGTGGAATCAACGCAGTCAGTTGGTAGCCGCCCGGCGCGCGGTGCGTCTGCCAAGGAAATGTCGAGGCATTGGCTTGGATCTTCGCTTGCCGGTAGAGACGTGTTTCGCCGTCCAGACTCGCGCTGGGCGGGAGAAAGACTACTTGGCCCGTCTCGGCGGTGTCGTCATCAATCGCTCCGAAAATTTCGAGCGATGACCCATCCCAGAAATTTGGCTCGCCCCGGCGTGGTGTCTTGTCGCGGATGAAAGCGCACACTGCCAGCGAGGTGCCACTGTAGCCGATTTGGAATTTGCCCCACGGCGATCCCTTCGGATCGGTCTGGATGCGCGGGGCTTTGGCGAGAGCGCGCTGGACTTG
The DNA here is from genome assembly GCA_945870225.1 of PVC group bacterium. Taxonomy (GTDB): domain Bacteria; phylum Verrucomicrobiota; class Kiritimatiellia; order CAIKKV01; family CAITUY01; genus CAMBRF01. Next base: position 32,886 of record CAMBRF010000004.1, on the reverse strand, counting down.
GGTAAGTTTCAGCTTTTCCGGTAATTGGGGAATTGTCCAGTGGGGTGGCTTCGCCTGGGAGTCGTCGGGGACGGTTTTGCCAACGGGGTGGATGCCTTTCGGCAGTTTGATGTGCGGGCCGGGGCATTGACTGGCGGGATCATTCCGCCAGACGCCGTATGCGTCGCGCAACACGGGGCGGCGTTGCCGGACGGGTGGCGGAGGGAAAACGCCGGTCGGTTTGGCGGCGTACCAGTAGCCGACGCTACTGACGTCGTTGCCAAGATGGTTAGCGTGGCCAACTTCGATAGTGACTTTGAGTTCACGCTGGAAGTAGACCGGGTTTTCGAGATGAAACACGTAGCTCGTCTGGTAGCCTTTCGTGTCCATCTCGAAAATGGACGATCCGTTGCGGAGTTGAGCGTTAGGTTGCATGCCCCAGGCGTGGCCGAGGTAATCTTCGCTGCCGGTGCCGTGGAGATCGGGCGGCCACTTATAGCCATCCACCCAAATCATGTCATCGCCTTCACCCCACCAGTTGCCGCAGATGTTGGCAACGCTGAGGTTGCAGCCGATGTATTGGCCGCGGCCTTTGGTCTCGGCAATGACGTAGTTGCTGTCGTAGGCGAAACGGCCGGTATTGCCGATCTCCAAGTCGGGTATATTGAGTTCCGGCGCCCAACCGCCGAACGGATTAGTGCGGCGGAACTCGGCGTGGAAATAGCCGTAGTCATTATCCCAGCCGTCGGTGAACGTTTCGTAATCCACGTAGAACCACTTCGCGTGCGGTTCGTCGCTCTCGTTGATCAACTCGATCTTCGCGCGTTTGCGGAACGGCATCGGTGCGTAGCAATTCAAGCCGCACATTGAGGCGCGACTCTGACCGGTCGCGGGGTCGTAGCCCATAACGTTGTTCTGGTTGGCTGAGGCGGTGAAGAGGGCGGACTCGTAAGAGTTGGCGATGCCGTTACCGAGGCCGAAGAAATCGCCGACGGGACAGAGCACGCTCGGCTGCTTCGCGTCGTCCCACGTGATGCGGATGAGGACTTCGCGGAAGTGCGATGGTTGGGCGAACCAGATGTGGGTGATCTGGCCGGGGCCGCGGATGTCGGCCAGCACTCGGGTTTCCCCGGGGGCGAGCGTCCAGAAATCGTAGTTGCCCCCGGTTTTGTCCCATGATGAGACGCGGCCGGCACGGCGGTTTTTGCGGAGGATAGCGAGAGAGTTTAGATTTGGAGTCATGTTGGGTCCTTTTCAGCGCCGCCGAGTCGGCGAAAAAGCCCTGACGGTCAAGCCAGGGCGGCAAAAAGTCGTTCGTCCACCTGGTCCCATCCATAGCGGTCCAGTACGTATTGCCGGCCATTCTGTGCCAGCCGGGTGCGCAGATCCGGCTGGGTGAGCAGCAGCATGAGGGCTTCCTCAAACTCAGGGTAGTTCCGGAACCATAGGCCGCCGTTGGAACGCCGGCAGTGATCCGGCATCACATTGCCCCCCGCATGAACCAGCACGGGTGTCCCCGCCAGCCAGGATTCCAGAATGACAATGCTGAGGCTTTCATTGACGGACGGGTGGCAAAAGGCTGTGGCCGCCGCCATGGCGGAATGTTTTTCGGATTCGTCAACAAATCCCAGATCACGGATGTGCGGGGCCAGGGAGGAGGGCGGGTCGAAGGGGCCGGTGCCGGTGAGTACGAGGCTGACCGGGCGGGCGGTTCGTTGGCGAAAAACATCGAGATAGTCGAGGAGCAGGGGCGTCCCCTTCATGGGTTCCCTGCGGCCGCTATAGATCAGGAAGGGAGTGTCCTCCAGTTTGTGCCGCTGCCGGAAGCCGGCGGGATCGGTTGGGAAGGTGTCCAGGCCCATGCCCACGATGTGGGCGCGGGTCGTGTCGATTCCATATAGTCGGGCCGCCAGATCGCGTTCAGGCTCGGCGTTGAAGATCCAGCCGGAGACGCCCAGGAAAAGTTCACGAATCGTTTTCAGATAGGCGAAGCACTCATCGTGGAGGCAGGGCAGAAGCACCGTGCGGTCAGGATGAATTTGGGCGGCGAAGTAGATCAAGCCGAAGAGATACGGACCCATGACGATCCGGTCGTACCGGTGGCCCTCCGTCCTGAGGAACTCGTACAAAGCCGAACTATTGACGTTATGGCGATGCCATAGGAGTTCATCCTCCTTCGTGACGTTGGCGAATTGGCTGATGCGATTCTGGATCTGATGAAAGGTCTGCACATCGCGCCGGTCGTCCACCGGGAAATAGCGCACGGTCAGGTCGCCGACTTTGCGTTCTCCTGCCGGTAATTCATTGGCCCAGGTGAAATGGTTCGTAGCGCATGTGGTCAGAAAATCCACCTGGCTTCCCGCCCGGGCCGTACGCTCGGCCAGGCGGCGCAACAGGGTTTCGGCGCCTCCGACCGTGGGTCCGTCGGCAAAGCGGGGCGACACAAAGGCCACGCGTGGAGGAGGGCGGGTCATGGTGTTGGGCGTGATCGGGATTCCAGTGCCGCGATGCGGTCTTCCAGCGCCTTGAGCTTGTCGCGATATTTCCGGTCAATCTCCTCGGATGCCGACAACAGGAGTCCGTTGACCTGGTTCTGCTGGGACCACAACCTGTAGGTATAGAATTTGAGAAGCTTCCAGACCGACTGCTTGAAAAACACCAACAGTGGGGCCAGACCGCGCCGCCTCTCGTGAATTTCAAAATCGTTGATGTCAATGGCGACGGCTTCCCTGAGGCTTTCCATGTAGAAGTCGAAAAAATTCTCGTCCTTCTTCAGGTTGACCAAGTTGAACCGCTCCGCCCTCGCCAGTTGAGCCCCTGCATAGGCACCCGCCTGCATTTTGGTCGCGACTGTTTCCCGTATCTCGGCGACGAGGCGTTCCGCATCCACGCCCTCGGCGCCGATTTGGAAGGGGTCTGTATTCATTACCCCAGTTTCTCGTAAGCGATCATCGGCTCATCTTTCTTCACCGGCTTGCCGTGTTCCAGCAGGGGCCTGATGATCCGGCAGTTACAGGGAGCCTTGATGGCGTTCAGGAGTTTCATGGCTTCAACGATGCAGACGGTCTCCCCCGCCTTGACTTCGTCGCCTTCCTTGCAAAACTGGGGTTTGCCAGGGCCGGATGTAAGATAAAACGTTCCATTCAAAGGTGCGTTGATCGTCAGGCCCGTCGTGGTCTCAACCTTGGCCGCAGCCTTGGGAACCGGTGCGGGTGTGACGGGTTTCGCGGCGGCTGCCACGGGCACGGCCACGGCTTTCGCCGGGGCGGTGGTTCCAGTTTGGGTTGACGCCGACACCGCGTTGCCCTTAAGCGAGACCGACAGGTCATCGCGGCGGATCGTGAACTCGTTCAGATTCATTTCGCCGATTTTTGTCAGGAGCTGATTGAGCGCCTGGTAATCCTCCTGGGCGAGGAACGGCTTGGGCTGGGGCGCGGGTGACGGTGCCGCCTGGACCGGTGCCTTTTCCTTGCTCAGTTCGACATCCGCAGGGATGGGTGTGCGTTGTTCAGGGGGCATGGCGCGCCACTTGAAGTATTCCAGCGCCACCTCCGGGAACAGGCAGTAGGAGATGATATCCTCTTCCTTCTTGATCAACTTCGGATCGATGCCTTCTGTTGCATTGGTCAGCATGGGCTCGAGCAGATCCGCCGGGCGACAGGTGATGGGTTGTTCCTTGCCCAGAATTTTCTTTTGGATGGCCGCGTCGATCGGGGCGGGTGATCGTCCATAGAGGCCTCGGACATAGTCCTTGATCTCCTGGGAAACGAGTTCGTATCGCTCGCCGGCGAGGACGTTCATGACCGCCTGGATGCCGATGATCTGGCTGGTTGGCGTGACGAGCGGCGGGTAACCGAGATCGGCCCGGACCCGGGGAAGTTCATCGAAGACCTGATTGATCTTATCCAGCGCGTTCTGCTGGGCCAGCTGACCCCGCAAGTTGGAGATCATGCCGCCGGGAATATGATGCAGGAGCACTTCGGGATCGATGATGTTAGCCGCCCTATGATGGATGAGTTGGCGATTGGGGGATAGATCCTCAAAGAACTTGCAGATCTGGCGCAGGGCCTCCTGGTCCAGATTGGCGTGATAATGGGTCTCGGAGAAAATGGCCATCATCGTCTCGACCGGCGGTTGAGATGAGAAACTGGACATGGGTGAAATGGCGCAGTCAATCGCGCCGGCGCCGGCGCGAACGGCTTCCACGTAGGTTGCCGCCGCCATCCCGCTTGTCATGTGCGAGTGGACTTGAATGGGGACCTTTGTTTCGCGGACCAAAGCCGAGACCAGGCGTTCGGCCGAGATGGGGGACAAGATGCCAGCCATGTCCTTGATGCACAGCGAGTCGATGCCCATGGCGATCTGCTCGCGCGCCACACGGACGTATTCGTCAACGGTATGAACAGGGCTGATGGTGTAACAGATGGTGCCCTGCGCGTGGCCGCCGTACTTCTTGACGAACTTGATCGCCTGCTCGAGGTTGCGGGTGTCGTTAAGGGCGTCAAACACCCGGAAAATATCGACCCCGTTCTCGGTGGCCAGGGCGATGAACCGTTCGAGGATGTCATCGGCATAGTTTTTATAACCGAGGATGTTCTGACCGCGCAGCAGCATTTGAAGGGGTGTGCGCTTGGCATGGGCCTTGATCTGGCGCAGGCGATCCCAGGGATCCTCACGGAGAAAGCGCAGGCAGACATCGAAGGTGGCCCCGCCCCAGACTTCAAGGGAGTAATACCCGACGTTGTCGATGACATCGATGATCTTCATGATGTCCGTGGTCCGCATCCGGGTGGCCCACAGGGACTGATGGGCGTCCCGGAGGGTGGTGTCGGTGATGCGGAGCGGGATATGGTTGATGCTGTCGCGAACGATATCAGGTGTCGCTGCTGTTTTCTTTTTTGCCATGGCGCGTATCCTTTCTGAAAATTAGCGGAAGCGACCCATGGCGGCGAACTTATCAAAGCGCCGCTGGGTTAGCTTCCTGGGTGCGGTTTTCTGCAGACGGTCCAGATACTTGATCAAAGCCTTGCGGACCGCCTTCATGGTGTCCGGGTAATTGCGATGGGCCCCGCCGATGGGTTCCGCGATGATCTCGTCAATCACCTTGAGTTCGAGCAGGGATTTGGCGGTGATTTTCAGGGCATTGGCGGCTTCCGGAGCCTTGGTGCCATCACGCCAGAGGATCGAAGCACAACCCTCGGGCGAAATCACCGAATAGACCGCATTGGAAAGCATCAGGATGGCATCTCCAACGCCGATACCCACGGCACCGCCACTACCACCCTCGCCGGTGATGATCACGATCACGGGGGTATGGAGAGCCGCCATTTCGAGCAGGTTACGGGCGATGGCCTCCGCCTGCCCGCGCTCTTCGGCTTCGACGCCGGGAAAGGCTCCCGGAGTGTCGATGAAGGAGATGACGGGAAGGTGGAATTTCTCGGCCAGATGCATCAGGCGCATGGCTTTGCGATAGCCTTCCGGGCGGGCCATGCCGAAATTGCACCGGATGTTCTCCTCGGTGGATTTGCCCTTTTGATGGCCGATCACCATGACCCGGCGGCCTTCGATCGTGGCGAATCCGCCGATGATGCCGTGGTCGTCGCCAAAAAGGCGGTCGCCGTGCAACTCAATAAATTCCGATGTGAGGCCCTTGATGAAGTCGGAAAGCAGGGGGCGGTCGGCGTGGCGTGCCACCTGAACCGTCTGCCAGGGGGTAAGCTTGGCATAGATATCCTTGAGCGCCGCAATCCGATCCTCTTCCAGTTTGTCGAGTTGGGCTTTGACCTTGTCCGAGGGCTCGGGATGCTGGGCCTTCAGCGCCGTGATCTTGTCATCGATATCGCTAACCGGTTTTTCAAATTCCAGATTCATCGTTACTCCGTTGGCTTTCGGGAATGAATGTTTCTCCGCATGCCGGCGGGTTCTGCTACTTGCAGCCGCAATACGTGAGGATTTTGTGCAATGTCGCCTTCATCTCCTTGCGGGGGACGATCAAGTCCACGAAGCCGTGGTCCAGCAGGTATTCGGCGGTTTGGAAATCGTCGGGAAGCTTCTGTTTGATGGTCTCCTCGATGACGCGCCGTCCGGCGAATCCGATCAGGGCTTTTGGTTCCGCGATGTGAATATCGCCCACCATCGCGAAGCTGGCCGAGACGCCCCCCGTGGTGGGGTCGGTCATGATCGAAATATAGGGAAGTTTCGCCTCGCGGAGCAGCGCGAGCGCCGCGCAAGTCTTGGGCATCTGCATCAGCGACACGATGCCCTCGTGCATACGGGCACCTCCGGAGGCTGATACGATGATATAAGGGCGCTTATGCTTCAGGGCGTAAAGGGCCGCCAGCAGGATTTTCTCCCCCGTGCCGCTGGCGAGACTGCCGCCCAGGAAGCGGAAGTCCATAATGGCGGCCACCGCCTTGATTCCATCAATCTTTCCTTCGCCGGTGACAACGGATTCGTTCAAACCTGTTTTTTGCCTCGTTTCGACAGCTTTTTCAGCGTAGCTGCCCTTGGCATCGGAAAACTTCAGGGGATCACTGAACGTCACCTTGGGGTTCAGCTCCTTGAAGGTTTTAGGGTCGAACATAACGTCGGCCCGTTCCTGCCAGGTCATCCGGTCGTGATAGTTGCAGCGGTCGCACACCTTGAGGTTCTTTTCCCATTCCTCATTATGGATGTGAGCCTTACAAGAAGGACACTGTGTCCAGATTTCCTCCTTGGATTCCTGTTTGGCATCGGTCTTCTCTATTTTTGTAAACCAACCCATAGGCCGCCATGCCTCCTGTGAACGGTGATCTGTTGCTCTGTGGGGCCCGTTGGTATCATTACACCGGCCTGTTGTTCAAGAAAAAATGAGGGGCTTTGTATAGATGACGCGCGGGTCATCAGGCCCGTAAAAGTCAGGAATACGAGCCGATTCCTGGTATCCCGAGGCCAGATAAAAACCCCGCGTTGAGTCGTAAAGTGTTCGCCCTGAAGTCTCAATGACAATCAAACGGCCCTGGCGTTTGCGGATGATTTTTTCGGCATATTCCAGTAGCGCCCGGCCGTAACCCTTGCCCTGTTGGGTGGGCGAAACACCTATCCAGTAAACATCGAATGTGCCGACTGTACAGGGGGTGGGACCGAGGCAGATCCATCCCGCCGGCTTGTCACAGGCCAGAAGGGTGAAGGATTGGTAATGACCGGACGGGCCGTTCTTCAGGGCTTCGTCCAAAACCTCGCGGGCGATTTCGATCTCTCCATCATGAAAAAATCCGGTTTCCTTAAGGAAAGCCAGGATCGGATTGCGGTCATGGGGGAGTGTGTAGCGAATGACCGGGTGGGTCCGGATGGATCGGCGCTTTGGGGCCGGACGGGAGAGGAGCGCCTTCCCGGGGAGGCGCTCCTGGCGTCGCCGGGCGGCATTGGCACACATGGCCAGAACAAAGGCTGTAAAAGGTATTTCGCGTTTCTCGAGGGCCGCCGCGAACCCGCTTCCGGGAGAGATGTCAGGATTGGGATTGATCTCAAGGATGGCAAACTGTCCGTCAGCCGTCAGGCGAAAGTCCACCCGGGCATAATCGTCGCAGCCCATGGTGTTCCAGGCGGCCAACGCGCAACGGCGCATTTCCAGCGCCAGTTTTGGTGGCAGGCGGGCCGGAATGACCCGCACCGTATTTTTGAACTCAAACGAATCGGCATGCCACTTGGCGGCGTAATCCACGATGGGCGGGCGTTTCCCGCCGAAGCCGCGGAATTCGATTTCGGCGAGGGGGAGCACCTCGGTCTTTTCGCCTCGGCGCAGGACGGAAATATTCAACTCGCGAGTGCCGAAGAACTGTTCGATGAGGGCTGGATGCTTGAAATCGCGATGAACTCGCCGGACCACCCGGTCAAGTTCCGGACCAGCGGAAGGTACGACGGAGTCCGCGTGAATCCCCTCACTGGCATCGGATAGCAGCGGTTTGACAATATAAGGTCCCTCCGGGAGGTCGGCGCGGGCCGCCATTGTCCCCGGTGGAACCAGGAGTCCCGCAGGGACTGGCAGACCTGCCGCCTTCAGGACGTTTTTCGTGCGCCATTTATCCAGGCTCAGGGTTTGACACGTGGAGTCGTTGCCCGTGCAACCCTTGCCGAATGCCTCACAGATCGAAGGGACCATGGCGGCGTCGACGGGGCGCGGCGGGAGATTTTCGACAAGGTTGAACACGACCTGCTCGGGACTGCGTCCGAGCAGTGCGGGGAGTTCCGCGAGGCTGCCGATGGCGGCGATCCGATGAGGAATGTCGAGTTCAGTCAGGGCGTCCGCCACCGCGCTGACCTCGTCCATGACGCCGGCATCGCTTTCGACGCTCGTGCCGGGGCCCGGGGCGGGCAGGGCGTGATGAAGGATGAGGACGGCTTCGCGGAATCGATTCATGGCAGCAGTCCTGCACGGGCCAGGGCGCTGTTCAAAATAAAGCCGATCAACTGGGCGTAGCTCATGCCATTCTGGGTGGCGATCATGGGAAGGTCGGAGTGAACGGGGTTGAGGCCTGGGAGGGGGTTGACTTCCATGAAGGCCGGGCGGCCGTTACGGTCCATGCGGATATCCACGCGCCCGCCGTCCCGCAGTTCCAGGGCCCGGTAGGACTCCAGGGCGAGGCGTTCAACCTCTTCCGTTTCAGGCGTGCGCGGCGGCCGGCTGTAATCCACAAGGTCATCGCACTTTTCCTTGACCTCGAACGTGTAGATGGTGGTTTCGGCATTTTTCCGGATAGACACCTCGAGCGTGCCCAGAACCATGGCCTGAGCCCCCGTGCCCAGAATGCCCACCGTGAATTCCCGGCCGGGCAGAAACTCCTCGACGAGAACCGGCTGCCCATATCGGGCGAGTAGCGTCAGGCAGAGCTCGCGCAACTGGGCGGAAGACTGGACACACGATGTTTTGTCGATGCCTTTGCCGGTCCCCTCGGCGATGGGCTTGGCGAAAAGAGGATAGGGGAGGTTGACTCCGGCGAGATCCGCCTCGTTGCGGACGACATGAAAGCCGGGCGTGTTCAGGTGCGACGCCTGAACGATCCTCTTGGCCACCGCCTTGTCGAGTGTCACCGCGCATACCAGCGGGTCGGAGAACGTATAGGGAATGTCGTAGATCTCAAGAAGACAGGGAACCTGTGCCTCGCGACTTCGTCCATGCAGGCCCTCGGCAATATTGAAAACGAGATCCCAGCGCTCGCCGTCCGCCAGCCGCCGACATAAGGAGCGGGCGTGACCGATCCGGTCGGGAATATGTCCGCTTTCGCGAATGACTTTCTCGATGGTGTCGACGGTGATATCGCTGTCGAATTCCGCCGCCTCCTCCTCTTTGAACCCCAAGGCAAGGTACTCGCTGCGCAGATCGTATGTGAAACCTATCTTCCTTTGCACCGTTGCCAAACCTTTCCGGGATATCCTTCGTGAGGGAGCGGACGGGGGCCCGGGGAGGCCGCCGTCCGTGCGATCAGTTATTCGTGTCGGACATGATGGATTCGAGCAGGCTGCTGAATTCAGGATGTTGGTCCTCACGCGCCAGCGTCCGATGGGATTTGCGCGACGCCCGGCGTTTCTGGCGCTGCCCGCCCGCCGGAACAATCACCGAAGCATGTCCCGCCGACAGGTCCCATACGCCGGGCGAGGAGGTTCGCAAGGCGGGTGACGTCGCGGGGGCGCGGGGCATCGGCTCAACGGGTTCCGGGTAGTTGACCATCATTCCCTCGTAATTTCGCAGGACGGTGTTGGTCGGACTGGTTGAGACCAGGTAATTCGGCAGCAGGGGGATCTTGCCTCCGCCGTGGGGGGCATCCACCACGAACGCCGGAATGGCCAGGCCGCTAAGGCGTCCACGCAGGTATTCCATGATTTCTATCCCGCGGCTGATCGGGGTGCGGAAATGCTCCACGCCCCGCACCAGGTCGCACTGGAAGAGATAGTAGGGGCGGACCCGCATCCGAACGAGACCCCGGCAGAGCTCTTCGATCACCTGGGGCACATCATTGATGCCTCGCAGAAGCACGGTCTGATTACCCAGCGGAATACCGGCGTTGGCCAGTTTGGCGCAGGCCGCCTGGGCTTCCGGAGTGATCTCGTTCGGGTGATTGAAGTGAGTATTGACCCAGACGGGGTGATACTTGGCGATCATCTGCGTGAGTTCGTTCGTGATCCGCTGCGGAAGCACCACAGGGACGCGGGTCCCGATGCGGATGATCTCCACGCTGGGGACAGACCGTACCGCCATCAGGATGCGTTCCAGTAACGAGGTCGGCAGGGTCATGGGGTCACCCCCCGAAATGACAACGTCCTTCACTTCCGGATGGGCATGGAGGTAGTTGGTGATCTCGTTGAGTTGACAGACCGAGATGGATGACTCTTCATAACCGGCCACGCGTTTGCGTGTGCAGTGGCGGCAGTACATGGAGCACATGGTCGTGGCCATCAGGAGGGCGCGGTCGCGATAGCGATGCACCAAGCCTGGAACCGGCATATCCTCTTCCTCTTCAAGAGGGTCCGCATGGAGGAAATCGGGCGCAAACATCTCCTGCCCCTGAGGTACGCTCATTTGGAGGACCGGATCGGAATAGTCGGCGGTCTTGATGAGCGACGCATAGTAGGGAGTGATGGCCATGGGGTATTTTTCGGCCACCTTGGCAATGCTCGAGTGCGAACGCAACGAGGGGAAGAAATCGGTAAGATCCTGAAACGTGCGGATCCGGTTCCGGATCTGCCAACGCCAGTCGTTCCACTTGGGATGCTGGCGGGAAGGTGTTTCCGGCGCTGAGTTTTGAAGGGCTGTCGCCGGGCCGGAGGCGGAGGTTTGCTCCGTTCCGCTAAGCGGAGGCTCGTCTTTGGATGCCAACGTCTCGTTGATGATGCTCGTTTCCATAATATTCTATTCTCCTTGCCTGATCCTGTGGCGTCCCTGACGCCCGTATTCGAGATTCTGTTTACCGCAACAGCCGGGGAATACCGGCTAAAAATGCCTGCGTTACCGCCTCCAATTGTCCGGTCACTTCCTGAGCGCTTTTCCGGTTGCTTAATGCCGACATGACGAATCCCGGAATGGCTGCTGATGTGGCGCAGAACAACCGGTGGCGGGAAACTTCGTTTGTTTCCGCCGGTATAAAAGGGGAAAGTGTCTTCTCGATTTCACCGAAAAACGCGTTAAAGAACGGGTTAAGGTCCTGTGCGGCGGCGGGGCGGGACGCGGTCATATTCTGGGCCTGGAGAAACAGGAGAAATAAATCGGGCCGCGATTGAAAGCCTTCCGTATGTGACTCCATGACAGCGGCAACCGCCGTATCAAGGGAATGGGCAGAGTTGCGCCGATCCTGCAATCGTGTCAGCAGGTCCCCCACAGCCGTTTCAAGAAGATCCTTCAGGACAGATGCCTTGTCGTTGAAATGACGGTAAAAGGTGCCTTTGCCAACGTCGGCAAGTTCGGTGATTTCCTCGATGGAACAACCTTCGAATCCATGCGTATTAATGATGGCCAGCGCCGCATCCAGCAACCGCTCACGTGTTTTTGAGGCACGGCGGGCGGCGCGGCTTCGTTCTGGAGGTTCGTCAGATTTATCCATTTCTACAGCGCTACTATCCAGTCACATGTGACGATTCTGCACTAATCTTCTAAAAACAACGTATTTCTTACTTATCAGAACCGTCATACCACAACATATTGTGTGTCGTGTATAGACGGGAACATAGTCGCTCGTGACTGGACAGTCAATGGGGTTTTCATTCTTTTTTATTCTTTTTTTAAGATTTCGGTCACGAAGGGAGAAAAAAGGGAGTTTTGAGAGGATGAACTGGATATTCAAACAATCTGCCTCGTGATGGTGTTTGCGGTGCGGTTCTGGGGCGCTGAACGGAACACCGGAAGTGACATCAGAATTTCGCCTCAACCACCCACTCATCCAGCGTCGGATCGAGTGTGATGAAAGATGTCTTCGCGTCGAAATTATGCGATTCTGCGCCGTTCACTCTGAGAGAACGGATCGCCCCGCCGCCCGGATGTCGCAGCGTCATTCGCACCGCCTGCGTCACTGCGGTCCTCTTCAGCTTGACCCGCGCGCGCACCGTGTCCCCTTCGCGTTCAACCTTCAGATCCGCCTCTCCAAAGTGCGTCGGCATCCCTGCGGCACTGAAGCCACTATGGTACCACGTGTCGGGGGCACCTGCGAACAGGAAAAGCCTCTCCCCGCTTTCGTAGATCACACCAGCCAGCAGCCGGTTAAGGAACTGCGCCTCTTCAAATGACTTCGGAGGATAAAACAGCGACGCGGCGTGCTCGCGGAACCATCCGGTCTCCCGATCCGCTTCGATTCCGTAAGTGTTGTACAGCGTCCTGATGAAGGCGTTCCGCTCGCCTAACATGACGTAAACCTCGGGCAGCGGGAAATACCCGTTCTGCCAGCCGGTCCCCCCCCAGGAGAACCAATCCTTTTCGGCGTTGTAATCGGTTCGGCAGGGGGTTGCGTCGCGAGAAGCGGTGATCGGATCGGCGCCGATGATGTCCCATTTCTTTGGAAGCAGGAAATCATCCAGGAAGAGTCGGTCCTCCAAGACATCGGTGATCCACCTGATCTCCTCGTCGGCCTCGGTGAAGATGCCGGTTTCGATGAGCTTGGTCGCTCCGAGATCGATGTCAACCCACGCGTTGCGCAGGCCGATGGTCGGTGAAACGGGATAGATATCCGACATGAATCCGCGCATGTAGGGAACCGGAGGCATTCCGGGTGCGAAAGTGCCGTCGCGCAGGGGTTCGAACGGCGCGAGGCCGATACTCTTGCGGTACGCCGTGCGGATGGCGGTTCGGAACTCTTCCGTCCTGGCGGTCATGCCTCTGGCGCGTTCTCCGTGCGCATCGTCCAATTCACTGATGGCGCGGATAGCCTTGACGAGCCCCTCGTAATAGATTGCGTTGTAAAAGAAATACGAATAAAACTCGCAGACGTCCCCGCTAGTGACCGGCGGGATCATCCCGTTGTCCCAGGCGCCCTCGGTCTTGCGCAGGTCGATTTCGCGCAGGATCCATTCGCAGCCCCCGAGTAGCTTTTCGGCGCACCCGGCCAGCCAAGCCTTATCCCGCGTGATCAGGTAATGCTCGGCCAGCGCGGTGAGTACACAGCCCGGATCCATCCCGAGCCAGCTGTCGCCGTCCTTCACGCCATACGGCATGCACATGCAGCCCTCGATGGTCTGGAACAGTCCATCAGGCTTGCGGATCGAGTATGAGTCCAGATAAATCTCGTGCCCGCCGCGGCAGATGTCGTGATATTTATAGCGGTCGAGGATGCGTGTGATGTAGAGCGATTCCTGCGCGAGCATTCCGTACCAACCGTTGCCGATCTCCCAGCGCCCGTTTTCCTTTGGGCGGCAGAAGGTGAGAAGGTGCGTTACGCCGATATCCCACTGCATGTTCAACTGCGGATCAGGAACGTTCAGGGCGGAAAGGGGTTCCCGGCGCTCAGGATTCCTTGTCCCGTCGATGTGCTTCACAGGTTCCATTCCCACTTCCTTCAGAACCCGTTCGAAAGTCTGCGGCTCGGATTTCCGCACGCGGTCAAGAATCTTCATTCCTTTCCGCGGCACGGCGTCGCGATATCCGGCCGGCAGAACGGAAGCGTCCGCATAGACCATCACGCCGAAATCGGGGATGCAGAGATAGGGATGTTTTTTCAAATGCGAGGTCAGGAACGAGACATTCCCCTTCGGGGTCGGGATCGTCACCACCGTGCGGTCGGGTACGGTCCTCGTGCCTTCGTCCGGCACCGGTTCGGCGACGAGGAGCGACAGGCGGAGTTTGGACTCCAAATGGGTGTATTTCTCGATGACGCCGTTGTAGACCGTCGGTTCGCCGTTGGCCGGCGCAAAACCCCAGAGACCGGTTTCGACGACACAGTCCAGCGGTCTCATGCCGGTCACGCCGAACACCTCGACGGTGAACGGCGGCAGTCCTTTAAGCGAATGCGGCGGGCGGACACGCATGCGCAACTTGACCGTACGGACTTTCAGCGGCGGGAAGACCACCGTGAGATCATCCTCCATCCGGCCGTAGGACTGATACGGCGTCCAGGTCCCCTGCGCCCAGGTGAATTGCTGCGAAGCCTGCCAATTGACCGCCGGCGCGAAGTATTCGATACAGCAGAAATGCCGGAAATCCGCCCGCGGCGTGTCGAGCTTCAGCCGGATCTCCCCGATTTCACGCGGCTCCTCCCAGCAGAATCCGAACGCGACGGGGGCGCCGTCGTCGGTCAGGTATTTCGTCTCGGGTGCGTTCGTTTCATGGGAATGAAAGTAGCTATATGCGGAATCCGAAAGTTTCAGCTTCATTTTATTTCTTCGATCGACTTTTTGTTTCTCCTGAAAATACAAAATGTCGAAAGATGGTACACCAGCAGGCTGTTTTGTCAGCATAATTTCCGTATTTGACAAATGGGGGTGGGTTCCTGTTAAATAGTCCGCTATTCGATTCATTCCGGAGGGTTTGTACACTTGGATTTAGATACTTTGCGCCATAGTACGGCGCACGTGATGGCCGCGGCGGTGTGCCGACTGTTTGAAGGCGTTAAGCTTGATATCGGTCCGTCAACCGACAGCGGGTTCTACTACGATTTCGATCTCTCCCACCGTCTTGCTCCTGAAGATTTTCCGCCGATCGAGCGGGAGATGGCCAGGATCGTGGCTGAAGATTTGCCTTTTGAACGCCTGGAAGTCGGGCGTTCCGAGGCTCAGTCCCTGTTTGAGTCTCAAGGGCAGCATTATAAGGTCGAGCGTCTCGCCGATATCCCTGAAGGCGAAACCATTACCGTATATCGTTGCGGGGGATTTGTTGATCTCTGTCGCGGTCCGCATCTTGAGCGTACCGGGCAGATCAAGGCCTTCAAGCTGTTGTCAGTCGCCGGTTCGTATTATCGCGGGATCGAAACGAATCCCATGCTCCAGCGGGTCTACGGAATTGTTGGCGCCACCCAGCAGGAAGTGGACGAGCACGTCCAGCGGGTGGAAGAGGCGCTCAAGCGTGATCATCGTAAACTGGGCAAGGAGCTTGATCTGTTCAGCGTGCAGGATGATGTCGGGCCCGGCCTGATCCACTGGCATCCCAAGGGTGCCCGGATCCGGTCCATTATCGAGGAGTACTGGCGCAAGGAACATTTCCGTTCGGGCTACGAGTTGCTCTATTCGCCGCACATCGGACGTTCGGGGCTCTGGGAGACCTCGGGGCACCTCGGGTTTTATTCCGAGAATATGTATGCGCCCATGGAAATTGACGACGTCAAATACTACGTCAAGCCCATGAACTGCCCGTTCCACATCCAGATTTACAAGAGCCAGAAACGATCCTACCGCGACCTGCCGCTGCGCTGGGCGGAATTGGGCACGGTTTATCGCTATGAGAAGACCGGGGTGCTGCACGGGTTGCTGCGGGTCCGCGGTTTTACCCAGGATGATGCCCATATCTTCTGTACGCCGGAGCAGGTCGAGGATGAAGTCAAACGCACCGTGCAGTTCGCGTTGCGGATCTGGCGCTCTTTCGGGTTTACCCAGATCACGGCCTACCTGGCCACCAAGCCGGCCAAGGCTGTCGGCACGCCTGAGCGCTGGGCCCAGGCGACGGCATCCCTGCAGCACGCCCTGGAATCGGAGAATATCCCGTTTGTGATGGATGAGGGCGGCGGAGCGTTCTACGGCCCGAAGATTGACCTGAAGGTCAAGGATGCGATCGGGCGTGAATGGCAGATGAGCACCATTCAGTTTGACTTCAATCTGCCGGAGCGCTTTCAGCTTGCCTATCATGGCGACGACGGGCAGGACCATCAGCCCTATATGGTGCATCGAGCCCTTTTGGGAAGCTTGGAGCGGTTCTTTGGCGTCCTGGTTGAGCATTATGCCGGTGCATTTCCCCTGTGGCTGGCGCCTGAACAGGTCCGGATCCTGCCGATCAGCGAGAAGCAGGCTGAGGTGGCCGGGAAACTGGCGGCCGCGCTCGAGGGTGAAGATTTCAGGGTCCGCCTGGATCGCAGTGCCGAGAAGATCGGCGCCAAGATCCGGAACGCGCAGATGGACAAGATCCCTTACATGCTCATTCTCGGCGCCCGCGAGGCGGAGCAGGGAACGGTCTCCGTTCGCAGTCGCACGGCGGGAGATCTGGGCGTCATGCGATTGGAAGAGTTGGTGGGTCGGTTGCGCGAAGAAGTCGCGAGCAAGGCTGTGAGTGAGAGCAAAGGGGCCGCGTAAGCCCCGCAACAAGGAGGTTGGCAATTATCCGTCCGCAGACTATTAGAGTGAATCACAGGATCCGGAGCCCTCAGGTTCGGCTGCTTGATGCTGCCGGGAACATGATGGGGGTGGTCTCGATCAGCGAAGCGATGTCGATGGCCGTGCGCAGCGGTCAGGACCTGGTGGAAGTGTCGCCCAATGCGGAACCGCCCGTTTGCCGGATCATGGATTACGGCAAATTCAAGTATGAGCAGGCCCGCAAGGAGCGCGAGGCCCGCAAGCACCAGCACGCGGCGGAAATGAAGGAGATGAAGTTCCACGCCAACGTGGGGGATCATGATTTCGACACGAAGGTCAAACATATCCTGGAATTCCTGGAAGATGGGATCAAGGTCAAGTGCTCGTTGTTTTTCCGTGGCCGTGAGAATGCCCATCGTGAACTCGGATTCGATGTGATGAATCGCGTTTTGAAGGCTTGCGCCGATCTTTCACAGACGGATATGCTCCCGCGATTGATCGGTAACAGCATCGTGATGGTGCTTAGTCCGAAGTCAGGGAAGACGCCTCCGCGCGAGGCGTCTGGCGGGAAGTTGGGCGCGCTGCCGATCCCTTCGTCGATGGCCCCGAAGGCCGCTCCGGGCGCACCGGTTCAGAAGCCCGCCGGCGTGCCGGCAGCACCTGCCATCGTTGTTCCGGTGGTGTCCGTTCCGGTTGTTCCGTCACAGAAATAAGACAAACATCTGAAAAAAGCTGGACGGGATCATGCTCTTCGGCTAGATTCCCGACCCTTGTTTTCCGATCGTGGATGCGGACCCTTCCGCAGTCCGTTTTAGTTTGCCGTTTTGAGGAGGCTTTATGCCCAAGAAAAAAACAAAAAAGATGGTCAGCAAGAGGGTGAAAAAAACAGGCACGGGGAAGCTGGTATTTGCGCGTCCCGGGTCTGGGCATCTTCTGAGCAGCAAGTCGAGGAAACGCAAGCGCAACCTGCGCCGGGGACAAGTCGTCGATAAGACGGACTTCAAGCGCTTGAACGAAATGATCTGAAGAGTCAGTGAAAGGATAGAGCAATGCCCAGAGCAACAAATGCACCGGCTTCCCGGAAACGCCGTAAGACACGACTGAAAGCCGCCAGTGGATTCCGCGGTAACCGCAGCAAACTGTTTCGTCAGGCGACCGAGGCGGTCGACCGCGCGATGCGGTTGGCCTACGTTCATCGGAAGGAACGGAAAGGCGATTATCGCCGGATGTGGACCGTCCGAATTTCAGGAGCCTGCCGCGAACTGGATATCAGTTACAGCCGCCTGATTCAGGGACTGAAGAAGGCTGAAGTGGGGCTGAATCGGAAGATGTTGTCCGAGATCGCCTACCATGACGCCGAAGGGTTTAAGCAGATCGTGGCGTTGGCCAAGAAGAGTCTGGCGTAACCCTCGATTCTCGGGAAACGATGGACGGCCGGCCGAAAGGTCGGCCTTTTTTTTGATCCTGCTTCCCGGCGATCTTCCGGCGTGAGCCGGCCGGAAGCGGGCGAAGAAAGGCGTGGCGACGAAGGGTTTCATTTGTTATACACGGGCCCACTTTAATTACGAAGCAGGTGGAGTATGAACACACAGGATATTGTTATTCTGAAGGATCAGGCGGTTGCCGATATCCGGGCGGCCGGAACCCCGGCTGACCTTGAGGCGGTTCGCATCAAGTATCTTGGCCGCAAAGGATTGTTGCCGGTTATCATGGAAGGGCTGAAGGATGCCGTGCCGGCGGAACGCCCTGAAATTGGTCGCCGGGCCAATGAGTTCAAACAGGAGGTCGGGCAGGCGCTGGATGCCGCCAAGGCGGCGCTGACAGCCGCCTCGAGCGCCGCCACACGTGGTCACTTCGACACCACGATTCCCGGTGCCTGGCGCGGGTTGGGGCAGCTTCACCCTGTTACGCAAGTGATCGAGGAGGCCATTCGCATTTTCAGCATGCTGGGGTTCACCGTGGCGGATGGCCCGGATATCGAGACCGAATACTATAATTTCGATGCCTTGAACACGCCGGGGGACCATCCTTCGCGCGACACCCAGGATACGTTCTGGCTGGATTCCGGCGAACTGCTCCGGACACAAACCTCACCGGTGCAGATCCGGGTAATGGAAAGCCGGAAGCCGCCGGTGCGTATCATCGCGCCGGGACGCTGCTATCGGCGTGATACGACGGATGCCACGCACAGCGCCAACTTTCACCAGATTGAGGGACTCTATGTGGACCGCAAGGTGTCCATGGCGGATCTCAAGGGCGACATCACGTTCTTTGCCCATCAGATGATGGGGCCGAATGTGAAGGTCCGTTTCCGGCCCCACTTCTTTCCGTTCACAGAGCCGAGCGTGGAGTATGATTTTTCATGCCATGTCTGTGGCGGGGTGGGCTGCCGCGTCTGTAAACAGAGCGGATGGATCGAGATCTCCGGTGCCGGGATGGTGAACCCGAAAGTGTTCAGCAAGGTCGGGTATGACCCCGAGGCCTGTACCGGCTACGCCTTCGGGATGGGCGTGGAACGCATTGCCATGATCAAGTTTGGAATCGAGGATATCCGGTTGTTGTACGAGAACGATATCCGTTTTCTGTCCCAGTTTGCATGAGGGGTGAGCCATGAAGGTGCCGTTAAGCTGGTTGAAAGAGTATGTCGATATCGATCTGAGCCCGAAGGAAGTGGCTTCATTGCTGACCTTCTCGGGGACCGAAGTGGAAGGCATTCAGACTTTGGGCGGCGATTTTACGGGCGTGGTGGTGGGCGAGGTCCTATCCGTTTCCCGACATCCGAATGCCGATCGACTGACCGTCTGTCAGGTCAGCACCGGGACTGGGGACATCACGGTGGTGTGTGGGGCCCCGAATGTGGCCGTGGGCATCAAGGTCCCCCTGGCCACCCTTGGCGTGACACTTCCCAATGGACTGAAGATCAAGAAGGCTAAGGTGCGTGGCGTCGAATCCTTTGGTATGCTCTGCGCGGAGGATGAACTCGGGTTGTCCGATGATCATAAGGGTTTGATGATTCTGCCGCCGGAGACCGTGACGGGGACCCCCTTTGCTGAAATTGCCGGGCCGCCGGAAACCGTGCTGGAGTTGGAGGTGACGTCCAACCGGCCCGATTGTTTGAGCATGATCGGCATGGCCCGCGAACTGGCGGCGCTTCTGGGTCGGCCATTACGGATCCCTGATCCCGTGGTGAAGGAAGAAAAGCGCTCCGTGGAATCACTCGCGGCCGTGTCGATTGAAGACGCGGAGGGTTGTCCGCGATATACCGCACGGGTGATATCCAGCGTGACGCTGGCGCCCAGTCCGCGCTGGATGCAGCGGCGGTTGACGGCGGCGGGCGTCCGCCCCATCAACAATGTGGTGGATGTTACGAACTATGTCATGTTGGAGTGCGGACAGCCTCTGCATGCCTTCGACTACGAGTTGCTGGAAGGCCGGAAAATCGTGGTGCGGCGGGCAAGGGAAGGGGAGCAGATGAGCACCCTGGACGGCTCGGCACGGGCGGTGGATTCCGGGATGCTGCTGATCGCCGATGCGGCGCGACCGGTGGCCGTGGCGGGCGTGATGGGCGGTGCCGGAAGCGAGATTCGTGATGTGACCCGGACCGTATTGCTGGAAAGCGCTTTTTTCAAGCCGTCGGGTATTCGTAAGACTTCCAAGCGACTGGGTTTGTCCACGGAGTCGTCCTATCGTTTCGAGCGGGGTGTGGATCTCGAGGGGGTGGAGTGGGCGAGTCGTCGTGCGGCTCAACTGATGGTCGAACTCGCGGGCGGCTCGGCGGCGGCGGGAGTCATCGACTGCTTCCCCTGCAAACCCGCACGCAAGCGGATCGGGATGCGATTCCAGCGGGCGCGTGATTTGCTGGGCGTTGATCTGGCCGATGAGCGGATGGTGGCGATCTTTGAGGCGCTGGGGTTGACCGTGTGTACGAAGGAGGCCTTGCGGTGCGAGGTCGAAATTCCCGCGTTCCGGGTTGATCTGGATCAGGAGGCCGACCTGATTGAGGAGTTGTCCCGCATTCACGGGCTGGATAAGGTGCCGTCACCGGCGCCGGATTCCATTATTATTCCGGGTGCCGATGATTCGGCGGCGCGTGCCCTGCTGGTGTGCCGGGAACATCTGGTCGGACTGGGTTTGTCTGAAATCATGAATTACAGTTTTCTGTCCGAGAAGCTGCTGAATCTTGTTGGCTTCGGGAACCCTGGGAATCGCATTTTACTGCCCAACCCGATCAGTGCCGATCATACCGTCCTGCGGGATTCATTCATTCCCCAGATGCTGGAAACGCTCGGGCGCAATCGCGCACGTCAGGCGCGGGAGGCGGCACTCTTTGAATTGGGACGCGTGTTTTTCAAGCGGGCCGACGGCAAGAATGGTGAGGAGGACCGCGTGTGCGTGGGGTTGTTGGGGCCGGTCGGCCGGTCGGGGATTCAGAAGACCCAGCCGGTGAAGGATGAGGACATGTACGCCTGGATCAAGGGTCTTCTCGAGGAGTTCTGCCGTGCGCTGCATGTGGAGTCCGTCCGCCGCGGAGGAATGAGCCGGATGAATCTGGCTACCGCGCCGTGTGATCACGGCTGTTTCGAGCCGGGGCGTGCGGTTTCCGTGAGCGTAGCGGGAGAGTCCTGCGGCGTCATGGGATTGGTCAGCGAACGTTTGAGAAACGAATGGCGCCTGGTGGAGCCCGTGGCAGTGATGGAACTCAGCCTGGCCCCGTTGTTAAAACAGGTCGGGCGGGTGCCGGTGTCGTCGTCGGTAGGGGCTTATCCCGGCGTGGAGCGCGATGTGGCGATGGTGGTCGAGGCGGGCGTCTCGCACGAGGGCGTTTTGAACGTGGTCTCGGGTGTGGCGCCTCAGGAGCTCGTGGGTATACGTCTGTTTGACGTGTACCGTGGTGAAAACCTGGGGAAGGGCCGGAAGAGTCTCGCCTATTCCATGACGTATCGTTCCCTGGATCGCACCCTGACGGATGAGGAAGCCAATGCCTTCCATGACCGTGTCAAGGCGGCCCTGCGCAAGGAGCTGTCCGCCGAAATTCGCGAAGGCGCGTGAGCATCCCCTGATGGTAGGGCGAAGCCTCCGGCTGAGCCATCTTCTCTCGGATGTCGTTTTTTAAACCAGGCGGCTTCCGGATTTTCTTCCAAAAAATTCTTTCGTCAATTTATTGACAAAGACATGGGGCAAGAATAGCTTACGACGTCCCAATTTTTTTTTAAGGGACAAAAGTGTTTACGGTTCAGTGTTGAAACCAGAAAGGACAAGAGAGATGAAGGCGGGGCATTTAGGTTTGATGGCGGGGGCGGGTTTGCTGGTGTCGTCGGCGACGGTGTGGGCTCAGGAAGGGGTTGCGGAAGCGGTGACGTTTACGCCGCTATCCTGGTGGATTGCCCCGTTCGGTGCCGTATTCGGCCTGTTCTTCGCCTGGGTCTGTTACAAGCTGATGATGGGTGCCCCGAAAGGCAATGCCCGGATGGAGGAGATTGCCGGTTACGTGCGTGAAGGCGCGATGGCCTATCTCAAGCAGCAGTACTCCCGCGTCGGGATGGTCTTCCTGGTTCTGGTGGCGATCTTCACGGTGCTGGCCTTCTTCAAGGTCCAGAATCCGTTTGTGCCGGTGGCCTTCCTGACGGGTGGTTTCTTCTCGGGGTTGTGCGGATTCCTCGGGATGAAAACGGCGACGTCGGCCTCGAGCCGTACGGCGCAGGGTGCCAGCGAGAGTCTCAACCGCGGGCTTCAGGTAGCCTTCCGATCCGGTGCGGTCATGGGGTTGGTGGTCGTGGGCTTCGGGCTCCTCGACATCACGATGTGGTACCTCATTCTCGACAAGTTGGTCTACACGACGGATCACATGCAGAACGGCCTGTGGTTCCTTGTTCCCGCCGGCTTTGATCCCGCGGGCAAGATGATGGAAATTACGACCACCATGCTGACGTTCGGTATGGGTGCCTCGACGCAGGCGCTGTTTGCCCGCGTGGGCGGCGGCATCTTCACGAAAGCGGCGGATGTCGGCGCGGACCTGGTGGGCAAGGTCGAGGCCGGTATTCCCGAGGATGATCCCCGCAACCCGGCGACCATTGCCGATAACGTGGGCGACAACGTGGGCGATGTGGCCGGTATGGGCGCGGATCTTTATGAGTCCTATTGCGGTGCCATTCTGGCCACGGCGGCGTTGGGCGCGGCATTGCCGGGTCTCACGGCTAAAGTGCAGGTGGGCTATGTCACGGCTCCCATGATCATTGCAGGTGTCGGCACCATCCTTTCGGTGGCTGGTATTTTTGCGGTGCGTTGCAAGGAAGGCGCCAGCATGATGACGCTCCTGCGGGCGTTGCGTATTGGAACGTGGGGCAGTTCGGCCTTGATCATCGTTGTGGCTGCCGTGATGGCGCATTTCGACATCATAACGTGGGGTGTGTTTGGCGCCACGATAGCCGGGTTGCTGGCCGGTGTGGCCATCGGGTATTCCACAGAATACTACACGTCTGATGAGTATGCCCCTACGAAAGGGGTGGCTTCCCAGGCCAAGATGGGACCGGCGACGGTTTTGATTGAGGGATTGGCCGTTGGCATGATGTCTTCCGCCATTCCCGTGGTGGTCACCGTGATGGCGATTCTGGCCTCCTTCATTCTCTCGGGTGGTTTGACGAACCTGAGCATGGGCCTCTATGGCATCGCGTTCGCCGCGGTGGGCATGCTGGCCACGCTGGGCATCACCCTGGCGACCGATGCCTACGGACCGATCGCCGACAATGCGGGCGGCAATGCGGAGATGTCGCATCTTCCCCCGGGTGTTCGCGAACGTACGGACGCCCTGGATATGCTGGGTAACACCACCGCCGCGACCGGCAAGGGATTTGCCATTGCTTCAGCGGCTCTCACGGCGCTGGCCCTGGTGGCGGCGGCACTCATGGAAGTGGACGTCTGGTTGCATAAGATGAAGGGCAGTCTGCAAATGCCCTTCGATTTTGCGTCGTATGATACGGCCGCCGCCGCAGGACAGCAGATTCAAAACCTGGTGTCGCAGTTCAACCTGACGATCATGAATCCCTTCCTGGTGGGGGGTGCGTTTATTGGCGCCATGATGGCGTTTGTGTTCTGCGCCATGACCATGAAGGCTGTGGGTCGCGCGGCCGGGGCGATGGTGGAGGAAGTCCGTCGGCAGTTCCGGGCCAAGCCCGGCATTATGGCTGGTACCGATAAGCCCGACTATGCGATGTGTGTCGCTATTTCGACCAAGGGCGCGCAGCGTGAAATGATGCTGCCGGCGTTGCTGGCGATCGCCGTGCCGGTGGCCACGGGGTTGGTGTTGGGCATAGCGGGAATCATGGGCCTGCTGGTGGGTGCGCTGACCGCAGGCTTCTCTCTGGCCTGCATGTTGAACAACGCGGGCGGTGCCTGGGATAATGCCAAGAAGCACATTGAGAAGGGCAACTTCGGCGGCAAGAAACTGCCGGATGGCTCCAAGAATCCCATTCATGCCGCCGCGGTGATCGGCGACACGGTTGGTGATCCCTGTAAGGATACGTCCGGTCCGTCGATGAACATTCTGGTCAAGCTGATGAGCATGGTGGCGGTTGTCTTTATGCCCGTCATTATCAAGTTCTCGCCGATGATTCAGAAGACCCTTCATCTCGTGGCGAACTGATGCGACCCTCTTAACGGGTAACGAGGGGCGCCTGCGAGGGCGCCCCTTTTTTATTATGAAGATTACATTCCTAGGTACAGGAACCTCGGTGGGCATTCCGGTGATCGGTTGCGATTGCCGGGTTTGCCAGTCGCAGGATCCGCGGAACAGGCGGTGGCGCTCCAGCCTTTATCTCGAGGCGGGCGGCACACACATCCTGATTGATACCTCCCTCGATTTCCGGGAGCAGGCGCTGAGGTTTCGCGTGCCGCGCGTGGACGCCGTCCTGATCACGCATTCGCATGCCGACCATATTTTTGGTCTGGATGACATACGTCGCTACAATACGATTCAGGGTTCCATTATTCCGGTTTACGCCTCGCCCGGCACCGTGGCCGATCTGAAACGGATTTTTTCCTATATCAACACGAATCTCCCCGAGCCGGGGGTGTTTCGTCCCCGGCTGGAATTCAAGGAGGAGACCGGGGTGTTTACGGTCGGGGCGATTACGGTGGAGGCGTTGCCTGTGGTTCATGGCAAGACGGAGACCTATGGTTATCGACTGGACTGGGAAGGGTGGTCGGTGGGCTACGTTCCCGACTGCAAAACGATGCCGGAGGCGACGCTGAAGCGCTTTGAAGGGGTGGATGTTATGATTTTGGACGGGCTGCGACACCGGACGCATCCGACCCATATCACGATTGAGGCTGCCCTTGAACTGCTCACGCGGATCGGCGCCAAGCGGTCATACCTGACGCATCTCTGTCACGACTTGGACCATGAGGAAACCCAGGAAACCTTGCCCCCATCAACGTTTGTGGCCTGTGACGGCCTCACCTTGACGGTTGGTCAATAAATTGGGTTGCAACGAGCCGGCAAATGGCTTATAAGTTTCAGGCTTTTGGGAAGAGAAAGGTGAAAACATGAAGAGCGGGATTCATCCGGAGTTTACTGAGGCGACGATCACATGCGCCTGTGGTTCTGTTATGAAGGTTAATTCGGTACGCAAGGAAATGCACGTCAACGCATGTTCCGTCTGCCATCCGTTCTACACGGGGCGGAATGCCCTGGTCGACGCCAAGGGGCGTGTGGAACAGTTCCGTAAGCGCTACGCCAAGAAGTAGCTTACGTTGTGTCAGAGAATGGGCCGGAAGACCGCAAGGTCCTTCTGGCCTTTTTCTTTTTATGATCGACATAGCCTACATCGATAAGTTGGCCGCCCGGATGCGCGAGCTTGAGTCGGCCATTGCCGACCCGGCTGTTGCGTCGAACCAGAAGAAGTTCAAAGGGGTCGTCAAGGAACACGCGCGGTTGCGGAAAATAGTGGCCAAGGCGGATGTCTACTTCCGGCTGAAGCGTGACGTCGATGAGCAGCGTGAGTTGCTGGCGGCCGAGGATGGTGATCCCGAGTTGAAACTCCTCGCGGCGGAAGAGGTCGCCGGTTTGGAAAAGGAACTGGGTCCCTCTGAAAAGGATCTGCTGGCGGCCCTGCTGCCTCAGGACGCCAACGATGAACGCGATGTCATTGTGGAAATCCGCGCGGGCACGGGGGGCGATGAGGCGGCGCTGTTCGTCGGGGACCTGTTCCGGATGTACAACCGGTTTTGTGAGGAACGCCGTTGGAAGGTCAGCGTGATCGACGCCAGTGCCTCCAATGTCGGCGGCTACAAGGAAATGGTCTTTTCCGTCCAGGGTACGAGCGTCTACAGCATTCTCAAATACGAGTCCGGTTGTCACCGGGTTCAGCGGGTTCCGGCCACGGAGGCTGCCGGCCGCATTCATACGTCGGCGGCCACGGTGTTTGTGCTGCCGGAGGCTGATGAGGTGGACGATATTGCGATCCCACCCGACGAGATCCGCGTGGATATTTTCTGCTCTTCCGGTCCGGGCGGGCAGGGCGTCAATACGACGTATTCGGCCATCCGCATCACGCATCTTCCCACGGGACTGGTGGCGCAGAGTCAGGACGAGCGCTCGCAGCATCGGAACAAGGAAAAGGCGATGAGCGTGTTGAAGGCCCGTCTGCTCGACTGGCAGCGGCAGCAGGAAGAGGAAAAGAGCGGAAAGTTGCGCCGGACCCAGATCGGGAGCGGTGACCGCAGTGAGAAGATCAGAACGTACAACTTTCCCCAGAACCGCCTTACGGATCATCGGATCAATTTCACGATCTACACCCTTAATCGCGTGATGGAGGGGGCTCTGGGAGAATTGATTGAAGCCCTTCAGGATCATGATCGGGAGTTGCGCATCCAGAAGGAAATGGCGGCGGCCCAGGGATGAACTCATTGGGACGAAGAAGAATTTGAACAGAAGGTCGCAAAGATCGCAAAGGAGTATGGATATTGTTCCGCCGGAGGCGGTAAAGAAACCCTCTTCCTGTCCTGAGCTTGTCGAATGGGCTTCGCGGGCTTGGCGGTCTTCTGTTCAAACTCTTTATTTTGGTTTCGGCTATGTCGGGTTAGGCGAGGATTGGGCATGAAGCGATTGCTCGAGGTCTTGCAGGCATCGGCTGACTATCTGGCCGGCAAGGGGGTCGATCACCCGCGTTTGACGGCCGAGCAGCTGATGAGTCATGTGCTGCGCTGCCCGCGTCTGCAATTGTACCTCCGGTTTGAGGTCTCCCTCGATGAGTCCCAGTTGGCACCCCTGCGGCTGGCGATCAAGCGGCTGGGAGCAGGGGAGCCCCTGCAATATGTCCTCGGTGATACCGAGTTTATGGGCCACCGTTTCAAAGTGGATCCCCGCGCCCTGATTCCGCGGCCTGAGACGGAGGAGTTGGTTGATCGCGTGTTGAACTGCACCTCTTTGTGGGCAGGGCCGTCGCCGGTGTTGGCTGATGTCGGCACGGGCAGTGGATGCATTGTGATCAGTCTGGCGCTGGCCCGGCCCGAGGCCCGATATTTGGCCATTGATGCCAGCCCGGCGGCAATTGAGCTGGCCGGTGAAAACGCGGCCTTACACAAGACGGTTTCGATTGATTTCCGGGTCGGTGACCTGCTGACAGGAGTGGCGGACGGTTCACTGGATGCGGTGATCGCGAATCTGCCCTATATTCCTACCCATGACTGCACGACCCTGCCTCGACACATTCGTGAACATGAGCCATTGTCCGCTTTGGACGGCGGGGAGGATGGGCTGTCTGTGATTCGGCGTCTGGCTTCGGCGGCGTGGGCCGGGTTGAAGCCCCGAGGTCACCTGTTTCTTGAAATAGGCTTTGACCAGGGCGGGCGGGTTGTGAAATGCTTGGAAAACCTTGGTTTTGAAGCTGTCGTCGTCCATCCGGATCTCGGGGGGCGGGACCGCATGGTTGAAGCGCATAAACCGGGCTGATTTTCAACACCCGCGGTGGGCTTCACTAAGCTTAAGCCAGAGGGGCGCAAGGAGAAGGCAAATGCAGTGTCTCGATCTGATTAAACAACGATTCAGCGTGCGGTCCTACAGTGCCGCGCCGTTGGAAGAGGATAAATTAGCGGAGATTCTGGAGGCGGGGCGGATGGCACCGTCGGCGGCGAATCGCCAGGCGTGTTCTCTGATCGTCGTCCGCGACGAGCTGCGGCGCCGGGCCTTGGGCGAAGCCTATCCTCGCGATTGGTTCTGGAAGGTGCCGGCGATTCTGGTTGTCTGCATAGAACCGGCGAGGGCCTGGGTCCGGGGGGATGGCAAGAACTATGCCGATGTGGATGGCGCCATCGTGATGGATCACATGACCCTGTGCGCTGCCTCCCTTGGATTGGGCACCTGCTGGATCGGCGCCTTTGATCCCGGGAAGGTCAAACGTATTCTAGGCCTTCCGGAGGGTGTCGAACCCCTGGTGATGACTCCGCTTGGGTATCCTGCCGAACCGATTCGTGCCAAGAGCCGGAAACCCGCCAGCGAGGTCATTCACCTGAATGCATGGTGAATGATATTCTATGAAAATAACGATCCTAAGTGAGGGTGAAAACGCGCGGGTGTTTGATTTCAACGACACGGCGGAAGTCGTGGTCGGACGGGATGAGCCGTGCGACATCAGTCTTTCTGATTCCAAAGTGTCCCGGCGGCATGCGCGGATTTTCTCAAGAAACAGCCGTATTCTGGTTGAAGATCTCGGGAGTGCGAATGGAATCCGGGTCAATGGTTTGAAAGTCAAGGAAATGGCCTTGGAAGAGGGGGACAAAGTGTCCCTGGGCGGCGTTCTGTTGGGCTTTTCCGGAATGCCGCCCGTGCAGCCGGGGCAGTCGGTTAACCGGATGGTCAGGGTGGAAAAACGGACCCAGACGGTGGTTCTCAGTGTGTTGCCGCACGAGAAGGTGGGCGTGGTGCTGGAGGGTGCCTCAGCCGATGAGTTGGCGTCGCTGAGGGAGGATCACCGGTCACTGCGGGTCTTGCACGAGGTTGGCCGCGTTCTCGCCAGCCAGATGGGGGTCGAGGAATGTCTCCACACGATTGTCGGCATCCTGAGGGAATTCAGTGAGGCCGATACCGCCTGTATCCTCGTGCGCGGTACGGACGAAGGGGAGTGGACGGTGCGGGCGTTTCGGACCCTCACGGCTCCCGATGCGCAAATGCAGATCAGTGAAACCATTATCCGGCGGTCACTCGAAGAAGGAGTTGCCATTCTCTGTCGGGATCCCTTGACGGACAAACGGTTTCAGGGAAGCGCCAGCATGCTTGTCGAAGGCGTAACGTCCGCCATCTGTGCGCCCATACGGTTTGACGCAGGGTTCAATGGCGTTCTGTCTCTGGATCGGCGTAATCGGCAGGCGGTCTTTACGGATAAGGAACTGCGGATGGCGACGACCGTCGCCAACATTCTGGGGCTACTGCTGGACAAGGATCGGATGGAGCAGGAGGTCCGCCGGCGGGATCGGTTGCCGGGGAACCCATGAGGAATACGTGGGTTCTGGCAAGCCTGCTTATGGCCGGTTTGTTGTGCCTCGGCGCAGCCGGCTGGCTGGCCGGCCGGGTTGAAAGACCGGTTGATCAGCCATCTCCGGTCTCGGTCTCCCCGTCTGACGTTCCTCCCGGGGTTCGGTTTGTCATGGTGGCCTTGGGCGGGTTTCGGGGCCTTCTGGCTGATGCGCTCTGGGTACGCGCTTCCCGCTTGCAGGATGAGGGTCGCGTTTTCGAAGTAGCCGAATTGACCGAATGGATCACCCGGCTCGACCCCCGCTCTCCTGAAGTCTGGGCCTACCACGCCTGGAATCTCGCCTATAACCTTGCCTCCCTTTTTCCGGATCCGGCCGACCGTTGGCGGTGGGTTAAGAATGGAATCCGGTTATTGCGGGATGAAGGTATTCCCGCCAATCCCCGCGATTCCCGGTTGTATGGGGAACTGGGGTGGCTCTATGCCGACAAGGTGGCTGGACGCTGGGACCCTGCGCAGGTCTATTACCGGGCAAGTTTTGCGGATGAGATGACCGTGCTGATGGGAGACGGGAAACGGGAGCGTGCGGGTTTTCAGAACGATCCTGAGACAATCGCCCGTCTGAAAGCCGTCGGTTTGCAGGGTGAAGTCATGGCTCAGGCGGACGAAGCCTACGGGCCCTTGGACTGGAGGTTACCCGAATCTCATGCCCTGTATTGGGGCTTGAGAGGGCGAGCTTTTCAGAAGTCCGGTTCCCTCTGGTGCGATCGGCTTGTCTGGGTATCCTTGACCGAAATGGTCCGGGGCGGATCGTTGTACTTCGACCCGGCCGGGAAGTTGTATCTTCGCGGGCCGCGGCTTGATATCGCGGTGAAAGGCATGCGTCGGTGTGAGAGGGATGGGATTTTTGCCACGCCCTTAACCGGTCTGCCGGGCGAGAATTTTCTGCGCGAGTCGATATTGTGGTTGTATGTATTCGGTCGGACGGCGGAAGCGGATGAGACCTTGGCGGTCCTCCGCCGTGTACCGGATTCGGGGGTGGGTTCCCGGAATCTCGAGGAGGCCGTAAGACAGGAAGTGGCGTTGCGGGTCAAGGCGGCAGGACCGGAGGCCGGTCGGGAACTGGTCGAGGGACTATTGACAAGCGGGCTGATGTGGAAAGCGCTGGCGTATCCGGACGTCGGCGTTGGATTCGAGTCACTGGCCAAGCTTCACTGGGACGCCCTGGTTTCCCTTCCGGATCATGGAGATTTCCCGGCTTGGCCAGAGATGTGTCGACGTGCCCAAGAACAGGCGAAGAAGGAACTTCCCGAGTCAAGGCGGGCGGCAGTGAGAGGCGCTCCATGAAACGGGGAATTTTCATGATGGCAGGACGACCTCCGTGTCGTCCGCTTGGCATCGCGGCAATCCTTATGCTGGCCTTCTTCATGGGTGAAGGGTGCCGCCGTTCAGCCCCACAGGAGGAACGGTTCGCGGTCATGGGGACGTTTGCCTCCGTGATGGCGGGATCGGACGAATGCGACCGGACGGCTGAATATGCTCAAATTTGCGCGGGAAAGATGCGTGAGATTGAGGCTCAGTTAAGTCTGTACCGGAAGGACAGCGAACTGTCCCGCTTGAATGCCAGGGCGGGAATGGGACCTGTGCGGGTGGGGGCGCATTTGAGGGCGAATCTGGTTCTGGCTCTGCGTTTTGGCGAGCTGAGCGGAGGCGCTTTTGATGTCACGGTCGGTCCTTTGGTCAAAATGTGGGGGTTCAGTGGCGGGACGTCACCGACGGCGTGGGTGTCGACAGAGAGGATTGAAGCGACCCGGCGGCGGGTGGGGTATCGCCGGATCCGTCTTCAGGGCGACGAGGTGAGCCTGGAGGGAACGAACATGGTTGTGGACTTGGGCGGGATTGCCAAAGGCTATGCCGTGGATGTGTGCTGCGATGAACTTCGTCGGCGTGGGGCGCGGAATTTCGTGGTCAATCTGGGTGGGAACATGCGGTGTTTTGGCCGGCCTGAAGCTTCGCGCTCCTGGCAGATTGGCGTTCAGAATCCATTTCAGCCACATGAGGTCATTGGGAGGTTGGACCTGGGCGACGGCATGGCGGTGGCGACTTCGGGTAATTACGAACGGTTTGTCATGATCGGGGACAGGCGCTGCGCGCACATCATTGATCCGAGAACGGGGTTGCCGGTGGAAGGGATGGCAGGGGTGACGGTTCTGGCGGCGACAGCGGCCGAGGCCGATGCGCTTTCAACTTCTCTTTTTGTGCTGGGGATGGAGGAGGGGGGCAAGGTTGCCGCCGCGATCACCAACGGCGCGGCGGTGTTTGTGCCCGATCGACAACCGATGGAGGTGTGGATCACGCCCTCCATGACGAATGTCTTTCAAGCCGGCTCCGGAGTGGTCCCCCGCGTGATATCCAACAGGTAGGGCGTCTTTTTTATTTTCCCGGGGCGTCGACGGTAATGGTGATATTGGTCGTTTGGCCGCGCAGGAAAACCGGCATATCCTGAAATGTGCGGGCGTACTTGTTGTAGATAAAGATATTCTCAAACCGCACATTCTTGATCGTGTTGCGGTCGGCATAGACTGCCGAGCAAAGGCGGGCGGGGGTGTTGACCGTGATGTTCCGGAACGTCACATCTTCCACGGGTCCGCACTCAGGGTCGGCGGTGGTATAGGCCGGGCCCACACGGATCTCAAGCAATGTCAGCACGCGGGCGTCTTCGATCTGGATGTTTTCGAAGCGGATGCGGCGCATGGGGGCAGCATCCGCGCTAAACAGTCCGATAACGCTGGCGCTTAGTGCGTGGATCACGTCGATATCTTTGAACAACACATTTTCAACCACCGTGGCACGCGTTTCCGGCCCCACCATCATGACGTGTGCCCGGTCATTCCAGAGGACGAGGTTGGTGAAGGTGATGTTGCGTGCGGCTTTGCGATTCCCCGCAGGGCTCCACCCCCCTTTCCCGTCT
The DNA here is from genome assembly GCA_945870225.1 of PVC group bacterium. GTDB lineage: Bacteria > Verrucomicrobiota > Kiritimatiellia > CAIKKV01 > CAITUY01 > CAMBRF01. The sequence goes on along the minus strand of CAMBRF010000004.1, from coordinate 1,239 downwards.
CCCGGATAGCCAACCGCCAGATCGGTCAGGCCTTTGACATTGATCGAGTCGTCATGTGTTCGGAAAAAACTGTCCGCAATGAGGACGTTTTCGCTGCTGCACACGTCAACTCCATCGGCGCCGCGGCTGGTGATCACCTTCACGTTCCGCACCTGAACATTGTCGCAATGCGCCAACTCGATGCCCCACGAGGGCGAATCATGTAGGATAATGCCCTCAATGGTCAGGTTCCTTATTTTGAACCACCGTGTCTGGCGCCCGTTATGGCCATACTCATTGGCCGGGCCTTCGATCGGTGAAAGACTTGAATCCAGAATGCCGCGCCCGCGGACGGTGATGTTCGAGGCGTTTTCAGCCGACAGTTGACCCCGGACCACGGCGCCCCCGGCAATGTAGATCGTGGTTCCCGACGGGATCTTATCCTTGAACCCGAGCTTATGGACACCGGGTCCGAAGTATATCACGCCCGGTGCGGTGGGAGCCGGCGGCGGCAGCATTTCCGGAGGATTGGCGAACAGCAGCAGCGGGGCTGTGATCAGACCCATCGGCTCGAGGCTCAACTGACAAGGCTTATCGATTTTGAAGCGGAAGGTATTGCCGTCGATCACCGGCACGATGCCGTGCCGCTGCGGGCGGACCGTGACGAAGGGCGGCAGAACGTGCGTTGCCGGACCCATGATGGTCACTTCCACTTCAACCTGGCCGGTGAAGTCGAAGGAGCACATGGCAGCGGGGGCGCGGTCGACAAGGTTGTTTCGCTTGTCGATGTGCATCAGGTTGCCTGCGGCGTCGGCAATCAGACTGACGCTGCAAGGGTAGACAAAGGCGGTCTTGCCATTGATGCGGACACTGTAAAGGGGCGAGGCGTCAATTCCCTTGGGTCCGTCATAGAGAATGACCTTGCTGGTCTGGGCGGGCGGGGTCATGGATGAGCAGGCGGACAGCGGGATCATGGCGCAAAGGCAGAGTGAGGCGAGGGAGAATGCTTTTGACATACTGAGTCCTTTCAGACGACTTAGAGACCGGAAACTTCACGAACAAACAGCCGGAACCCTACCGTCATCGACCGCTGACGTCAATACGAAGACACGTGTCTCTCAGGGCAAACGCATCTAATTCCCTATATTCTGGCTTTTTGGCTCAAATACTCAGGTGGAAGGCATGTTTTTGGAGTGCGGCGGCTTGACGCCGCTTTTCTTCGGCGCGGCATGACGCGCCGTGCTGTCGGCCTGTCAAGCC
>CAMBRF010000003.1 GCA_945870225.1 PVC group bacterium | reverse complement strand
CTCAGGGCGATGTGGGCGCGGATATCCCCGGTGCGGAGGTGGATGTGAGCTGTTTCGGTCAGTTCAGGGAAAATATTGGCGGCGGAGCTCACGAAGTCCAGTTTGAAGTCGTGCCCGAAGAGCAGCAGCAGCAAGGACAGATCATGCATCACAAGGTCCTTGATGACATCCGTTTGTGTGGCGCGCCCCGCGCTTTCCAGCCGGCTATATCCCTGTACGCGTAGATTGTCGCCGTAGCGGACCGATTCAACGTATCGCACGGACCCGATTACGCCGCTGCTGAGAATGGAACGCAGTTTGCGGCAGGCCGGGCTGTAACAAAAGGTGGCGTCGGTCATCAGGATCAGCTTTTTTGCCTGAGCCAGGGAAATCAGTTCCTTCAACTCGGGGAGCGTCTGTGTCGGCGGCTTGGCCACCACAACATGCAGTCCTGAAAGCAGGGCCTGCTTTACCATCGGGAAGTGGGTGGCGGGCGGTGTGACAATGAATGCCGCATTCAGGGGGGCCTTTTCGGCTGCTTCCGTCAGGCTGGCGCAGGTGGTCACGCCAAACTGCTTCTCCATTTCGGATCGCCGCACCGGATCGGGGTCGACCCCGATGGCTTGGGCGACACGTGTGTGGCGCGCGCAATTTCTCAGGATTTTGCTGCCCCACCAACCCAGGCCGCAGACGGCCACATTTAGTTTGGTGCCGGTATTCACTTCGACTGCCCTGCATAGAAGTTCCTGATTTCCCTGCAAATCAGTTCGATCTCCGCCGGGGTCAACTCGGGGAACATGGGCAGGGACAGAATCTGGGAGGCGCAGCGTTCAGCCATGGGGAAATCTCCAGGTTTATGGCCCAGGGAGGCGTAGGCGGGTTGTAAGTGCAGCGGTGTGGGATAATGCAGTCCCGTCGCGATGCCTTTTGTTTTAAGATAGGCGGAAAGGGCGTCACGTTGCTTGGCTTGAATGACATAGAGGTGATAGACGCACTCCGTTCCCGCTCGCTCGCGGGGGCATTGCACTTCGGCGATTCCGCTGAGCCGTTCGTTATACAGGCGTGCATGGGCGTGCCGCTGGTTGGTCCAGGCCTGCAGGTGATGCAGCTTGACGTGGAGCAAGGCGGCCTGCAGTTCCTCCATACGGTAATTATGCCCCGGCTCCCAGTGGTGATACTTGTTGTCGGTCACACCGTGTTGATGGATTCGCCGCATGCGTTCATGCAAGGCGGCATCGTTCGTGATAACGGCCCCGGCTTCGCCGCAGGCCCCTAGATTCTTTCCGGGGTAAAAGCTGAAACAACCGACGCGACCGACCGAACCCACGGAGTGCCCTTGATAACGGGCCAGGTGAGCCTGCGCACAGTCTTCGATCAGGACGAGGTGGTGCTGCTCGCAGACGCGTTGAATGGCGTCCAACTGGGCGGGTTGACCGTAGAGATGGACGGCGATCACAGCTTTGGTGCGCGGGGTAATCCGTTTGCTCATGTCCTGAACATCCAGATTGTAGAACTCGTCGTGGTCGGCAAAAACTACGCGTGCCCCGGATAGCGACACCCCTTCCGCGGTCGCGATGTAGGTATTGGCCGGGACGATGACTTCGTCACCCGGGCCGATATCGAGGGCCCAGAGCGCCAGATGGAGGGCATCGGTGCCGGTGCTGAGGCCGATTCCGAATTTGGCCGCATGCAGGCGAGAAAACTCGGACATAAAGTCCGTTACACGCGCGCCTGACACATAGTTGCAGGACCGCAACACGGCCAGCGCTTCAGCTTCCAGATCTTTGCCGATCGTGGCGTATTGTCGCTTCAGATCGACCAATGCAATGTTTGTTGCTGTCATAGTACTCTCCAAAAGATTTCGAGAGGGCTAGCCTGTTACGCGCCGCGGACGGCGACACGCCGTCCCTCCCTGAAATGTGACACAAATGCGTCGACTGTCATTCCGTAACCCATCAATGATACTGTCCTGTCGGTGCCTTCCTCAGCTTAAGCAGCCGGACTTCCAGAGCCATGCGCAGGATATAAGCCGCCAGCAGGAAACTCGCCGGCACATGGTAGAAATGATGCCAGTGCCCGGTACGGAAAAATCGGCCCAACGCACTGAAAAAAGGACCGATCACTGTTAGCGCCCACGGAACGAAAAGATACTGTCGCAACCGGCGCGGCCAAGGCAAGGCTTTTTCGCGGACATGGAAACCATGATTGGCCTGGGTGAAACTCTCGGAGACTTTGCGCAACATGCGCCGGCGATAGTGGGCAAAATTATCAAAAATATAGTGACCAATGGTCACGGTGCGGACATAGGCGAGGTCATGCCCGTCTTTGATCATGCGGACGATGGGTTGAATGTCATCGTGGATGGTATCCGTAGGGCGTGGGAAGGTACGGCGTACGACAAAACCCTGAGCCAAGGCGACCAAAGGGTAGTACTGGGTGTCGAACTGGTAGATCACATAAGCACCGGTATCTTTTTTGACCGGGTAACGCTGCCCGAACGTCTCGGGATGCGAGGCGTTCCAATACACAAAGGCAGAAAACGGATCGGTGTCGAAATTGAAGTATTTGAGGAAAGCGTTGTCGCCGGGATTGCATTCCACGCGACAGAAAGCGCCCACGATATTCTTGTCCGCCAGAAACGGTTGAGCCATTTCCATCAACCAGTTTCGCTCGCGGAGTTCATTGTCGGCTGCAAGGTGAATAAACAGATCGCCTGTGGCCGCTGCATAGGCCATTGCGCCACCTGGTTCCGCAAGTTTGTATGGATTATGAAGGAACCGGTATCCGTAGGAGCGAACGATTTCCTCTGTGCGATCCGTTGACCCGCCATCCGCAACGATAACTTCCAGCAATTCCCGGGGATAGTCTTGTTTATGGATGGATTCCAGACATCGTCCGATGTCACGTTCCTCGTTCAAGACGGGAAGGGCCAGCGTTATTTTTGGCAAAGGGAGCATGGGAGTGATTAGTAAGGTGGATTTTTTTGGGAGGGACGGCGTGACGCCGTCCGGCTTAATTTCGCGTGTTTCGTAGCCTAGCTTATTTTCGGGTTTCGTTGCGATGCGGATAATCAATGGTGACAGGGCGGAACGAATCGCTTGAGCGATACAGGGCATCCAGCGCGGCCATAACCTCCAGCCCTTCCGAAGCATTGCCCATGGGCGAGCCGCCCTGATTGATGGCCCGGCGGAAGTCTTCCCACTCAAGCCGCCAGGATTCGTCCGGGCCTGTGAAAACCTGACGCTGTACATCCGGCGCTCCGCCTTCAGGTTTGCGAAGGGTGAGGGTGAGTGATTCCTCGCCATAACTGCCGCCCAGACCCTCAATTTCAAGGGCCCCGGCGGTGCCATAAATTTGATAGGAGAAACGATTCTTCCATTGGGTCCATGATGTGTGCATCTGGGCCAGACGGCCGTCATTCCATCCCAGGGTGAAAAAGCCGTTATCCTCGAGTTCCTGGAGGGGCCAGACAAAGGTACGCCGTTGGGCAAATGCCCAATCCGGCCGATTCATCAGCCAGCAGGTTAAATCCAGGAGGTGAACCCCCTGATCGGTCAATTCCCCGCCGCCGGCCAGGTCGGGATTTCCCCGCCATTCCTTTTCGCAGCCCGGTCTTCCTCCGTGGCCGTACGTGGCGCGGAGAAATGTGGCTGTGCCGATCTTTCCGGCCGTGAAAGCGGCATGGGCCGCCATGATGGCGGGATGGTAACGATGATTGAAGCCGACCTTGAAGACCACGCCGCGATGCGTTGCCTGCGTCTTGAAAAGACGATGGGCTTCCTCCAGATTGCGGCCCATGGGTTTTTCGATCAGGACATGTCGCCCCGTCTCCATGGCGCGTTGCGCTGCGGGTTCCAGATACTTGTTGGGCGTGGCGACAACGGCGATGTCGGAAAGGGCAATCGCGGCTTCTGCCGAGTCGGATAGGCACGCCCTGACTTCAGTTGCCAGCAATTGGGCGCGCGCCGTGTCGGGATCGTAGACGGCGACAACCTCATCGCCGGCCGCGCGGGCAACCCGGGCACGTCGCACCCCGATCAGGCCTGCACCTATGATGGCGATCTTCATGCGCAATTAATCGGAGGTGATGATGCGTGATCCCATATCGTCGATCCCGTACTCGATCCGCTTGCAGCGTTGTTCATGCATGAAGCGGGTCAATTCCTGGTGCTTGTTGGGACAATACAACATCAGGAATCCGCCGCCACCGGCCCCTGCGATTTTTCCGCCGAGGACGCCGAAGCGTTTTTTGGTCTCCTCGTAAATTTCATTCATGCCCGGGACGGACACCTTGTTAGAGAGCTTGAGCTTGTATTGCCAGTGTTCATCACAAAGGCGGCCGAAATCGTCAAGATTACCCTGTTCGATGGCGGCAAGTGTCCGGTGACCGATGTCTTTGATCCGCAGAAGACTTTCCTCGACCACGGCGGAACCGGCCTCGTGGGTTTCCATCTTACGGCTTTGCTCGCTGAGGATGTCCACGGCATCACGTTTGACGCCGGTGTAGTAGAGATGCACGTTGCTCACAAAATCCGTGGTGGCGCAGTTTTTCATCTGCACATTTCGAACGGTAACACGACCCTCCTTGTCGATATCCATGACGGTCATGCCCCCGTAGGCGGCCATGTATTGGTCCTGCTTCCCTATGGGTTTCTTGAGTACATCCAGTTCGATGTGGCAGGCCTCTTCAGCCAAGGCTGGAACCGAAACGGGTTGGTGCAGCAGGGCCCGGATGGACTTCAGCAAGCCAACCAGGTAACAGCTTGAGGATCCCAGCCCCGTTCCGGCGGGGATATCAGCCAGGGCGGAGATTTCGATGCTTTCCGTGACGCCCAGATGAAGCAAGGCCTCGCGGGCAAGTTCGTGACGCAGTTCCGAGGCATGGCGAACTTTTTCTGTTTCACCATGATGCAGGCGTACCCAATTATCCACGGAGGGGCGATTGACCGTAATGTACATGTATTTGGTCAACCCCGTTGCAAAGACGAAGCCGCCATGTTTACGGTAAAAGGAGGGAAGGTCTGTGCCGCCCCCGCCCAGAGTCAGTCGGAATGGAGTTTTGGATGCGATCATAAACGACCTCCGTATGTGAATATGCAATAAGAATTAGTATACTTGACAGGGGTGAAGTGTAAAGGTTAAAACGGCGCGTTGAGACTGTCGAAAAAGCCCCCTGTCAGAGTTTTGGCTGGTTGCGCACAAAATTGACTTCGTAGAATGCGTAAAACGGGCGATCCGCAGATGGTCATTGTGTTTTGAGCCCCCCGAATAATAGGCTCGTAACGGAAAACGGAGTTTTTCGACAGTCTCGTTAAAACGACTGGGCACCCGTTGTCTCAACGGGTCTTGACAGGTCAATCATTGCCCTTGACCTCTCACCGTCTATCTACTAAGAAATAGTATTAAAAGGGTATTGCGAAATCAGTCTCTACACGTCTACGATAGTGTTTCAGGAGAAGTTGGCGGTTTATTTTTTAAATAATTAAGGGATGCCACAGCCAATTGCTGGATCTTTGCTGACGAACAATCTTACCGGTTCAGTTCTGATGCATGCACATGGGCTGTGCGTAATGGTCTGCAAATGGATGGAGCGATTGATACCTGCCTGCGTGCGCTGGGCGAACGAATAGATCAGATTCCTCTTGTCATTACGGGGGGGGCTGGCTTTGTCGGTCTTGGTCTAGTCATGAATCTCCCAGAGTCTGTGCAAAGTGCTTACATCTTGGATTTGTATCCCCCTCACCCAGAGGCGATTCCGCGAATGAGGCAAAAAGGGCTTCACTTTTTAGCCGTGGACCTGACAGATAAGGCCGCCCTGCTTGCTGTTTCAGCGCAATTGCCAGAGCGCTTTGTTCTCATTCATATGGCGGCACGTGTCAGTACGCATTCGAGCATTGACGCTAGGGGTGTGGACGAGATCAATGGCGCGGTGACTATGACTCTCAATCTAATCAATGTATTGGCAGGCCGTATAGCCTACCTTTGTTTTATTAGTTCCGTGGATGTTTTCGGAAACCCCGGAGGCCAAATGGTCGAAGAGAGTCATCCTGTAAATTCCGAACGTGTCTACGGTGCGGCAAAACTGATGAGTGAGCACATGTTTCTGGTGGCTTCACAACGGTATGGATTTGGGTTGTCAATCCTACGTGTGGGGCATGTGTATGGGCCATTCGAACATGTTGCTTCGGTCACACACGAAGGCCGTGGCAGGCGCATGATCCCGAGTTTCATCAGGAGTTGTCTTGAGCACAAACCAATGATTATTTTCGGGGACGGGCAGGACTTGCGAGACTACGTTCACAGTTATGATGTTGCTCAGGCAATTCTGCGAGCCGTGGTCGGTGGGGCGGAGGGTTTATTCATTATTGCATCAGGGAAGAGCTACTCTGTGATACAAATTGCCGAGATGATCAGGAAGGTGACTGGATGCGAACAGGAACTAGAGATGCGGCCGCGTATGGTCCCGCGTTTTGACTACAGGTTTTCGATCGCCAAGGCACAAAACGTTCTTGGGTATGTACCAACTGTAAAGATGATAGATGGCCTAGCGGATGAGGTGCTATGGACTAAAAGGGTGGCGTCAAATGGGTAGAGTGTTGCTGACAGGTGCGTCGGGTCATCTGGGACGGGTCGTTCTCCGCCGTCTGCTTGATGCCGGGACTGAGTTTGTGGTGGCTCAGGTCAACAGTGAGGAGTCACGGGAGATTCTTTCGCGGCTCTTCGCCGGACGACGAGTGGAGATTGTGCGGTGCTCATTGGAGAAAGACGATCTTCGCTGGGTGAAGGGATATTCATGGGAGGCTATCATTCATACTGCGGCGCTGATCCCTCCTTCTGGAGATGAGAGCGCCTTCTACACGAGACTTTACGCAGCTAATATTCTTGGGACAGCTCGTTTGCTCTCGGTCGTGGGTCGGATGACCTCGCGATGTGTGCTTGTCAGTACTGTGGAGGTGTACTCCCGTGCAAGTGACGGCAATCCAATCTTGGAGAAGTCCACCACTGTTCCAAGCAGTTTCTACGGAGTCACCAAGTTAGCATCAGAGGAAATCGCGCGACTCTGGGCGCGTGATACTGGGATCCCACTTTTTGTGCTCAGATCTGCGAGCATATACGGGCCAGGTGAAGTGCAATCCCGTGCGTTGCCAAGTTTTATTCGTTGTGCGATTGCTGATAAAGCCATTTTCCTTAATGGAATGGGAATGGCCCGGCGCAACTACGTTTACGTCGGAGATGCGGCAGATGCCGTTATGCGTTCTGTTGAAGGTGGTTTTTCGGGAACGGCGAATTTGGCTGGTCGTCAGATTTTCTCGATGAACGAACTAGCTTCGATCGCCGTGAGCGTTGCCGGCAGTCACTCTCCAGTGTTCAAACTTCCAGGACATGCCTTAGACCTTGTGCTGGATACACGTTTTGCCGAAGACAAATTCGGGATCGTCTGCAACACGTCTATTGCAGAAGGGGTTAGTAGGCAGGTGTCTTGGCTCAAAGCTTCTGCTAACGCTACTGTGGATTATAGTGAGTTCGTTTAGTTTGTGTCGTTTAGTGGACTATCAGAAATATGCCTCATGCTTCGCTGGAGGGCACGGAGGCGCAGAAAACACCAGGTTCCCCCTCAGATATTCCTCTCCTAAAGCCGTTGCGCGATGTTCTCATACTGCAAGGTCTCTATCAGATGAAGTGACTAAAGCGGCATTTTGCGGTTTTGGAAGATGAGTTGAGCCTGCGCCAGGGCTTCCGGTGTATCGACGGCCAGGCAGTAATCGTGGATGGGATAGCCCTGCACCGGGAGACTGGCTTTCAAAAGGGCGGGAAAGACATCACGTCCAAAATCATAAAAAGCGGAGGTGGGTATATGGCGGCAGATTGAGGGTTGGAGAAGATAGACGCCAGCGTTGACCCAGGGGGATTCTGGAACGGCGGAGTTGCCCCCCTCAACAAATCCTTGTACGGCGCCCCCCTTGCTCATGATCACGCGTCCACCGGCTATTCCGCTGTGGAGATCCCGGTCCCAATCGAACAACGCGATGGTGGCCATCGCGCCGCTGGCGGCGTGGGTTCTCTGCATGGCCTCAAGATCGAAACCAAGCAAATTATCACCGTAAACGACGAAAAAATCATCATCCCAAATCGATTCCAGATTTTTTACGGCACCGGCTGTTCCCAGAATGGTCGGCTCGAAGGAATAATGGATTTGCATTCCGAAGCGCGAACCGTCGCCCAGCGTCTCCCGGATGACATCAGGGCGGAAATGAAGGTTGATCCAGCAGTCGGTGATCCCCTGGTCAGCCAGCCAGCGCAAGGAATGGGCAATAACCGGTTGCCCGGCGACGGGGATCAGGGGTTTGGGCAATCCGCCCGATTGCGAGGCAATGCGGCTGCTTTTGCCTGCGGCCAGGACCAAGGCTTTCATGAGTCCGCCACATTCTTGCGGATGAAGTCGATCATGGTCCGCAGTCCGTCATCGAGGGTCATTTTCGGTGACCAGCCGACCTGTTGTGCCCGGGAGATATCCGCGAGTGTTTCCTGTGCCTCTCCGGGCAGATCAGGCAGGAAGGTCAGTGGAACGTGGCTGTCGAGCAATGCGGCCACGTGTTCGTAAATCTCCCGCACGGAATAGTTGGTACCGCTTCCCAGGTTAAAGACTTTTCCGTCGGTGAGCGGGGAATCGATGCATAGCTCATGAAAATCGTTGATGTCGTCCACGTGGATAAAATCGCGGCGTTTGTCGCCTGTTCCGTAGATGACCGGTGACTCCCCGCGCAGCAGGCGGATAATGAAAGCGCTCATGACGGGGGGGATGCTGCGCCGGTAGTCCTGCCGCGGGCCATAGACGCAGAAATAGCGCAAGCCGGACAGGCGGAGACCATGAAATCGAGCGTAGCCGAGGGCGAAGAGATGGGCCGCCTGCTTGCTCAGGGCGTAAAAGCTCTGGGGTGCTTCCTCCGTTTCCGGTGTCGGCAGGCGGGTGGAGCCCTCGTAGATGGCGGAAGACTCGGCGTAGACGACCTTGCGGACGCCGCTGCGTTGTGCGGCTTCGAACACGTTCACGGTCCCTTCCACGTTGATCGAGGCTGTTTCCACCGGATCCTTCTGGCAGTCGGCGATGCAATTTTTGGCAGCCAGGTGGAAAACCGTATCCACGCCATTAAAAAGAGGGCGGATCGCAGGATCGCGGATATCGACCTTGTGGAAGTCGACGGCGGACGGAATTTGAGAGGCCAAGCCGTAGGACAGGTTGTCCACGCCGACGACGGAATAGCCTTTCCGGCAAAGGCGGTCCGCCAGGTTGCTGCCGATAAAGCCAGCGCAGCCGGTAATCAGGATTTTGCGATCGTTCATAGTGACAATCCTTCAGTAGTCAGAACCCGGTAGTCGGAATTCAGAATGGCCTGCGAGCCGTTCTTCAATTTCGGGGAGGGACGGCGTGGCGCCGTCCGCAGCGCGCAACATGCACGCCCTCCCATTAGAGGACCGTACAGCCAAGACCTCATTCTGACTCCTGAATTCTGTATTCTGGCTACCTTGTCCTCGTTACAGCACATAGCCGGAGTCACGGGCGTCGTTATAGAACATTTTGACCGTGTCGAGGGAGTACTCATTGAGGTTGCGGCCGAGCAGGGAAAGTTTTTTCAGGAGGTCATGCGTAACGGTGATGATATGACACCCTGTACGGTCCGCCATGAATACGTTGTAGAGTTCCCGGCAACTGGCCCACAGGATTTCGGTATGGGGGCAGTCCTTGAAAGCCTCGACGGCATACCGCATGACCGGTTCGGGATCTGTTCCGGTATCGGAAATCCGACCCGCAAAAATGGAGATGAAAGCTTGCGATTTCTTTGAGAAATGGGGGCGGATCTCGTCCACCTGTGTCTGCGGCAGCATGGCGGTGATGTTCAATTTCAAGCCATCTTTCAGCAGGGTGGCGATCAGAGGGGCGGCTGACTCGCCGCGTGTGTTGGTGATGGGTATTTTGACATACACATTTTCGCCCCATCCGCTGATGATTTTGGCCTGACGCTGCATTTCCGGGAACTCGTCGGAAAAGACCTCGAAGGACAGGGGTTTCGCGCGCACATATTCCAGAAGATTGCGGGCGAAGCGTTCATAATCGTCCACTCCCGCCTTGCGCATGAGGGACGGATTGGTGGTGAATCCCTTGATATGAGCGCAAGGATACAGTTCACGGATGGACTTTTCATCAGCGCCGTCGGCGAAGATCTTGACCTTCAGCTTGGCTAATATGTCTGAGTGCGTCATAGAGTTCGATTCCTGCTATTTGCTTGATAATAGGCCGGAATATGGTTGATAGTCAAGATTTGCTGAGCGGGACGAATGGCCTTGAACCGTCGCGGCAGGGCATGCGCCGCATTTATGGGAGTCGCCGTCCGTTGTTGTCGGGCGGCGTTTCGTTGTCGCCGGAAAGACGGTTGCGACAAAACGCAACCCTCCACTGGGCTGAAGAAGAGTTTTTTGGGGAGATAGAGATGAACCAACCGACCTCGACTGATGCGAATGATTTTGTGGTGCGACACTTGGCGCAGGCGCGTGAGATTCTGGACCGGATTGACACGCAGGCTGTGGTGCGGTTGGTGGAGTTGATCGCCAGTGTGCGTGCGGGCGGGGGGCGCCTGTTCCTGCTGGGAGTGGGAGGAAGTGCGGCCAATTGTTCCCATGCCGTGAACGATTTCCGTAAGCTGTGTGGCATCGAAGCCTATGCGCCGACCGACAACGTTTCTGAGCTTACGGCCCGGATCAATGATGAGGGGTGGGGGGGCGTCTTTGCGGAGTGGCTCAAAGCCAGCCGATTGAATCAACGAGACATGGTTTTCATCATGTCGGTTGGTGGGGGTGACGTGGCCAAGAACGTCAGTCCGAATCTGGTGGAGGCGATCAAGCTGGCCAAGGCGGTTGGGGCGAAGGTCGGGGGTATTGTGGGGCGGGATGGCGGGTATACGGCGCAGGTGGCGGATGCCTGTGTGATTGTTCCCACGGTGGCTCCTGATGCGGTGACGCCCCACACGGAGGCGTTTCAGGCTGTTGTCTGGCATTTGTTGGTTTCCCATCCCCTGCTGAAGACCATGGCAACCAAGTGGGAAGCCGTAGCCGGTGTTGGGAAAGTTTAAAACCACAGATGGACACAGATAAACGCAGATGAAACTGGGTGGGTCAGTCAAGCTCATGGGAATAAAAGCTATATTTATGGATCGGGACGGTACGCTCAATGAGATGGTGTACGACGAGACACATGGTCTTTTGGACTCCCCCCGGCGCCCGGAGCAGGTGGTGTTGATTGCTGGAGTTGCCGCTTTTATGCGTGAGGCGAGGGAGTCGGGTTACAAACTGGTGGTCGTGACGAATCAACCTGGTATAGCGAAGGGCACTTTGACGCTGCCGGAATTGGAGGCTGTCAACGGGCGCCTTGCGGAGTTACTGAAGCTGGAGGGGGCCTGGTGGGATGCTCTCTATTTCTGTCCGCACCATCCAAAAGGGCCGCCCGGTGTGGCCTCGCCCTATGTCATGGACTGTGATTGTCGCAAACCCAAGCCTGGGATGTTGATCCGCGCCGCTGCGGAAATGGGTATCGATCTTCATGCCAGTTGGATGGTGGGTGACGGCCTAAACGACATCCAAGCCGGCAACACAGCCGGCTGCCGGACGGTGTTGGTGAGCACTTTAAAGCTGGAGCAGGTGGAACGGTTTTTCAGCACGAAAGAAGGATATCCCGAGATTATCACCGCAAGTTTAGGCTCTGCGTTCAAGTCCATAGGGACTGCAGCTTGTTGATAATGAATAACAAGATGGGTATCTCCCGCTTTTAGCGCCTGAGAATCGCCTCGAGGTTGGCCGCTGCCGATTCGGCAGGGCTGAGTAATGTAACTCCGCTATATCTTTCATGAATTAAATTCAGGTCTATATTGCCAGCCATCAGATCTTCGATTTTCTGCTTCAATGCCGCCACGTCGCCTTTGGGGACGGTGATGACGCTGTTGTTGAATGCCGTTCCATAGTGGGCCAACTCATAGGCGATAACTGGCTTGTTAGCCGCTATCGCTTCGGCGATAACGATTCCATACCCCTCTTCATAACTTGGGAACAGGAAGAAATCGCAGCCTTGGAGCAGTTCGTAGAGCAAAGGATCCGTATCAATGATATATCCGAGTAACTGCACCCGGTCCTCCATTTTGTTCTCCCGGATCAACTTCTGAAGACTGTCGTGTTCCTCCCCATTGCCGACCAATCCAACGGTCACGGGTAGGTCCCTAACGGCTTCGATGATGTCGAACACACCTTTTTGCGCCACGAGCCTACCGATGAAGAGTGCTTGGCATTTCCGGCGCGGTTTGGCGGCGCGCACTTGGTCCACATTTACCGCCAGGAAGACTACGCGGACCTTGTTGGCCTCAATCCCTAAATCAACTAGCATCTGCTTCACGTATTCGTTGCAGGTGATGATGGCGTCAGCTTTCTTGAAAAGCCGCACCGAAAACCACTGATTGAGGCGATACAGAGCATATTGAAAACGTTTGAGGAGACTATGCGCAGGGCGCTTCGCGGCAAGATGATAGGCATAGATCGCGACTCTTGAGCGGTATATTGCCTTGTGGAACAGGCCGGGGATCACGTCAAGGAGCCCTGGTGAGCAAATCACCAGATCGGCTCTTTCCCTGCGGATGATGTTTAAGGCCTGAAAAGTACGAATACTATACGTAGTGACAATGCCCAGAATGGATGCCGGTTTCCATGATTTGTAGCTGACACTGCGCACAGGTGTCCGTATGCGTCCGGCGGCGAAAGAAGGCAACATGAATGTCACTTCGTGCTCTGCTGCCCACTGTTCCGCAATGTCGATCAGGTGTTTCTCGCCTCCGCTAACGCCTTCAGCAAGGTACCCGTTCGTTAAAATGAGAATCTTCATGTTAATTTCCCAGATCTGCTTGGGGCTCTTATCAGGCAACACTCACAGTTTTGGTGTCACAGATAAGAAGAGGCTTCGCCCTTCTATGATTACAAACTCTGCAGGATACGTGACGCTGCTAAGAAATCAAGCAAGACCGGCATAATAATTCGGCTCCAATAGGAAGATGATTGCTAATCCGCGTACAGATGGCCTGTCTAGCTGTCGCCAGCTTCTGTTTCTGATTGTTAAATAAATAAACAATACTTTACAGCTAGACAATAACTATATATATAATATATAGATAACAACATTATAACAATAATCGGTAAGGCGTAATAATGAATAAAAGTATGATTTGGGCGCTGATTACGGCAAATGCAATGGTTAATCTTGGGCAAGCAGTGGAGGTTAAATCAATCTGCAAAAACGGATCGCTCTCATTCGAAGGTCTCTTGGTCGGCAGTACGGCTACTGTTGAATGGGCGTCCAGTCTGACGGATGCGGGAAGGACAAATTGGCAAGACCTTGCCAGTGTAAATGTAGTTACGAATTTGATGACGGCCGATATTCCGATGTATTTTCGTGTTCGTGGAACGTCCGCCACAAATCTGCCCAATGGCTTAATGTCCCATTACACATTCGACGCGGATGAAGGGGGGGTGGTCAGCAATTATGGCCCAATCTATAATACCGGAACCGTGGTTGGGGCCACCTGGGTCTCGAACGGTGTACCAGGCGGATCGTATTCGTGTTTTGGGACAAACGACTACATTGAGATGGGGCCAAGCAGCATTTATTGCACGACAGGGCAACTAAGTGTTTGCGCTTGGGTCTTTGTGCGGAAGGAAGTTTATGTGCTGAGCAATTATCGCGGAGGATCTGCTTCGGGAGGGTTGCTTGTGTTTCAGTATGATGCGATCAAAAACCTGGATGTTCTTTTCGGGCAAGCCGATGGAGTGCAGCTTCGCTATTACTATTCTGACGAAGAAGGGAGAGTGAGTACACAACAGTGGCATCACGTAGCATTCTCGTACGACGAAACGAGGGGGAATGGAAACAAGATAAAGATCTATCTTGATGGGCTGGAACTCAGTGGTTGCATCGTGCAGGGCGAGGGGAATAGTGGGCCGATTCTAGGCACGAGCGATAAACTGAGAATCATGTCGCACCAAACGGATCCATCAGTTTCTGCGAATGGAATGATTGACGAAGTTATGATTTTCAATCGGGCGTTGACTGCCCAGGAGATTCGGCAAATTTATGATCTGAGTCGGCCGTCGACTCCTTAATATTTGGCGTGACCGCGCCCTGTCGCGCGAAGGGATTCACCACCTGCTTCAGACGCCGGTAGGGACACCGGCGTCCACCCAAGAGCATCTCGTACCCCATCATCTGTGTACATCTGTGGTTGCGTTTTATTTGCAATAACCCGGAAGTAGACCACAGATAAACACAGATCAGCACGGATAGTTTGGGAGGGCGGCCATTCCTGGCCGCCGGCGATGCTGTCGTTCAAAAAACGGCGGGGACTTTAACCGCGGATGACGCGGATACCGCTGATAAATTCCCATCCTTATCCGTATTGTCCCTCAGGTAGACCGTGCTGTTCCCAGCGGTCAGGCGCCGGTAGGGACACCGGCGTCCACCGGTAGAGTTTCCGCAATAACGGGTTCTGTTGCCATTGCCGGTGCCGGTGCTGGCGGTGTCGGATCGGGAACGGTAGTCGGCTCGGACACTGGGACGGATGCTGCGACGGGTTCTGGTTCAGGACCCGTCACCGGCGGCGGGGCTTCCACAATCGCCGGCTCCGGTGTCGCAACAGGTTCTGAAGCTGGCGCTATCAGCGGTTCCGTGGCAGCCTGCTGAGGTTCTGTAATGACGGGTTCCGTTACCTTTTCAGGAGCTGGCGGTGTCGGCTCGGGAACGGTAATGGGTTCGGACACCGGGACGGAGGCTGCGACGGGTTCTGGTTCAGGGCCCGTCACCGGCGGCGGGGCGTCCACAATCGTAGGCTCCGGTATCGCAACAGGCTCCGGGGCCGGCTCTATCACCAGGTCCGGGACCGCCGAATGAGCTTCCGCAATGACGGGTTCCGTTGCCGCTTCAGGCGGTATCGGCTCAGGAACGGTAATGGGTTCGGACACCGGGGCGGAGGCTGCGACGGGTTCTGGTTCAGGACCCGTCACCGGCGGCGGGGTTTCCACAATCGCGGGCTCCGGTATCGCAACCGGCTGCGGGGCCGGCGCTATCACCGATTCCGGGGCCGCCGGCTGAGTTTCCATAATGACGGGTTCTGTTGCCATTGCCGGTGCTGGCGGTGTCGGCTCAGGAGCGGTAATGGGTTCGGACACCGGGAGGGACGCTGTGGAGGGAACCGGTTCACGGCGTGGGGCTGGAGCCGGTTGAGACGTAACCGCAAAGGAAGGACTGTGAACGGGGGCCGGAATTCCAACAGGTTTAGGCGTCTGCGTCGCGGATGGATACATGGACGTCGGCGACGGATCCGGAACCGGTGGGATGGGGGTCGGCGCCGGTATCGGATGCGTCGGCTGCGGCGTGATCAGAACCAGTACCCCGGAATTTAGCAAAGCTAAGATCTGGCTTGCGGTGACCGATTCGGCATCCAAGGTGGAGATTTTGACGTTATACCCGGCGGCGGCCAGTGCTTGGTTGACCACGAGAGACACCTTCACGGGCTCCAGTTCGGTGCCCGATCCGTCCCCGCCGGTGGTCTCCCGGCGTTTGAGAAACAGATTCCTGATAAACATGTTGGGAACGTAGCCGGTCTGGCGGACGGCTGTTCTGACCCGGTCCTGAGTCTTCCTGGCGATTTGATACTTGTCGGCCTTGCCATTAGTGACCAGAGAAACAACGGTCCGGGAAACGCCAGCGGCCTTGGCGACGTCATAAATAGTTGGTCTCTTTTCCATACACCTAGCATATGCTAGGTTGTCAGAAACAGCAACACTGGCGTCACATGTGGACGCCGAGGCTGAAGCGATTCGCACTGTAGCCATTAGTTCCTCACGATGCACTACCTGCCGCTGATGGAGCCGCACCTGTGACGTTCTTCTGGAGCCGGCCTGACCCCAGGCCGGTGTGGATGGAGGCACTGAGGCACAGCGAAAATGGACTTCACCACTGATTAAGGAAATCTGGGAATCCGGAACGGGGGTATCCATTTCGCTGGCGTGCCGCCTACAGCTTGTGGTTGAAAAGGAGAAAAGATTCACCACCCGCCTGCGGCTGGAGGCACGGGAACACGGAGAAGACTGAAGATTTAGAGAAAGCCCAATGTCGCGGGCATTTCGTCCACGGAGTGGCCAAAATTCCCGCAACGTTTCTTGAAGGAAGAGCCGAGGGGGCGGAGCGGGTGGTGAGTCCCCGCTCTCTCCAGGTTGTGGTTACGCCAGTCAAATGGATACCCCAGAAGTCCAATTGGCAAGCGTGTTTGCCGGGTTCGTAATACATTTTGCGATCGTCATGGCGACTACGGAAGAGACGCCCCCCTCGTCGCTTGACCCCTTGACAAGCTTGACGCTCGTCGATTCTTGTCGCAAACTCTGAAACATGAAAACGACGCTTATCGACAACATGAAAACCCAGAAAACTCCTATCAGATGGTGGGCCTTCTCGGTAAGCCATACGACTCGCCGATTTCGGCCAGAAATTCTTGTGCCACCTGCTGCGCCGCTTGGGGAATTCGCTCCAGTTCCGGCAGATAGACGAACGATGTGGGCGGCCGTCGTCACGGCAATATTATTCGGTGTGATGACTGTTATGGCTCAGGAGACCAACAATTCTGAGGTAAAACTGAAGTTAGACCTGAGTGATGGCTCTCATCTTGTTGGGCTTCCCGGGCTGAAAGCAATCTCATTCCAGACGTCCTACGCCAAACTGGACATTCCTCTTGCTGAAGTTTCTGCCGTTACGGTCGCACCTGACCATGAGACGGCATCGGTCGCTATGCAGAATGGTGATATTCTCAAGGGTGTCCTGACAACCGGGTCGATCGATTTGGAGTGTGCTTTTGGGAAAATAGCCATAAGCGCCCAGCACATTAAAAAGATTCAGGTTGTCCGAATAGGGAAGGGTTTGTCGGAGTCTTTGCTTAAAGGGATGGTTCTACGACTTGCGTTTGATGCCGATGAGGGGCAAAAAGCTTTTGATTCGAGTCCCACCGGCAATAATGGCACTGTGTATGGGGCCGCCTGGATGACGGATGAGAGAATGGGTGGGGTCTATAACTTTGATGGTCAGGACGACTACATAGAGCTTGGTCCTACGGATTCATATCAGACTCAGGATCAGTTCAGCGGTTGTGCGTGGGTCAACAGGAGCTCGCGCACAATGATCGTGCTGAGCAACTACAGAGGTGGTGCGTCTTACAAAGGACATTTCGACTTCATTGCAAATGATGGGGCCGGCAATTATTATGCTGGGTTTGGCCAAGGGGCTGACCAGATGGTACGCTATTTGGCTGCCGAAAAAGACATTGTTCCTGCCAATGAATGGCACCATGTTGCTTTTACTTATGACGAACGACGGGGAAACGGACAGAAAATTAAACTTTATCTCGATGGCGACGAGCTGAGCAATTACATTATTCAGGGCGAGGGAACTGGCGGGCTAATTATGCAAACGCATGATCAGCTGAGAATTATGGCGAACCGGGCCTCAGGGTTCGGGAAAGGAATGATTCACGATATCATGCTTTTTAATCGATCCTTGAGCGCTCTTGAAATTAGGAATATTTACGATATGCGGTAAGCAAGAGTCCGGTCAACCCGGATACTGTGAGCCCGGTCAATCGCTCAACTATGACCATTTTCCGGGCAGGATTTTATTTAGGTCGGCGGTAGAATGGGCCATGATGTGGCTCAGAAAACATCGTAGAAATAATGGCGGGGATTCATGGTGGTCAGTCCGCATAGTGCCGAGGGCGTCGTGTAGTGCCAGTAGATGGTTCGGATCGTGTTTTTCGAAACGGGGCATGGATGAACAATGTGGATCCCTGTAAGTTGTTTCGGCGTAGCTGGGGTTCGCCGGACACGAAAAGCTCCTCCGTAGGCGTGCAGATTGTTGGTGATGTCACTGAGTGATCAAATAAATGGATATGAGTATTGCTTGATTTAGAATTTTTGTGGTGGGTGTGATAGCTCACCATTCTTGTCGCTCATATTCTGGGAGGTAAGAGATGAATCAGTTCGTGCGTATAGCGCTTTTGGTGTGCGCCTGTTTTTCTTTTGAACTTTTTGGGGCAACGCCGCAGACGTTGGCCGAATATAAGGATATTTACGAGCAGGAATTGACGAAGATCCGCACCAACGGATCGATCCTTGTTGAGGCGGATAGACGCTACATAAAGGCATTAGAGGCCTTGGAAAACAATGCTAAACAAATTGGTAATTTTCCAGACACAAAAGCTATTCTAGACGAAAAACTTCGTTTTGAATCATGTAAAATAATTCCCGAGGAAAGCCCAGCCGGGATGCTTTCCGGAATTTGTGATGCACAAAATAGTTACAGATCAACGGCGTCCCTTGTCATGGCTGATCGGAATGCGCGAATAACGAGGCTGGCTCAGCTCTACGTGACTGCTCTAAAAAAACACATCACGTTTCTGCTTCAGCAGAACAGAATGGCCGAGGCGGAAGTCGTTAATAGTGAGATCCAGCAGGTAGAATTGGGACTAAAGAAAATGAGGGAATCACAACCAGTAGTGATTGATGCCGCGCCTCCAGTTAATAGTGAGAGCACACGGGGGAAAACGCTTCCATTGTTTTTGCGAAATGGTCTCATATTGCACTACGATTTTGGCAAAAATAACGTAAAAAAAGGTGCAATTGACCTCAGCCCGACGGATAATAATGGTGAGGTACATGGCGCAACCTGGATTGCAGGGGGGAAGATGGGCGGCAGTTATGAATTCGATGGGCAGGGTGATTACATTGAACTCGGCCCAAGTGACACTTATAGAACTCAAGGACAGTTCAGTGGGTGTGCTTGGATTAACAGGCAGTCGCGCTCAATGATCTTGCTCAGTAACTATCGCGGGGGTACATCTTACAATGGCTATTTCGACTTCATTCCCAACGACGGGGCTGGAAACTATTACGTGGGTTTTGGCCAAGGGCCTGACCAGATGGTGCGCTACCTTGCAGCGGAAAAAGACATTTTTCCAGCCAATGAATGGCACCATGTTGCATTCACATATGACGAGCGGAGGCGTAGCGGACAAAAGATCAAATTGTATCTTGATGGTGCAGAAATTAAGGAATACATCATTCAAGGAGAAGGGAACGGCGGGTCAATTATGCAGACAAGTGATCAGTTGAGAATCATGGCAAACCGTGCCTCAGGTTTTGGAAAAGGCATGATTCACGATATCATGCTATTTAATCGAGCTTTGAGTGCTCTTGAAGTTAAAAAAATTTACGACATGCGGTAAACGCTCTGAATGCCAGTTGATAACTCAACGGCATGATTAAACGGGTCAGTCGGTAGGCGCTATCTGATGTGACAATTGTGCATGCAAGAGAATGCATTTATTGCCGATGAAAGAGAGAAATAGGAGGCCAATATGAGAACTGCAATTAAAGTTATGTTTTCTGTCGTGATCGCTGCTTCGTGTGCAGCCCAGGAAGTTGAGATCAAGGTTAAAGGCTACCATAACGGGACGCTGACTTTTAACCAAATATCAAATGCTGCTTACTATCGAGTTGATTGGGCCCCAAAAGCGCATGGCCCATGGTCACGTACATGGGCCAGTTTTCAATGTATTCCTGCAACGGCCTCCAATGATGACATTTCTGTTTCAGTGCCGAACTTCTACAAAGTAACGGCAATGCTTAAGGGTACATTGTTTGGGTTGATAGCGCATTACTCGTTTCATGAAAGGGATGCTGAACGAATTACGGATAGAAGCGGGAGAGGCAACTACGGAGACCTCTATGGCGCCACTTGGGTTGAGACAAATGCAATGGGGGGCGCCTACGTTTTTGACGGCGTGGATGACTATATTGAGTTGGGTCGCACGGATCTCTATCAGGCACTCGGACAGCTAAGCGGATGTGCTTGGATCAATAGGAGCTCCCGCACAATGATCGTGCTCAGTAACTACAGAGGTGGGGCGTCTTACAATGGATATTTCGATTTCATTGCAGATGACGGGGCAGGTAATTTTTACGCAGGATTCGGCCAAGGGGCGGGCCAGATGGTCCGCTATTTAGCTGCAGAAAAAGACATTGTTCCATCCAACGAATGGCATCATGTCGCTTTTACTTACGACGAACGAAGGGGAAGCGGCCAGAAGATAAAGCTTTATCTCGACGGCGTTGCGAGGACCAATTATATCGTTCAAGGAGAGGGAACTGGTGGGCCAATATTGCAAACGAGTGATCAGCTGAGAATTATGGCGAATCGTGCCTCAGGGTTCGGGAAAGGGATGATTCACGACATCATGCTATTCGATCGCGCGTTGAGTGATATGGATGTCAAAGAGATATATGAGATGGAGCAGTAAGATTCGTAAAAGCCTGATCTTGCCCCGATAATTCGGACGCATGAAGCGAAGTGATTTCATGTGTTATGCGACAAGTTTATTCTCGTAGTTAAGCGGCGAACAGCCGAGAACGCTGGCTCCTTCCGTTTTGGCCGTAATAAGTGTGACGAATGTTGCGGCGTGGATTAATCGGGTTTTATTCCTGTTTGCTGGCCAGCCGTTAGGAACGGAGGTAGGCACTGAATCCGGGACATATGGATTTTGGCCGCCGTTTGGGCAGAAACACTTGGCGAAATTCAAACCGGCAGGGCACATTCGCGATTTTACCCCTCGCGCATTGGCGGATTTGTGTCAAAGCTGCGGCTTAAGTGTGACAGGCTGGTGGAATCAGAGTCGGACGCCGCTTTTCCCCTTGACCCGTTGGGCCGGGAGGAACATGGGCGTCATCGTCTCGCGCGTTGGGTGAGTGCTTTTTGATTCTGATATATATGTTTTGTGGTGGCCATAAGACTTTTATAGAACGGCTCATTCCGCTCTCCATGTTGCCCTCTTCGTTCCTTCAGGAATAGGAAACGATTTCTATTGCATTTATTCTCCTTCCGGAACAGAGTTCGACTATCGGTAGAATCTCACATTAGTAAGGTTCCGGTTTTCAAGAAAAAACAAGGATGCTCTCATGGCGAATAGACGAATAATATCTTTCGGGTTAGCCATCGAAATTTTGTTGTGCGCAGTTGTTTCGCACGGTGGCGGAAACATTATTACCAGCGAGGTCTCGTCATGCAATGTGCTGGGGTATATATCAGGAGATACACTCACATGGGGCACTGGCGGAATTTGAGTTACATGGCCGCATGACCGAGGATCCCAATGGCAATGGAATGAATGATGCCTGGGAGATGCAATGGTTTGATTCCTTGGCTCGGACGGGGTTGGATGATTACGACACAGATGACCTGAATGACTTGAACGAATTCATCAACGGTGCCAACCCTCTCACGACTGATACAGAAGGGGACGGAATGATCGACGGCTGGGAAATCAGGTACGGGTTGCAAGTGGCGACTAATGATGCCGCCGCCGATGCGGATGGGGATGGACTGTCCAATTTTGGAGAGTTTATCGCCGGCACTGATCCGACCAATGAGGTCTCTATCTTTCGGATGGCTGATCCTGAAAAATTTGGCACCTGGTGTCAAAGTGTGACATGGGATGAAGCTGATGGGGTGTGGCAGACCGGATCCTTACTGCGGGTCGAGGGGTTGGTCTTCAGATGGTCCACGGTATCCGGCCGTCGCTACCGTATGAACAGCACGACGAACCTGTCACAGGAATGGACGCCCGTCTCTCCCTCGTTTACAGGGGGGGGTGAGGTGACCTTCACTAATTGGATGACCAATATGGCCCAGAGGTTTTATCGGCTGCAGATCGATATGCCATGATAGCCAGCAGCTGTTTGCAGAATCAGATTCGCAAATAACTCTGCGTTCTCTGCGTAGAGCGTGCGACGCGCTCTACCGCAATAAGAGTACCTTTTATTCTTGCAGGTGAGTGCTTACGCTTGATCACGCCCGAAAACCGGTCTATTCTCCCTCCCCAAGTTGGGCAATCACTCGGTTTATTTAGGAACAGTCTTGTTACTGGATATGGTTCCGTGTGAGCAGGTTACTGAAATGATAGCTGTCTTGCGGATGCCTCCGGACAAAGAGCAATAATATTGGACAACCTCATCGACTAGAAAGAAGCGCACGTGATCTTTGCTTCATCATTATTTTTGTTCCTGTTCTTGCCAATCACGCTGGCTGGGCATTTCTTTTGTAGAAGCATATCATCAAGGAACATATTCCTCCTGGTAATGAGTCTGGTTTTCTATGCATGGGGGGAGCCCGTGTATGTTCTTGTTATGCTTGGCTCAATAGTTCTGAACTATACAGCGGGATTGCTGATCCATATCCAACGTCGACAAGCAAAGAAAAAACGCACTTTCTTTACCGAGAAGACGATTGTAGTCCTTTGCATTACCGCAAATCTTGGTCTGCTGATCTATTTTAAGTATACCAATTTCATTATTCAAAATGTGAACGCCATTTTTCAAGATTCAGCACTAGCGCCCATCGTTTACCCACACGTGATTCTGCCTATAGGTATTTCGTTTTTCACTTTTCAGGCGATGTCATATGTGATTGATGTGTATCGAAAAGAGACCGATGTGCAGCTGAACATAGCCAATCTCGCATTGTATGTGACGATGTTCCCCCAGCTAATTGCAGGTCCCATTGTTCGCTATCACGACGTCGCGAAGCAGATTGCAACGCGTATAATTACTCGCGAGCAGTTCTCATCAGGGGTTCAGCGATTTATTTTCGGGCTATCCAAAAAAATCATACTCGCGAATCCGTTGGGCGAAATTGCCGATAAAGTCTTTGCCGTACCTGTGCACGATCTACCGACCAGTCTGGCTTGGCTTGGAATAACGTGTTTCACATTACAAATATATTTTGATTTTTCAGGATATTCGGACATGGCGATTGGACTTGGGCGTCTCTTTGGATTTGAGTTCCTCGAGAATTTCAATTTTCCTTACATTGCACAGTCCATTCGGGAATTCTGGCGACGATGGCATATTTCGTTATCAACATGGTTTCGTGACTACCTTTATATACCGTTGGGGGGGAGTCATGGTTCATCACTAAAAACCTATTTAAATCTCTGGGTTGTCTTTTGTTTGTGTGGTTTATGGCACGGAGCTAGTTGGAATTTCTTGATATGGGGCGCGTTCCATGGAATGTGCCTGATTGTAGAACGTCTCCGATGGGTCCACGTGGGTCTCGCACGTATGTGGAAACCGATCCGCCATGTCTATGTAATGTTAGTTGTCATAGTAGGGTGGGTGTTTTTTAGAGCAGAGTCACTGATCCAGGCCGTACAGTATGTCGCCAGCATGATTGGTTTGACGCGAGCCGATGGGGTCAAATACTACGCATCGTTTTATCTTGATCCTAAAACGATCTTTACATTATTGGCCGCGTGCATCCTGGCCACACCAATCTCCGGAATGATCTTTAAACGCTTGCAGATCGCTATCAATGCCTCACGATCTGAGACTATGGCGATCGTATCTCATGCCGGGTATTATTGCATGCTGGTGATTCTGTTTTGTCTGTCTGCTGCTTATTTGGCGGCGGGTACCTACAATCCATTTATCTACTACAGATTCTAGAACAGATAGAAAACACAATGGTTATTGTTAAACAACAGCGCATTTTTGAATATGCCCTTATAAGTTCCTTTTTGATTGGGGTGTTTATACCATTGCTGCTCACAGACAATCGCGAGATATCACGAACAGAGAAACGCCGTTTGGCCCCTTGCCCGCAGATTGAATGGGACTCCAAAGCATTGGCAGGATTGCCCGCACGATTTGAGGCATATTTCAATGATCACTTCGGGTTCCGTGATGAGTTGGCACGAATCTACTATTTCATAAATGTTGAGATGGGTAGCTCATCAAAGTCCACTGTTGTTGTTGGCCGAAATAAATGGTTGTTCTATGTCAATCGTGATGATGGAAACAGTCTTGAAGACTACCGAAAGAATGACGCTTTTACTTCAGAACAGCTATGCCGATGGAGATCTTTTATGGAGGGTACGCATGCTTGGCTCAAAGAAAGGGGGATTCAGTATCTATTTGTTGTGCGCCGGATAAACATACCATCTACGGGGAGTACTTTCCTTCGCGTTTTCGCCAGGTCGGCACGCAGTCGCGCCTTGATCAACTATTGACGAATATGAAGGGTTCGGCGGTGCAGATTCTTGACTTGCGTGGGGCGATGATCTCTGCCAAGGCTAAGGGGCAGTTGTACTTCAAGACCGACACCCACTGGAATAGTTATGGTGGCGCTATTGCGCAGTATGAGATCATGCAGTGCTTTTCTGATCGCTTTCCCAGTGTTCAGCCGATCCGGTACGGGCCGGAGGATTTTGCGTGGATGCGTGAGGGTGACGCAGTCGCCGCTGGAGCTATGTTCTTTTGGACAGACAACAGAGCAGGCGACATCGCGAACATGCTCAATCTGGCGCATGTGTTGAAAGAAGAGATGTATCCGATATTGCAGCGACCGCTTCGTCAATATAGTACACAGTACTTTGGGCAGCCAAATTTATCTGCAACGTTTTTGACGAGCGGGCCACGTGGTGCTCCACGGGCTATTATTTTTCGGGACTCTTTTTTTATGGCGGTCGCACCGTACACTTCGCAGTATTTCTCAAAGTGCCTCTATGTGTGGCGCGATCTCGAGATGGGTATATTGGAGCCTTTAGTCAAACAATTTTCACCAGATATCGTAATAGATGAAAGAGCTGAACGCATGTTGCCCCGCGTCCCTCCTGCGTTCCGCCCGTGATGTGACGAGCAACGGTGCAATGCTTGTCATGAAGCCTTGCGGAGCAAAGTCATCCAGTGCATGAGTTTCACGCCGACTTTGATTAGCCCGTAATCAATTGGAACAGCAAAGCAGTGGTTGCGTAATCGCCAACGTGCGATAGGTCGATATAGGCGGGTGATCCAGCCGATACATGAATAGATTAGATCCATCATTATGCCGCGAGAACAAGACTGTCCACTTCCTGTCAACTCTCGTTCAGCCTTGTAATCGACGAACATCAGTGCCGCTTGAATTGCGTGAAGAGTCTTTTCGAACTTTTGGTCCAGCCAAGGTGACTTCATGTCGTTATAATGTGTGTCAACGCCTGCCCAGCCTTCGAGAGTTGTAGGCATCCGATATCCATGCGCTACGCATTGATCAAACAGGTCAGATCCAGGGAAAGGGATGAGTTGATTTAAGCCAGAAAAGGTAGCACTTGGATTATCCTGAATCATGGTCAGTATCAGGTCAACAGATTTGAATAAATCCTCGATTTCTTCACCCGGAAGTCCGGAAAGGAAATTATAAGAAGGATTTAGTTGTGGATAGCGGGCGAGCTTCTTATTGACGCGTATAATCTGCTGGACGGTGATCCCTTTTTTCATTGCTTCCAGCATGCGCGGTGACCCGGACTCCGCTCCGATCATGATCTGCCGAACGCCCACTTCAACCAATAATCGCATGAACTCATCGTCGGCCCGATCTAAATCATCAATTCGAGCGCCACGAATACCCCAGTGCACTTTGACATTTCGCGCTAATAGTCCGCGAAATATTATCGTTGCACGAGGTAAGTCGAGGAGAAAATTCTCATCGAGCATCGAAATGTAGCCTATGTTATGTTGCGAGACGGTTAACGCAACATGGTCAATGACATCTTCCGCCGCATAAGGGAACCACTTCCGTCCTTTGATTGATTTCCAGAAAATCGGCGCGAAGCAGAACTTGCACTTGTGCGGGCAGCCAAAAGAGGTGAAAAGCGAGTAGACGCGTTCTTTGTAATTAAATCGTGTGTAACGATCCCAGTCGAGTCCTGAATATGATAACTCAGCTAAAGGCGGATAGTCAGCTGTTTCCTGCATGCCATTTTCGCGGTAGAGAGTATCTTCTTTCCATCCCAGGCCCGGAATCTCAGATGCTTTACCTTTCCCCTGACCGATCAATAACGTAAGCAGATAAAGCGAATTGCTGCCGAGCCCGCGAACAATGTAGTCAATATCAGCATCGCGAGCCGCCTCTTCCGGGCGAATCGTCACATGCATGCCGCCCCATACGGTCGGCAGATGGGGGTACTTGGTTTTGCAATACCTTGTTGCATCGAGTGCGAAACGCAATGGACTTCCACTCATCACCGAGAAACCAATCAGCACAGTTTTGTCATCAATTGCCCCTGCCAGCTTTTCGCGCCATTCAGACCCGACGATGCGCTGGTCAATATAACGCACTTCGATGCCATGCTGTTGGCATTTGTGTGCGGCGTAAATGATGGAAAGCGGGAGATCAAGGATAAACGTATCCATCCAGCCCAAACGGGGATAAAACAATACAATGTTCATAGGAATGTTTGTTCCGTTCAATCTACTGTTGCAATAATTAGAAACTGTGCAGCCAACGGTCTGAAAGGTGAGGCAAGATACAATCTAATTAACAATCGATGGACCGGCAGTCTCGATTTGAGAGAAAAAGGAATGAATCGCGGGTAGCTACGCTCAACGCGGAATCCCGAAGCAGTTAACAGGTCTACAAATGAGGTTGCTGAGAAAACTGAACGATGTGTCCAGTCGTCGAAATAATTGGCTGAACATAATGCGTAGTTTGGTTGCATGACGATAATGCGCCCGGTCGAGGTGAGGACTCTTCGAACGTTATGAAGAAGACCTTGCACATCATCAACGAGGAAATGCTCAAAGAAATTACTCGCAAATACTACATCAAAAGAACCGTCTGGCATCTGCGGCAATGCAACATGAATATCCTCCCAGTGCACCGCAACGTCTGGATAGTGCGCAAGATAACCGGCGAAATGGGGCCCCGCTTCAATGGCTGCCTTTTGTTTGCCGTTTACGTTGCCGATAAAATCGCCGTACCCGCAGCCCAGTTCGAGTATTCGTGCTGATGGGGCTATCCAACGATGATTAAGCCAACGGCAAATCTCCTTCCAAACAACCACGCGTTTGGGGGAATAATTGTAACGTGTAGTGTGATAACCTGTTGACATCAGTTGATCTTCTTCTCTAGTGGTCGTACGAATTCTTCCCAGCGATGCTGAAGGACCATGCCCATCATCATGAACCCAAGCCGCAGTGTTTTCCAGAAGTTTCCGGTTACCGAACTGATGCCGACCCGTTTGTCGTAATGAATTGGAATCTGACACATTGGCAGGCCCAATCTGAGGATAAGCAAAGACAGTTCGAAACCAAAGGCCGATCCGCCTTGGCGAAAATGCGGTCTCAGCCTTACATATGCTTCTCGGGTCAGCAAACGATAGGTACAGCCACAATCGCTCAGGTTGGGCGCTTTTTTGAAGAAAGAAAGCTCGGCAAACTTGGCGACAAAATAGTTGCCGTATTTCAGGAAGAGTCCCATGTTGGCTTTGTCCAGGATGGTCGTCGCGTTGGTGCGCGAGCCCTGGACCACCTGCATGTCGTTGGCATAAACAAGAAGTTTCTCAAGGTCATTCGCCCAGAAGGTTCCGTCGGGTTCGCACATAACCAAGAGGTCTCCGGTTGATTCAGCCAGTGCGCGCTGAAAACCATAACCATATCCCTGTCTGGATTCGTGAATGAGTTTTGCTTTTGTCTTGCGTACCTCGTCACTTGTGCCAGCCGCAGCGTTATTGTTTACCACGACTACTTCGTCCACCAATTGGGTCGCAAAAAAATCCTCGATGCATTTGCGGATAGAATCCTTCTCGTTATAAGTGGACATAACAATCGAAACGAATTTGCCCTTATACATCACGCCCTCCAACCTTCCAACGCTCAGTTCCAGAGTAAGTCTGGAGAATAGATGATACCTTTACGTTATGGTCAACAATAGTAAATATGTCGAGATTCTTCGCCATAGAGGTTCGTGCTATGTTCATAGGCCTCTTTCTTCGTACATGGTCAGTAATCTCGAAAGTCGCTGAAGATAGAGATTGGATGGGTTCGTTGCGAGATTATTCCTGATGATCTGTTGCGAGGCTTGGCGGATACGTTTATGCGCCTTGTTTTCATTCCAGATCGTGAACTGAGTTCCCGTTTGCCAAAGGGACTGTAGGGCCTGGGGCTGATTAAACAAGTGAATGAGGTATTTATTTCCTTCAGCATATTCGCCGAACTCGAAACACCATGCGGTATAATACATAATGTATAACCCGCGGAATTGCTGCCAGTCAGGAATAGTAGTTGTTACGCCCGCCTTGAATATCTCGAGTTTGCAGCGGCGGTTTTCCGGGGTGTCCAGCGGAGCGCCTAATCCCAGCTTAAGGTAGGGGCCCCAAGCCTGATAAGTCGTTGAAGAGCGATCATAGGGAAGGAGCCTGAGCTGCCTTTCAAGAAGAAGACTGTTCGAATGGACATATATAGCTGGTGCAAAAAGAAAACAACCCAGGATGGCTGAGTAGAAAAGGGGACTTGGATCTTTCCGGGTCGTGAAGTAAAGCAGTGCGGTTGAGCCGTAGATCATGGCTCCAAACTGGGCATATTGAAGATTAGTGCATATGGCCATTTCGATTTGTGACGTAAAAAACAACAAGACGCTGGAGATAAGCATCACAAATGCAATCGCCTGTATGGGCGTAGGTTGCTTGAGCGTTTTCCGGTTGTGCCAGATAACAAGGCCGGCGAGAATGAGAGCGGGGAGCGAGACCTCCATGCAGCACGAGAACCGCGTGTAAATGTGCAGTCCAAATGTGTTGTCGAATCTGAGGGTGGAGAGATATGGGTCGGCCCGTGAACGTAATAGGATCAGTGGCGCGCAGCCGAGCCCTACGGCGCAGAGGTTTGTCAGCCAAAGCGGGACGATAATCTTTCTCGATTTTAGATAGATGACTCCC
This sequence comes from PVC group bacterium, assembly GCA_945870225.1. Taxonomy (GTDB): domain Bacteria; phylum Verrucomicrobiota; class Kiritimatiellia; order CAIKKV01; family CAITUY01; genus CAMBRF01. The sequence goes on along the minus strand of CAMBRF010000003.1, from coordinate 121,313 downwards.
AGCATCATGAGAAGCAACCCTGGCAGGGGCCAGAGAGCAGGATGAGAAAATGCGCAAAGGACGAAAACAACAGGTAATACTGCGTAGATTCGCCAAGATGTCGGGTTTCTGTAAAGTCGCCACAGACAGACAAACCAAAGGAAAACGACAAAGATAGGAACCATGTAGTTCGTGAAGTCGCCGTACCCATTCAACATGGGCGCGGAACATGTGAGGAGAATGAGCAGTCCAACTTTTTCGCTAGTGGGGAGGGTTTTCAGGTGTTGGACCATGCCGAGCATCGACACTGTTGTCGCCGTTGCGAATGCCAACGTCACGATGATAACCGTGTTGCTCATGAGTTGGTTGTCGAAAATCATTGTGCGGTGGTAGGCAAAATCCACACCCCGAGGTATGAACGCAGAGAGTTTGAGGCAGAGAAACTCTTGGAGACGTGGGATTATGTTCCAGTAAAGAATAAAGCCTTTAGCAGGAGGCAGGCCATCACCCCCGAGGGTTGGGTAGGTTGTGCGCAGCACGAAAAATGAGGTGATACTGAGGGCGGCCACGACGAAAAGGGTGGCGTTGGGAATGCGCTGGATGGGTTTTCTCGCCACCAGTAGCACGGCGCCAATCGCTGCTAGCGTCCATAGGATCTGAACAGGCACAGGGAGGCTGGATTGCGAATTGATGGCGAAAAGATAGAAATTGAGCGGAAATAAAATGCTTGTGAGCCCGATCAGGGCAATCAGAATGACGAAAAAAAGCGTCTGACCGTCGAGCCATTTTGGCTTGGCATTGGGATCTGGTGCTGTCAGGGGTGACCGGGCTGGCTCACTGGGGCGGCGGTTTTGATTTTTATGGGGGCGGTTCTTCATTTTGAAGAGGGGATTAGGTTGTAGACTGTTAGGCAATCAGAGGTTCATCCGGACGGAAGACCGGGGTGAGGTCACCCCGGCTCCAGAAGAAATAGTCAAATACGTCTGTGTTTATCTGAAAAAGGTCCAGCAGCCCATGGTTCTTTCCTAGTTTATCTCTCTGTATCCTGCATTTTGGCGCCTTCGAGCTTTGCGCCCGTCATGTCGGCTTCGCTCAGAATGGCACGTTCCAGATTCGCCTTCCTGAGATCTGCATCACGGAGTTTTGCCCCGCGAAAATTGGCGCCCCGCAGGTAGGCTTGGGTCAAAATAGCCCGGGAGAGATCGGCACCTGAGAGATCGGCTGTGTTGTTCATGGAGATGTATTTATACACCATGCTGCGGTCGTCATCGAAAGCGAACATCCTGTAAATATCCACCTTGTGCATGATGGCGTCAGAAAAATTGGCGTTCCGAAGGTCGGCGTTGAAGAGAACAGCCTTGCTGAGTTTGGCTTTGCTCAGGTTGGCGTTCCGTAGATTGCAGGTTGAGAGATTGGCTTTCTCAGCTTGTGCTGAGGATAAATCAGCTCCCGCCAGATTGCTGCCACGCCAGTCGATCCCTCTTAAATTGGCACCACGGAGACGTGCGCCGTGCAGGTCGTTGGTCCAAAGCTTGCTGCCGGAAAGATCGCCACCCTCGCACTCCCGGGTGGCGAGGAAACGTGCGAGATCAGCTTTGTCGTAAGCCAGCGATGTTGTCGCCCAGGCCCCTAACATTAGAAAAAAAACAACTGCGACAAGTCTCATTCTGTACCTGCGTTGCGGCCTTTGGAGGGTATATCAAGATCAGGATTACGATTAAGATTAAGATTACGATTATGAAGTGTTTTCATCTCCTGCAGAACTTGTACAAGCCCGTGACACTCTCCACAAGGGGAGATTCGTTGTCAACGACGTTCTGAAGTGGTAGTTTGGTTTTGTTAAGTCGGGGCCATGGAAGAGAGCCGATCACAGATCGGTGCTACAGTGTCGACAACCTCGTTTTCTGGCTCTTGTGCGCAGACGTGAGAAAGGTTGCCTTTTATGAGAGTTCTTATCACTGGCGGGGCGGGATTCATTGGCTGCAATGTGGCTGATTGCCATCTGGGCCGGGGCGATCAGGTGATCGTCTTTGACAACCTTTCCAGGAAGGGGACAGCCCTTAATCTTCAATGGTTACAGGATAGATTCCCTCGTCAGGTCACGTTTGTAAGCGGCGATATCCGGAACTCTGAAGCGGTGAGAAGTGTTTTCGCCGGGACATTCGATCGGGTGTACCATTTTGCGGCCCAGGTGGCGGTGACAACCTCGGTGGTGAATCCGAGGGAGGATTTCGAAATCAACGCGGCGGGCACATTCAATGTCCTGGAGGCGTTGAGGGAGAAAGCTCCTGAGGCGGTCTTCTTCTATTCATCTACGAATAAGGTCTATGGCGGCATGGAGGATGTCCCGGTGGCCGAGGACGAGCAGCGGTATCGCTTTGCCACGTTACCAGCTGGGGTCTCGGAACTACAGCCGTTGGATTTTCATTCGCCGTATGGTTGCTCTAAGGGGTGCGCGGACCAGTATGTACGGGACTATGCCCGCATGTATGGGCTCAAGACCGTTGTGTTCCGTCAGTCCTGTATCTATGGCAAGCGGCAGTTCGGGGTCGAAGATCAGGGGTGGATTGCCCATTTCTTTATTGCCGCCCGGATGGGCCGACCGATCGTCGTCTATGGTAACGGGAAACAGGTGCGCGATATTTTGTGGATTGATGACTTGACGGCCGCCTACGATGCCGCGGCCTCGCATATCGATGTGACGGTGGGACAGGTCTATAACATCGGCGGCGGACCGGAGAATTCCCTTTCGATCTGGAAAGAACTTCAACCGAGGCTGGTGGAGTTGTGCGGGAAACTGCCGCCCATCCGGCAGGCTGACTGGCGACCCGGCGATCAGCCGATATTTGTCAGCGACAACGGCAAGGCGTTGCGGGATTTCGGCTGGCGGCCCAAGGTTGGGATCGAAGAGGGTTTCCGTAAGCTCTGGAAGTGGGTAGGTGAGATCCCGGAAGAGTTGCTGTTGAAGTAACGCTGGAGTTCACCACTAATTTAAGAAATTCAGGAAATCCGGATTTCAACAGAAGCTCGCAAAGGCCGCGAAGAATCAAAATAAAATGGCAGAATTATTGTTCGGGAACTCCCGAATAATAATTCCGCCATGATGCTTTTTACATTGAAGTAAACATTATCTGACTTTTCCTGATTTCCTCAATAAGTGTTTAAATCCATCTTCTTTGCGATCTTTGCGGGCTTCTGTTCAAACTCCCCATTCTTTATAAAATGTTTTGTCTTACAGGACACTAGGGGTTCAATTTTCTCTTTTCCGGGCGACCCCCATGAGGTCGCGGGCAAAGAACGAAAATGGCGGAATCTTGGCCAGCAGGTCGATGGCATCCAGAATGGCTTTGTACCTGTTGGTCGATGACGCCGGGAACTGGGGAGCAAAAATGATTCGTTCCAGAAGGACGATATCGTAGCCGAAATCGTTCAGAAACCGGCGCAGTTCGCCATCGCCCCAACGGCGCAAATGGTGCAGACGACCCATCATGCCAAGCACGATCTCCAGAAGTGCCCATTTTCTCGGTAAGTAGGAAATCATGAGTTTGCCACCCGGCTTGGTGACGCGGGCGACGTCCTTCATGACCCCGGGAAGAACGCTCTCCGGAATATGCTCGATGACGCCGTAGGCGATCACGGCGTCAAAGGTTGAGGCGTCGAAAGGGATTATACTGTTGAAATAGTGCTGGAAACGGATTCCAGTTCGGCGTGTTGCGAGAGCTTTCCAAAGGATTTGTTGTTCTGAACCCATTTGTGAGTGAACGGATTGAACTTCGTTGAAATCATCGATATCAATAGCTTCCACCGAGTGTCCTTGTGCCGCGAGCAGATAACCGAGGATTCCTGAGCCGGTGCCGAGATCAAGGACTCTTGATCCCGGCGTGAGGTGCTGAGAGAAGGCGCAAAGATCGAGATAGATGCGGTCGTGGTAGCGAAGGGAAAGAACCGAACCCACGGTGCTCTCAAGAAACGGGCAGGCATGAGGAGTCGTTTGGATGACTTCTTCCAGAGTGCGCAAGAAGGCCTGGATATCCGCGTTGAACTTGTCTCGGGTGAGTGCGGTGGTGTTGTGTGTTGATGGGGGCATTATTGGTTTTCCTGTTTCTTTCGCGATTTACCGTTTTTGGAGCCGGGGTGACCTCTCCCCGATCTTTCTTTGCGTGCATACCGGCCTTGGGTCAGGCCGGCTCCATGTGCTTTGCACCCCAGAACTTCTCCTTCAAGCCCCAGATAACCAGCATAAGAATCAAGGCAATCCGGGTGGTGACTGATACCTTCAAGGCCTTGAGGCTGGGACGATATGAGAGTGCAATTTCATGGCTTCCTCCCGGAACCTGAACGGCTTGAAAGAGATAGTTGGCTCGGAGAAGCGGAATAGGCTGGTTGTCCAGAACCGCCATCCAGTTGGGGTCGTATTTGGTTGAACGTACCAAGACACAGGGCTGGTTCGCTGTGACGTGCAGGCGCACCTCCATCGGGGTCTCACGGAGGACTGTGATAGAAGAGGGGGGCGAGGGGGAGGGGGGGATGGGTGACTGGAGATTGGTGATTGGTGATTGGAGGATTATCTCCAAAGATGGCTCAAAACTTGAGTCTGCCAGTTGTTTTAGAACGTTCTCATTGCCTGCTGGCGTGTCGGCGACGGTGGTGATATTGGTGACGAGACGATACTTCGGCATGGCGCCCGTAAACTCAACCACGCGGAGATAGCGTTGATTGGCCGGGGCTGAAAGAGTTGGCACATAGGTGTTGTTGACCACGCCCACCCCGAGAGCCAGCCGTTCGACAAACCGGCCGCGCCTGCCATCCGTTTTGTTCAACTCGTCGACTGCACCGGGAAGAGTAAGAAAATACCTGATGGATCCAAGTTCCCAAAGACGAAGGGGTTTCTTCTCCATGGATTTGAAGAACGCATCGTAGTCAGCCGGCATCCGCGAGACACTGACGGGGTCAAAGAGGTCGTATCCCTTGACCTGCAATTGAGTCATCCTCAAGTTGTTGAGTAGCGGATGTTGGGGCGGCATCAATTTCAGTCGGCCTCCGGTGGTGTGGGTGTCGAGAAAATCGGTCAGAGGGTTAGGCGCCAGGGATTGTTTGTATTTGTGCCCTGCCACATAGGGCCGGTTGTCCGAGAAAAGGTCGCCAAGGGCGAGGATGGCCAGGACGGCCAATAAACAGGTGATCGTCGACGTTGAAAGACGGGCAGATGAATCGGGAGGGCTGGACTTGCCTTTCAGTGCTTTCTTGGTCCGGGCCTGGACGTTTTTATGGGCAGGCCGGGCCCTGAAAAAAAACACCACAAGAGCCGAAAACAGTCCGCTGATAATAAGAACCTTTACACAGGCGGCCATGGCATTGTCATAGGCAATCCCCGCTCCCGCTCCATAGCCCTCGCTGGTCAGCTTTTCAAGAAACGAGGTTTGATTGGCAGCCGTTCCCAAAAGAATCAGCAAAGCAAGCATTGCCATCCCAATGCCGGACCAGAAGAGGGAAGAAGAGAAAGCCTGTGTTAGGGTTGATGGTTCTTCATTGTTGTCTCCTGTCAGCCATGAACCGGCCGCGGTTTTTTTTCCGGCCAGACTGCGGAATAGAAGGTCCAGGATGAAGGCGATTCCGAGAATGGCAAAGAGGGTGAAAGGCCCGTTCCATTTTTCGGGGTTGCGGATGGTATTGATATAGGGCAACGACCAGAAAAGTCTGTAAAGCGGGAAGTACTTGCCCCACATGAGCATCATGGAGAAGGCACAACCCAGGAAGATCATCAAGGTGAACGCTTTTGGATGGGCAAAGGGATAGGGCGTTTGAACAGGGGAGACCTCGCCCCGGCTCCAGTTGGCGTTTTTAAACCCCCCGCGCAACGTGAAGACAAACAGGCCGAGCAATAAAATGCAGGCTACAGTGCCCAGGTGCCATCCTGTCATGCTGAAGTTTCTGGTTCCTGGTTTGGTCTGCTCCCATCCCTCGCTACGACCCAGTCGGCCCCAGTAGGGTGATGTTTCCGAACGCATGGAACTTCCAAAGTAATTTCCCGAGACGATGTTCCAGCTTTCGGCAGGAGGAATGCTCCACTGAGTAGCCCATGCATATCGGGCTTCGGGGCTTTCCCCGACCCCCTGGGTGACGCCCTGAATTTGGGTGGCGAACATCACGCTGATCATTTGCCAGGCTAGAAGAACGCTGAACGCGACATAGAGGGCGAATCGGAGGAAGACCGACGGCAGACGGCGGGCCATGGCATGAAGACCTGAGACGGCAGACTCGGGGCTAAGTTCGGCCGGGGCAAGTTCTCCTGCCCATGCAGGGGCGTCATCGTGGGAGGGACGGCGTGTCGCCGTCCGCGGCGCGCAGCATGCGCGCCCTCCCGTTCCCGTCACATGCGTCCACCAGAAAACAACGGCTGAGGCGATGGCGAGAATGGCTCCCACGTCGGGCACCTCGGAAATCGCCAGGCCCAGGCACGCCCCCGCGATGGCGTAGGCCAGCCAGCCGTGCGTTTGTCGGCCGCGTTCCGCGAAGCCCAGCGCGAGTGCCGTAAACGCCAGCGCAATGGGGCGGACCGCCAGTCCAGTGACGGCAAAATTATGGGACCAGCCGGCTGAGATGCCGATGGCGGCCGTCAAGGCTGATGAAGATCGTCCAAATCCGTATTGCCGCATGGTCCAGTAGAGCGCCAGACCACAGAGGGCGAGAATAAGGGCCTGCCCCTCACGGCGGGCGAAGAGGGCTCCCACCGTTTCGCCGATGGCGGTCACGGTCAAAGGAACCGCCCCTCCGCCGGTTCCCAAAAAGAACTGGTTGTCCCAGGCGCTGAACAAGCAGTCAGGGAAGCGATAGGCGGGTGATAGGGCAAATTCAATGTTGCCGTCGTTGAAGGCCAGAACCTGGTCGGGGTCCGAAAGGACGTCCCAGAAAGATGCGGCGGACAGCAGGGAAAGAAACAGGAATAAACCGGAAACCCATAACCATTTCTTGGTGCGTAGATTCATGGGCGGCATTCTTGGAATCCGACGGTGGTATTGTCAAGGATTCAGTAGTGGCAACCAGCTATCGTCATGATGGATTTTCAAGGTAGGGCGCGCAGTCCCTTGCGCGCCGTTTTCGGTCAAATTGGTGCGCAGACGGCGGCCAAGGGACTGGCCGCCCTACCTTCAGAACGGCATAATGAGAATTGCTGAGAAGAAACAGAATGCAGGTTGAAGGTTATTAGACCTTTTCTGGAGCGGGGGTGACCTCACCCCGGTCTTGATTTACGGTTTTATTCTATTGTATTGACTAGAAACATCTTCAAGAAGATTGTTGATCAGCCGGAATTTTGGGAACGTTCGGCTCATATCGAACGGTCCTTGCGACAGTGCGGCGTTACGGTCCCGCGCGACGATGTATTGGTGGCCACGGTTGCCTCCGAACATCGCTTGGTTTGGTTGTGCCGCGATGCACACTTTGACTTGATCGGGCTGAAGTCCGGATGTGAAATTAAAATCGAGCAGATTTAAAAGAAAGAGAACATGTCATACCCACAACTGGATCGTCATCAATTGCAGATCAAGCCGCTGACTGTTCGTCATAACAAATTGTCCATCGAACGCGACCATGTAGGCGCGAATGATCGGACGAGAGATTTGTCCCCGGATACAAGGCAGACAATCTGTGAATGTGTTACCCGCATTCGGGCTGCCCGCCAGGCTGGCCGGCCGGTGGTGCTGACGTTCGGCGCCCATACGATCAAGAATGGACTGGCCCCCGTCTTGATCCGCCTGATGGAGGAGGGGTGGGTAACGCATCTGGCGACCAATGGGGCGGGAATTATCCATGACTGGGAATTCGCTTTTCAAGGGGCCAGTAGTGAGGATGTGAAGGGGAACGTGGCGCGCGGTGAGTTCGGTATCTGGCAGGAGACGGGTTTCAACATCAATCTGGCGCTCGTTGTGGGGGCGTATGAGGGCCTCGGGTACGGTGAGTCGGTCGGCCGGATGATCGAACGGGAGGGGCTCACGATCCCGGGTGATGACGAGCTAATGAAGTGTGTGGCTGAGGTTGGGAGGCCGCGGTCAGAAGCACCCTCACCCCAACCCTCTCCCCTGAAGGGCGAGGGAGATTTCGAGCGGGTTGCCGCAGCGGTTGATTTGCTGGGCGTGATCCGGCGGTTTGGCCTCAAGCCGGGATGGATGGCGATTCCGCATCCATTCAAGAAATACAGTGCGCAGGCGGCGGCCTTCCGCCTGAATATCCCGTTCACCGGACATCCCATGATCGGTCACGACATTATCTATAATCATCCGATGAATCATGGAGCTGCTCTTGGTCGGACGGCATTGCGTGATTTTCTCGCTTTCACCCAATCGGTCAGCGGGCTGCAGGACGGCGTTTACCTGTCGGTGGGCTCGGCGGTGATGTCGCCGATGATTTTCGAAAAAGCGCTCTCGATGGCACAGAACCTCGAGATTCAGGCGGGCCGGAAAATCGACCGGCATTTTATCGCGGTGGTGGATCTGGCTGAGTCGCGGTGGGACTGGCAAAAGTCCGGTGAGCCCCCCATGGATAACCCCGCCTATTATTTGAGATACTGCAAGACCTTCAGCCGCATGGGCGGAGTGATGCGTTATATCTGTGCCGATAACCGGGATTTCCTCCTGTCCCTGTGTCAGGAGTTAGGCGCCAAGAGGTAACTGGAAAGGATTGGGACGATGATTCAGAAGACGATGTTTGACTGGGAAAATCCGCAGGTTATCGAAAAGAACCGTGAACTCATGCATGCCCCGCTGGGTGCGTACGAGACTGCGGATCAGGCCCGAACCTGCAACCGGCGTCTTTCCCGCTATGTGCAGTCGTTAAACGGCGAATGGACGTTTCGCCTGGCCCGGTCACCCTTGACGGTTCCGGCTGAATTCTGGAGCGATTCGTTCGATGCGACGGACTGGGGCACCACAACCGTGCCCGGGAATTGGCAACTGCAGCAAGGTTGCTGGGACCTACCGATCTACACCAACTGCGTTTATCCTTTTCATCCCAATCCCCCCTACGTGCCGGAGGAAAATCCAACCGGATGTTATCGGCGGACCTTTTCCGTGCCGTCCGACTGGGCGGGGCGAACGGTTTTTCTCGTGTTCGAGTCCGTGGACTCGGCGTTCTATGTCTGGATCAATGGACAGCAGGTCGGCTACAGTCAGGACAGCAGGCTTTCCGCTGAGTTCGATATCACGTCTTATCTCCGGCCGGGTGCCAATACGGTGTCGGTGCAGGTCATGCGGTACAGCGACGGGACCTATCTAGAGGATCAGGACTACTGGCAGATGAGCGGCATTCAGCGGGACGTTTATCTCTACAGCAAGCCGGCGGCGCATTTGCGGGACTATCGCGTTCGTACCGTTTTCGGCAGGGACTATAGGAATGCCACTCTCGACGTCACCGCTTTCCTCACCAATATTCAACATCTGCGCCGGAATCGGGCGGATTTCAAGCGATGCACCCCGATTGGACGGGGGCATGAGCCGGAGTTTGCCCCGTATTCAGCCGAGTTCGCCCTGTATGATGCCGACGGGAAACCCGTGCTGCCTGAGTCAGCTCGCGCCATATTCAGCGAAGTCACCAACATGTATTTGCGTGACCTCCCCGAGAAGGGTGCCGCCACGGTTTCCGTGCCGGTTCCCGCTCCTCATCCGTGGTCGGCGGAAGACCCGTATTTGTACACACTGGTCATGACCTTACGTGATGAGACGGGGATGGCGATCGATTATGAGAGTTGTCGCGTGGGCTTCCGTCAGGTTGAGATCCGGGACCGTCAGGTCTTCGTTAACGGGAAGAGGATGGTGGTTCGTGGTGTGAATCGGCATGAGTTCCATCCTGATCGCGGTAGGGCGGTGACGGAAGCCGACATGCGGCGTGACATTGTCCTCATGAAGCAATTCAACTTCAATGCCGTCCGGACCAGTCACTACCCGAACGATCCGCGGTGGTACGACCTCTGCGACGAGCTGGGCTTGTACGTGGTGGATGAGGCGAATCTGGAGACTCACGGGGTCATGGGTGATCTCAGCCAGGATCCGGCCTGGGCGAACGCCTTTCTGTCCCGCGCGGTCCGCATGGTCCTGCGTGACCGGAACCATCCCTGCATTTGTTTCTGGTCGCTGGGTAATGAATCATTTAAGGGGCCGCACCATGCCGCCATGGCCAACTGGGTGCGCTGGGCTGACCCGACGCGGCCGGTTCAATATGAGAGCGGTAACCCCGGGCCTGAGATAACCGATATCATGGTGCCGATGTATCCCGGCCTGGAGTGGGTGCGGCAGGTTATGGAGAGTGCCGAAGAACGCCGTCCCATGATCATGTGCGAATATGCCTATGCCAAGGGGAACGCCACGGGAAACTTCCTGAAATTCTGGGATTATGTGGATCGCTATCCCTCGTTTCAGGGGGGCTTTATCTGGGACTGGGCCGACAAGGCCTTGCGCCTGACCCTTCCTGACGGGCGTAAGGTGTTGGGATATGGAAATGATTTCGGGGAAGATTTCGACTACGTGGCGGCCGGTGAACATGGCTCACAGGTTCTTAACGGGATTGTCGGTGCGGATTTAAACCCGCATCCGGGCGTTTGGGAAGTGAAGAAGGTGCAGGCGCCTGTCGTCTTTCTGCCGGCCAACACGGCGGAGGGTTCTTTCACCGTCTGGAATAAGTATCAGTTCAGTTCCCTGACCCATCTCGACATCCTGTGGGAAGTGAAGCAAGACGGGAAGGTTATCCAAGCCGGGCGCATGCCTGCTCCCACCGTTGCTCCCGGCGGGAAAGGGACCGTTGTCTGTCCCTGCCCGGAAATTGCCGCCGGCTTGGCGGCCGGTGAACGGTTCCTGCACGTCCGGGCGGTTCTTAACCGTGACTTACCCTGGGCTTCAGTCGGATTTGAACTCGCCTGGGACCAATTCGCGTTGCCTGGGTCCGTCATGCAAGACGGTTGCGACGAAGCGCAACCTTCCAGAATAGAGGCCGGCCTTGATGGAGGGTTGCGCTTTGTCGCAACCGCTTCAAGCCCGATGCTGGTGGTCGGTGGAAACGGCTGGGAGGCCGCCTGGGATCGTGCCACGGGTCTCCTGACGTCCTGGCGGAAGGGGAGTCAGGAGCAATTGGTTTCTCCCGTGCGCGAGATTTTTCACCGGGCCCCGACAGACAACGATTGGGCGTTTGACTATCCCTGGACGTACTTCAAGCAATCTGAACGTGCCGGCTTGGCCAAGCTGGATCGGCGTCTGGTTGGGATTGAGGCCGGGGCCTTGAGTTCCCATTCGGTTTTGATTCGCACGGTCAGTGAGCTCAGGGGAACGGATGCGGCCCACCCGATCCGCTGCGAAATCAGTTATCTGTGTAAAGCTGACGGGACCCTGTCGGTTGAACAAAACGTGATCATTCCCGACGCCTTCCCGTTTGTGTCGCGGATCGGGTTGCTGTTCGCCTTGCGGCCGGGCCTCGAGCAGGTGCGCTGGTTCGGGCGTGGGCCGTGGGAGAATTATGCGGACCGGAAGGAAAGTGCGATGGTGGACGAATACGGGCAGACGGTAACGGAAATGATGGAGCCGTATCCCATTCCCGGCGAATGCGGGGGGCGCGAGGATGTGCGATGGGTCGAACTGACGGATGCCGCCGGGTGCGGCATCCAGGCGGCGGGCGATCCGCGGCTGCACTTCAGCGCCCTTCATTTCACGCCCGAAGACCTGACGGGCGTCCGCCACGATTGGGAGTTGCAGCCTACGCCGGAAACCTACCTGATCCTGGACGGTTGGCATATGGGTGTGGGTGGTGATGCCGGGTGGACCTTGAATGTCTATCCGGAATACATGATCAAGCCGGGAACGTACCGGTGGGGGTGTGTGCTCGGGTTGGTGGGGCGTGGAGGTGCGTATGGGGCCTAAAGAGGGGTATTTTAAGTTTACGCCCGAGTATGTGGGTGAACTGGGCTTCGCCGACGTCTGGGTGGACACCATCAATCCATGGCGCGACAAGCTCTTTGATCTGCGCTTGATTGGCATGTATACCGAAGGCGACCTGAAGGGCGTGGGGTACGGGAATATCAGCATTCGAACCGCCGCCGGGTTTCTGATCACCGCGACGCGGACCGGGGGCCTTCCGCGACTGGGGCGGCCGCACTACACCGAGATCGTCGGTGTGGACCTGGATAGCAATTCCGTGGAATATCGCGCCGCGTCACCGGCGGTGACGCCATCGGCCGAAAGCATGACGCATGGCATGTTCTATCTGGCTGATCCTGAAATCCAGGCCGTGATTCATATTCACCATCTGGAATTCTGGCGGCGACTCCTTAACGTGTTCCCGGCCACGGCGATGAATGTGGAGTACGGCACACCGGACATGGGGCGTGAGATCCTCCGCCTTTACCGGGAGAGCGACCTGCCGAGCCGGAAAATCGCCGTGATGGGCGGCCATGAGGAGGGGATCGTCTCGTTCGGGGCGGATTTAAATGAGGCCGGGACGATCCTGTTGGCTGAGTTCCGCCGGGCGGGTTTCTAAAGGGGCACTCTGGTCGGCAATTATAATGATGGTTCACGCCTCCTGCCGCCTTGCGCGGCAGGGGCGAGAGATTGTTGGGGAAAGGCGGAGCTTTTCCCCGCAATCTGTTCACCCGCGACACAAGGGCGCGGGGGTCAAGAAGCCCATCATTAGAATCGCCCCTCCTTGGTGGATCGGGATTGCCTTCTGGTGACGTCGGGGTATAGTCGGCTCGCTTTTTCAGAGTTGGGCGGGATAAGGAGTTGGCGGTTGTGAACGATTTCGAAAATCCTCTTGTGACGAACCGTAACCGTTTGCCGGCCCGTTCCTTTATCGTTCCGTTTCCGGACGAGGCGCTGGCTTTCTGTGGATCATCTTGCCAGTCTCCCTGGTTTAAATTGCTCAATGGGGACTGGAAGTTTCATTACGCTCCCACACCCCGGGAGGCCCCCTCCAAGTTCTTCGAGGAGAACTTTGATACGGCGGAGTGGGGCACGATTCAAGTTCCGGGGAATTGGCAGATGCAGGGGCATGGTTACCCTCACTACACCAACGTTCAATATCCTTTCCCGGTCGATCCTCCCCGTGTGCCGACGGAAAACCCGACAGGCTCGTACCGTCGCGATTTCGTCGTGGATGAGGGTTGGATCGGGCGTCGAATTCTTTTGCGATTTGATGGCGTCGATTCCGCCTTCACGGTCTGGGTGAACGGGCGCGAGGTCGGGTTCAGCAAGGGGAGTCGTCTGCCCGCCGAATTCGACATCACGGCACTCGTCCAAGCGGGATACAACACACTGGCGGTGCGGGTCCATCAATGGTCTGACGCCTCCTATTGCGAGGATCAGGATATGTGGTGGCTCAGCGGAATCTTCCGCGATGTGAGCCTGATTGCCCTGGCTCCGGTTCATGTCTATGACGTGACCGTGCAGACCGATTTTGACGCGGAGTTCCGCGATGCGGTTCTGAACCTGCAGGTCCTGCTGCAGAACGGGACAGATCAGGCCGGGACCGGCTATCGTGTGGAGGCTGCTCTTGCCGATGCCGAGGGACGGCAGGTTTTTAAAAAGAGTGTGGCCAAGGGTGTCGACATGCCTGCCTCGGGATCGCGCCTTTGTCATTTTAAGGCGCCAATTCCGGCCCCCCGCAAGTGGTCGGCGGAAGATCCCTGTCTTTATCAGCTTATGGTCACCCTGAGAAACGCCGCAGGCGAGACGGTTGAGGTCCTGCCGTTCAAAGTAGGGTTCCGTAAGATAGAGATCAAAGCTCGGCTCTTTCTGGTCAACGGTGTCGCGGTGAAGTTCAAAGGCGTGAATCGGCATGAGCACCATCCCGATACCGGCCGGGCGGTTCCGGTCGAGGCGATGGTTAAGGATCTGGTGCTTATGAAGCAGCATAATATCAATGCCGTGCGAACCTCGCATTATCCTGACGATCCGCGCTGGTATGATCTTTGTGACCAATATGGGATCTATCTGATTGACGAGTGTGACCTGGAGACGCATGGGTTTATGCATGTGCCCGACTGGAAGGGCAACCCGACCGAGGATCCGGTTTGGCGCGACGCCTGTGTGGACCGCATGGTGCGCATGGTAAAGCGCGATAAGAACCACCCCTCCATCGTGATGTGGTCGTTGGGCAATGAGGCCCACTTTGGTATCAACCATCTCGCCATGGCGGAGTGTACCCGGGAGCTGGATCCCACGCGGCCCATCCATTACGAGGGCGATTACGAGTTGAAGACGGCGGATGTCTACAGTCTGATGTATGCACCAATCGAGCAGGTGGAGCGGATCGGGCGAGGGGAAAAGGAACCAGGCACGGGGGCCAAGGCGACTCCGGGTGTGTCTCCTCTTTCGAAGCCGTTTGTCCTGTGCGAATACGCCCATGCCATGGGCAACGGGCCCGGCGGGTTGAAGGAATACTGGGAGACCTTCTACCAATACGACTGCCTGATGGGGGGCTTTGTCTGGGAATGGGCGGATCACGGGATTCGTCGGCACACGGCGGATGGTCAGGAATACTTCGCGTATGGCGGTGACTTTGGCGATGAGCCCAATGATGGCAATTTTGTGTGTGACGGCCTTGTCTTTCCGGATCGCCGACCTTCACCCGGACTGATCGAGTACAAAAAAATCATCGAACCCGTAAAAGTCGAGGCATTGAATGTGGCGGCGGGTAAGTTCGTGGTGACGAACCGGTATGATTTCATCGGGCTCGATCACCTGATGCTGTGTTGGTCGGTGACGGTCAATGGAGAAGCCGTGCAAAGCGGCTCGCTACCGGCGCCCGGAATTCCGGCTCGTAAAAGCAGAACGGTAACGATCCCCTTTGCCCTGCCGGATCACTCCGCGCCGGGAAACGAGCATCATGTGACGTTATCCTTTGTTTTAGCGCATGACACGCCGTGGGCGGAACGGGGGCACGAGTTGGCGTGGGCCCAGTTTGACCTCCCGGTCAAGGTCGGGCACCCGGTCCGGGTGATGAGCCCCCGGCTTCCTCTTCGTCTGGCTGAGGAAGGCCAGTTCTTTGTTGTCCGGGGGACCGATCTAGAACTGAGATTCGATCGTATTCGTGCGGTGCTCACCTTCTGGCAATCCCATGGCCTGAGTCTTCTCAATACGGGGCCCCGGTTGAATTTCTGGCGTGCCACGACGGACAATGACCGGGCTTTGGATACCTCAAAATCCTGGCGTGATGCGGGCTTGTTCCGGCTTCAGCATCGAACGGACGGTGTAGAGGCGGCGGTGCTGGAGAACGGGGCGGTGCGTATCACGGCCCGGACCCGGATTGCGCCGCCGGTATGGGCCAATGCGTTCCTCTGTGAGTATACCTATACCATTGATGGGGGTGGGGATGTTTTGGTTGAAGTGCATGGCGTTCCGCAGGGAATCTGGCCTGAGAGCCTGCCCCGGATCGGTTTGCAGCTGACGGTGCCTTTGGAGTTCGATCGGTTCGAGTGGTTCGGGCGCGGGCCCGGCGAATCCTATCCCGATACCCTGCAGGCCAATCGGGTCGGGCTGTGGAAGGCGGGATTGGACGATCTTTACACGCCCTATATCTTCCCGCAGGAAAATGGCAACCGCTCGGAAGTGCGCTGGGTGGAATTGTTCGACTCGCGCGGCATGGGCCTGAGGGTGGAAGGGAAGCCAACGCTTAATTTTAGTGCCCACCGGTTTTCCATGATGGATTTCGAGGGAGCTCGGCATACCTATGATCTTAAGCCGCGCTCCGAGATTACCCTCAATCTGGACTACCGGCAGAACGGCATCGGCTCCGCCAGTTGTGGACCGAAGCCCGGGAAAGAGTATATTTTAAAGCCAGAGGAGTTTCGGTTTGCCATGGTCTTGCGTCCGTTCTCGGCGCGGTCGAGCATGACAGGCCGTGTGAGCTAAAAGGGAGAAGGCATGACAGGAATCCCGCAAAAAATGGATGACAATTATCGCCGGGACATGGGGACCTACCGGCGCTTGCTTCAGTTCACGAGGCCATACTACCGGCGGCTTCTGATCGGTTTGCTTTTCGGGGCGCTCTATGCGGGGGCCAATGGAGGACTTCTAGCCTTCATGAAGAAGGGGTTGCCGAAATTTTACGACCCCAACGTCTCCCTGCGGATTGTGGCGTTGACGGCCCTGGCCCTTCCCCTGGTCGGGCTTATTCGCGGTATTGCTGACTATATCAGCCGCTATCAGATCAGGTGGGTGGGCGCACGGGTGGTGATGGATTTACGCAATGCCATGTTTCGTCGTTTAAACGAACTCTCCCTCTCCTATTTCGTCAGCAGTCGGGCGGGGGAGTTGATTTCCCGGACCACCAATGACACGACGGCGGCCGAGAGTGCCGTCTCGATGGTGGTTGAGGATATGGCCAAGCAGCCGTTGACGTTGATTGTCGCGGTGGGGGCGCTCATCTGGCTGGACCCCTGGCTGGCCCTGATCAGTCTGGTTCTCTTTCCGATCTGCATTATCCCGGTGGCTTTGTTCGGACGGCGGGTGCGGCGATTCACGCGGGAAGCCCAGCAGCGCGTTGCGGATCTGGTTTCAATCCTGCAGGAGATGATCACCGGTGTGCGCGTGGTTAAGGCCTTCGGGATGGAGGAATATGAAATTGGGCGGTTTGCCAAACAGAACCACGCCTTTTTCGGGCGTGTGATGCGGGTGGCGCGGGCCAATTCGGCGGTGGAACCCTTGATTGTGTTTATCTCGACCATCGGAGTGAGCCTGGTCCTGATTTATGTGCGGGCGCGCCACATGCCTTTCGAGGACTTCCTGATGTATGCCACGGCGCTGTTCATGATGTATGAACCGGTTAAGAAACTCAGCCGGGTCCATATGCAGGTGCAGCAGGCGGTCTCCTCCGCCGATCGTATTTTCGAGGTGCTCGATGCCCCGGTGGACGTCCGGGACCGACCGCATGCCATCGATTTCAAGGGCCCGGTGGACACCATTCTTTTCGATAATGTGGTGTTTTCTTACGGCGATAAGAACATCCTGGATGGTGTCACGTTGGAGGCGAAAGCCGGACAACGCATCGCCATTGTGGGGGGGTCCGGCGCCGGGAAGACCACTCTCGTGAGTCTGGTTCCGCGATTTTATGATGTGACGGGCGGCGCGGTACGTCTGAACGGACAGGATGTGCGTGACATGACGGTTGTCTCGCTCCGGCGGCTGATGGGAATTGTCACGCAGGACACCGTTTTGTTCAATGACAGCGTGGCGAATAACATCAGTTATGGATCAGGCGAGGCGGGGCGCGAAGATGTGATAGCGGCGGCCCGGCGGGCTCATGCGCATGATTTCATCATGGAGTTGCCGCAACAGTATGAAACGGTGATCGGCGATCTCGGGGTGCGATTATCCGGCGGGCAGAAGCAGCGGCTGGCTATCGCCCGGGCGATTTTGCGGAATCCACCCGTTATGATTCTGGATGAGGCCACCAGTGCCTTGGATACGGAATCGGAACGCCTGGTCCAGACCGCCCTGCAGGATCTTATGGTTGGACGGACGGTTTTTGCCATCGCGCACCGGCTCTCGACGATTGCCAGCTGTGACCGGATCATTGTCCTGGATAAAGGGCGGATCGTGGAACAGGGGTCCCATGACGAACTTCTGGCCAAGGGCGGCGTTTATAAGCGTTTGTATGACCTGCAGTTCTCCGACTGATCTTTTTTCATTTGCGGGCGGGGTAAGTTTTGATATGAGAAGACGGATCAGTTTGGGCGTATTGCCCTTTATCGGCCGGAGTATCCATCGGAGAGAAAAGAAAATGAAATACAGCAGATTCCTGGGATTGATTGTGACCATTGGATTGACCTTTGGCTATCTCGCGCGTGCAGGTGTGGCCCGTGCGGAGGAGAAGGGCAATGAGCACCCCTTTAACACGTCCGTCACGATCGGACGAATCGATATGGAAGGCGATTTTCCGACCAAGGATGGCTTGTTCGGCCAGGTCCGGTTCGGGTATGACCTGAATACATGGTGGACGCTTGAAGCGGGTGTGTTCATCGCGCCGGTCCTGAAGGCGCAGACGATCTATCGCGACGGGCCGACCAAGCCGCTGGAAGCCGATGAAACGACAGGGTATGGCGCGACCGCCGACGCTCTTTTCCATTTCACCCCCTGGAAGCGGATCGATCCCTATCTGACCGTGGGAGCAATGGTCATCGCTTTCACCGATGATTTTGAAGATCGCGATTCTTCCGATTTCGGTCCGCGCGTCGGGGCGGGCGTCATTTATAACTTCAATGATGAGTGGTCCGTGCGGACGGATTTCCGGGGCGCCCTGGTTGGAGTCAGCGATAAGGGAACGGTCAACTCCACCGTCGAGGCGGGCGTCAGATATGTGTTCGGTGCCCATGTCCCTCCCAGCTTTACGGCTGACGGCGGACCGAAGGACAGCGATGCCGACGGGTTGACGGATGATGAGGAAATGCAGCTCGGCACCGATCCGCATCATGTCGACACCGATAAGGATGGTCTGGGCGACTACGATGAAGTCAAGGTGCACAAGACCAATCCCCTGAATCCCGATACGGATTTTGATGCGCTGAAGGATGGTCCGGAAGTGTTCCATTACCTGACCGATCCCAATCAGCGGGACACGGACAAGGGTGGCGTGGCCGATGGTCATGAAGTGATCGAGGATGGGACGAACCCCAAGGATGGATCCGATGATCTACAGCTCTTCGAGCTGAACATCCAATTCGATTACGACAAGTCTGTCATCAAGGCGGAGTACTTCAAGGATCTGGATATCATTGGCAAGGTGCTGCAACGCGATTCAGGGGCGTCCGCGCGTATTGAAGGGCACGCCGATCAGTTGAAGAAATCAAACAAGGTTTACAATGATCAACTGTCTGAACGGCGCGCCAAGGCCTGTGTGGATTATCTGGTTGAAAAGGCCGGGATCGAGCGGAGTCGCCTGACCCCGGTCGGATACGGGTTCAGCCGTCCCAAGGTTAAGCCCGATCTGATCAACGGCACCCCGGCCAATCGTCGCGTGGAAGTCTACATTCGTAAGAGCGGCATGCCGCCGGCTCCTGTCACGCCCATCAAGGCGGTGGAGTTGCCCCCGGCGACCGGTCCGGCGGCCAGTCCGGCGAAATGATTCGTGCGTGAATGATGAGAGGCCCGGAACAGAGATGTTTCGGGCCTTTTTACTTTTTTGATGAGTGCGCTTTAAGGCTTGTATGGCTCGTGATCGGAACAGGGTTAATCAAGGTTTGCGCCGCTTCCGTTTCTGGATTGAGGCGCAGCTTGTTGATGGGGCTGCGTGGCTGATCCCACGGTTTCCACGGCGTTTGGTCGTCGCCCTGGCCAATGGCTTGGGCTGGTTCGGCTATTGTGTGGACCGGCGTGACCGGCGGGTGGCCTTGGCCAATCTCGACCTGGCGTTTGGTTCATCACTTACGGATGCGCGGAAACGTCAGATTATCACGCAAGTTTTTCAGAATTTCACTTTGACTACTCTGGACTATTTCTGGTTTTCACGGGACACCAAGGCTCGAGTTGATCGCTATGTGTCAATTGATGCGTCCACTAGTAAGTGGATCGAGAAGGGGCCGCTGGTTGCGGTCAGTGCTCATTTCGGGAATTGGGAGGTTATTGGGCAGGCCATCGCCACTCGAGGGGGTAAAGTCTCCAGTGTAGCCAAGCCGATAAAAAACCCGAGGGTCGATGCCGTCATCAACCGGATACGCGAGCATTCTGGCCAGCGTATCATTCCCCGTGAGGGAGCGCTCAAAGGCATGCTGCGTGTTCTTCGGGATCATGGCATAGTGGGATTGCTATTGGATCAGGATACCCGCGTGGCGGATGGGGGCGTCTTCGTGGAATTCTTCGGGGTCCCTGTGCCCATCGCCAGTGCGGCGGCGGGGTTGGCTCAGAAGATGAACGTTCCGATCCTCATGGTCTATTGTCGGAATGAACGAGATGGTACGTACCGGTGCTATTCACCTGAGGTGCTGACTCCGGCGGAGATGAGCGGTTTGTCGCCGGTGGAGATTACCGCCAGGATTACAAGGTCCCTGGAGGCCGAAATCAGGCGGGATCCCTCCCAGTGGCTTTGGACTTACAAGCGCTGGAAACGGCGTATGCCGGGCGTGGAGGCTTCGCGCTATCCGTTCTATGCCGATTGTTGAGTTTCGGCCCGGGGCGGAATTTTCATGCTTTCAGGCATATCCGGCTCCGAGGTGGTGGTGTGCCATCGGCGGTGAATCCAGATCCATTGATCGGGATACTGGCGGACCATGTCCTCGATGGTTTTGGTATAGAGTTGGGTATACGCGCGTATCGTTTCCGGCTTCCGGTCAGGCGGCGGCGGAATCGGGGGGAACGCCTTGACCAGATGCCGGCCATTCGGTTGGCGCAGCATGAAGACGGGGAGTACGGAGGCTCCCGACTGGGCCGCCATGAACGCCAGCCCGGGCGTCGTGCAGGCCAGCTTGCCGAAGAATTCAACAAAGATTCCTTCCTGCCAGATCATGTTCTGATCGAGGATGAATCCCACAATTTCGTTTTTCCGAAGTGCCGCCAGGCATTGGCGGTAGGAGTTGTGGGCGGGAACGAATTTCAAGCCGAACCGTCTGCGGGATTCCATCCAGAACTCATTAATGCCTTTGTTCTTGATGTTTTTTGTGATGATGGTGACCGGGTAATTGAAATGCGGGGCGATGCTGCAGAGAAGATCCCAGTTGCCCATGTGCGCGGAGAGCACGAGAACGCCTTTGCCTTCCTTCAGGACATCGTGGGCATAAGACTCGTTTTCCCAGGATATATGGTCACGCAAATACTGATCGCTCACGCGACTCATGCGTAATTCCTCAATCAGCGTCATTCCCAGATTCAGGTACATTCGCTTCAGGATCTGCCGGCGTTCAGTCACCGTCTTTTCAGGGAGACTGAATCGCAGGGCCTCGATCGCATCCCGGCGGTGGTAGCGGATGACATAGCCGAAGATCCAGCCCAGGCGCCGGCCGAGGGCGAGTGCCGCTGCCAACGGTAGAGCGCTGATGATGCGGGATATTCCCCTGACAATAAGAATCAACATGGAGTACTCCAAAACGGTCCACACGTTATTCAGAATGGAGGCGACGGTCAAGCCCGGTGCCACGCCGGAAACGGTATTGCATCCGGCAGACGCTTGCACTAAGTTTCGTGCCACTTATGCGTGCCATTTCAATCAGCTCCTTGCGTGGCCTTGATATCGATCAATGGGCGTTCATTACCCTGCTGGCAACGATTTTCTCCATCACCTTTTCAATTGCACTGGGTCAACTGTTCGCAGGAATTACCTTCCTGCTTTTTCTCGTTGGCTGGGTCAGGGGGCGGATTGCTCTCTGTGTTCCTGCCGTCCTCTGGCTGGTCGTGGCTTTTGTCGTGGTGGCGGTGGCCACGTCATGGAGGGGCGGGGGCGGGAGTGGACTGCTCGGGCGCACCGGAAAACTGCTTTGGTTTGTGTTGATTCCCGTTACCGCCTCCCTGGCCGACCGGCCGACCCGGGCTGGGAAAGCGATTTGGGCCTTCCTTTTCGGTTGTCTCGTGCTGGCGGTGAAAGACCTTGTTCGCAACCCGTTTCAGGCCTGGAGGAACCCGCAGCCGGACTTTCTCACCTCCCTGATTGATAAAGGATCCATGACCGATGGACAGATGCTGATGCTGGGTCTCGTAGTCGGCGTTTGGTTCGTGCTGGGCCCGCTAAAGGAGGGGCGACGGCCGGCGGGGTGGACGGTGGGGCTGCTGGTGACCGTAGGAGCGGGGCTGTTGATCGGGTTCAAGCGTGGTTCCTGGTTTTGCGCCATGTTGTTGGTGGGGGCTGTCCTTTTGACGAATTTTCGCTGGCGGGCCTGGCTGATGCTGGTGGTGATCACGGCGGCGTTCTTTTCCCTGCCGCCCGTTCAAACCCGGATGGGGCAGTTGAAGCGGGAACTGAATATGGATGGCGGCGGACGGTTGACGATGTGGTGTCGGGTGGCTCCGTTCCTGATCCATGAGCGCCCCGAGGGGGTCGGGTATGGGTGCCTGACGAACCGGATGATGCGATACGCCTGCCGGAAGGTTGAAGCGAACCGCAACCATCTGCACGCGAACTGGGCCCAAGTGCTGGTGGAGACCGGTTGGCTCGGTCTGGCCATCTACCTCTTATGGATGGGGAAGGCGCTGGTCGACGGGGTCAGGTGGGTTGGCTTGACCCGGGCTGGCCCGTCCGGGGAACGCCTGGCGGCGACAGCGGTGTTCTTGATGCTGGCGGGCCTGTTGCTGAACGGCCTGGTCGAGTACAACTTCGGCGATACCGAACTGATGTTCATCTACGCCGTGGTCATGGGACTCGTCGGCGGCGGGGTGGAGTTCCGCTTGGCGGCGGCACGTTTCCTGAGGAAGAATTCCTGAAGCAGGGCCCGACAGGGCTCCTCCAGAATCCCTGAAATTACCGTGGGGTGGTGGTTGAGCTGGGGGTGATTGAGGATGTTGAAAACGGAGACCGCCCCCCCCCGCATCGGGTCGGTGACCCCGAAAACCACCTCCGGAATCCGGCCAAGAATGATCGCCCCCGCACACATGGGACACGGTTCTTTCGTAACGTAGAGCGTGGTCTCGGTCAACCGCCAGTCCCCGATGGCGGCGGCGGCCTGGGTGATGGCGATCATTTCGGCGTGGGCGGTCGGATCCTTGAGGAGTTCGGTCTGGTTGTGAGCGCGACCGATCACGGTGCCATGCCGGACCACGATGGCCCCTACGGGTACTTCATCATGCTCTGCCGAAATCTGCGCCTCCCGCAGGGCCAGCTGCATGTAATAGTCGTGGTCTTTCCCGATCACTCTTCCTCGCACATGTCATCGTAGAACTTGACGATATCCTCGGCTTTGCCGCTTTCCATGAACTTGATGGCGTCACGGGGATGCTGGTTAAGAATGCCGGTGATCATGTAGGGAATGCTGTAGCCCCAGAAGAAATCTTTACGGAGAGGCTCGATATGATCCCGGATGCATTGCAGCACGGGGCGCAACTTGAACTTGGGGTTGTGCAGGAAACCGAGCAGCAGTTCCATCTGGCAATTGCCCGCGCCGCGGCCCAATCCGGCCAGGCTGGCATCGAGATAATTGGCGCCTCCGATGATGGCCTCAATCGTGTTGGCGTAGGCCAGTTGGCAATTATTATGGGTATGGATGCCAACCTGTTTGCCCGCCGCCGAGGCCACGCGCTTGAACTTTTCCAGCAGGGCGCGGACTTCCTCGCAATACATCGTTCCGAAGCTGTCCACGAGGTAAAGCACATCCACCTCGGATTGGGCCAGGGCATCCAACGCGCCGTCCAATTCGCTTTCCTGAACCGTTGAAACGGCCATCAGGTTGACACAGGTCTCATAACCCTTGGCGTGGGCATCCTTGATCATTTCCATGGCGGTCGGGATCTGGTGGATGTAGGTGGCCACACGGATCATGTCCAAGGCGCTTTTTTCACGGGGAAGAATATCGTGCTGGTAGTCGCACCGGTCTGCATCCGCCATGGCCGCCAGTTTGACGGCTGGATTTTTTTCTCCGATGACATCGCGCAAAACCTCTTCGTCGCAGAATTTCCACGGGCCATGCTCGGCCGATGAGAATATTTTGTGTGAGCTTTTATACCCAAGCTCGACATAGTCGATGCCCGCCTCGCAGGCTGTGCGGTACACCGCCCGGACCAACTCAGGGCTGAACTGATGATTGTTCATCAGGCCGCCGTCACGGATGGTGACATCCATCACTTTGATTTCAGGCCGGTAAGACACCCAACCCTTGGTGCCCACGTTTAATTCCTTATTTGCCACGAGTCCCCCCTCTTCCTTGCGCTCGACGGGCGGATCGCCCCCCGAATCCGTAGTATTCAGGCCATTTTCAGGATATTTGTCAAGATGAGTTGTCTGAATCAGGGTCAACGCATCAAAAGAGTCAGCAGAGCCCAGGGGATTATGACAGGATTAACGGGATATTCAGAATGGTGTTTTTGTTCGGCGAGGGTCGTTTCTTGGTGCGGGACGGCGGCGCATTCTGCTACATTCAGGCGTTTTGTTTGACCCATCAATCATAAACGAGCTAGAGGCGGGACAGGGCGAGTATGAACCTACTTGGAATTGACATCGGGGGAACCAAGACGGCGGTCTGTATCGGACACGCCGACGGGAAAATCCTTTATTCAAAGCGGATCCCCACCACCAGTGAATCCGTGGAAGCTTACCGGCATCAGTTGATAGAATTGTGCCACCATGTGGTCGAGAAGGCGAATTTGAGGCCGGAGGATCTGGACGGCATCGGGATCTCTGCTCCGGGCCCGTTGGACTGCAAGCGGGGCGTTCTGATTGCCCCGCCCAATAATCCCGGTTGGAAGGATGTTCCCATCCAAGCCATGGTGCAAAAGACCTTTAAGGCGCCTGTTTTTGTCAACAATGACGCCAATGCCTGCGCTTTGGCCGAGTTGTTGTTCGGGGCGTACCGAGGGGTGCGCAGCCTGGTCTACCTGACCTTCAGCACGGGCATGGGTGGTGGCATCATTGTCAACGGCCAGTTGATCCAAGGGGTTACCGATACGGGGGGGGAGGTGGGACATCATGTTCTGGATCCTGAGGGGCCCCTGTGTGGCTGCGGTCAGAGGGGATGCTGGGAGGCTTACGTCGGCGGCCGCAACGTGGCGGAGCAACTCAAGGCGAAGATCAAGGCCGGTAATATCTCCACCAGCATCGTGAACAAGGCTGGAGGCCTCGATAAAATCAACCTTCAGGCTTTCGAAGCGGCGGCCCGTGAAGGTGATCGTTTCGCCCTGGCCGAGTGGGATATCTTCACCGATCGCTTGGCACAGGGCGTCGGCAACCTGATCATGATCCTGAACCCCGAGGTCATCCTCATGGGAACCATTGGGATTCATGCTGGGGATTTTGTGATGGGACCGATTCTCGACAAACTTCCGAAATATGCTTGGGAGTGGCCGCGTCGGGCCTGTAAAGTGGTGCCCAGCTCATTGGGTGGCAAGATCGGTGAATTGTCCGCTCTCGCCGTCGCGGCAACCGGACTGAAGCCGTCAGGCGGTTGAGACACTGATTTCTGGTGTTTACAATCACAATATTAGAGATACCATTCCGTTTGTTAGATAAAGGGGAGTCATCATGCCGGGGAACGGGGACTACCGGAAGAGCGGTCAGGCCATGGTTGAGTTCGTGGTGGTGGCCGGAATGGTATTGGCCTCGTTGGCGGTCTTGACGGTGCTATTGGTGACGTTCCGTGAGTACGGAACACGTGTTTTGGATCTGGTGGGGTCGGAGTACCCGTAAGGGAAGGAAATCAGAGCATGAAGAAGAACAGCAAGAGCGGACAGGGAATGGTCGAATACATCATCATCGTGGCGATTATCGCCTTGGCGGCGATTGCCATCTTCGGCGTGTTCGGTGATACCATCCGCGCCAAACTGGGCGGGGCCGTGACGGAATTGGGCGGCGACACGACCGAGAAGGATGCCGCATTGGACACAAAGTCCGCTGATTACATGAAGGCTTTGAAGTAGGCTAGAGCCTGGCAGGAGGTGTCGCGGTGCCCGTTTTCCCTCACAGGGGCGTTTTCGGGGGTCCCCGGCGCTCCACAGTGAGCCGGTCGGGGCAGTCGTTAATCGAGTCCTGCCTCGTTCTGATTATTGTCTGCATTGCCTTCTTCGGTGTGTTTCAGATCTCGCAGCTTTTTGCCCGACAGGAAGTCCTCCACTATGCGGCCGCCCGAGGGGCTCGTGCCAGTGTGGTCGGGTTTAACCGGTTCATGGTTTTTAAGACCATTCGCGTGGGATCCATTCCCAATGCCGGGCGGTTGATCAACCCGGTTCACGAAAAAGGTCCCGCTGTTCAGCAGACCCTTGAGGCGGCTCGGATTCCGCTCTATATGGGGGCCGAGGATTTTGGAGACCTGGATCCTATCCTCAAATATGAGGATTGGGGTACTCCGCAAGACGTTCACCTGCTTTCGACGGCGGCGTTGGTGGACGGGACGTTGCGGCTGAAAATCAGACAAGAGGTGCCTCTGCGTTATCCTTTTCATCGAACTTTCTATGCTGCAGATTCGGTGGATATGACGGGGGAGTCCTGTCTGGATAATCACTACACGCTTTACCTTGATGATCGGGGCTGGTGATGATGGCCGGTGGTATAAACGACAAACGCGGAGGGCAGGTCATGATTTTTCTGATCATGGCGCTGCTGATCCTGGCGTTTGTGGCGTTTTGGAACTTCGATCTTCATAAAATCGTCTATGTAAAATCGCTTAGCCAGAATGCGGGGGATGCGGCGGCCTTGGTTGGTGCACGATGGCAGGGAATCACCCTGAATCTCATT
The DNA here is from genome assembly GCA_945870225.1 of PVC group bacterium. Classification (GTDB taxonomy): domain Bacteria; phylum Verrucomicrobiota; class Kiritimatiellia; order CAIKKV01; family CAITUY01; genus CAMBRF01. The sequence goes on along the minus strand of CAMBRF010000003.1, from coordinate 95,003 downwards.
GGCGATTTGAATATCATGCAGGCGGTGGCATTAACGCAGGGTGATGCCAGCATGGCGTCGGACATTAACGACATGCAGGCGCGCCTGTGTTATGTGGGGCCCATGGTCGGACTTGTAGCCGCCCAGCAGGCGGCCAAGAACAACGGCGTTTTCGTTAATGAACGTTTTACCAGGCGGATCCGACAACATGCGGATACCGTACGATTTGAATACACGGCCTTAGGTCCGGACGGCCTCATGCTTTTTCAAGAGCCCTATTCCAATTGCTGGGAGGAATATGCGGACATGATCACCGTTGTGGCGGATAACGGGGTGGCGGCAGGGCCCGATAATGCACGGCTCTACTCCGACTTTGCCGGGGGACATCTGCTTCTTGATGTTAGTTTTTACGATGCCATCGCCGGGGCAGAGTGGTGCTGGTTCTTCCACAACGCCTATGAGGTTTTGTTGAACTATACGGACTTTTCATGGTGGCCTCCGCTGCCGGGAAAATTGCCCCATGTTGATCCGATGAACAGCGAGTATTTCGGGCTGGGACTGACAAAGAGGACTGTTATTAGTGATACATCGGTGGTGACTTTGATGAATGCCTTGCGGGAGGACCGTCGACTAAGCGATCAGGTCATCTCCAATACGGTGACGGCCGTCACATCGTCCTGGTATTGTTACGAGGGGGGGGCGTGGGGCCCTTGGACGGCAATATCGCCGTTTGGCGAGGTGCAGTTCCCCGCGACGGGACCCGTTAAGCCGCAGTACGATTATGCCGGGGCAGATGCCGCCGCACGGGTGGAGACTCAGGCCACGCGCGTGACTCCCGGCTCCCGGACGAGCCAGATCACGTGGACGGCTGCGGCGAAGCCTTTTGGTTACCTTGAGGGGGATGAACGGCCCAATGCCTACGAATTGGTTCTGCCGGCTTTTCATGAGGTGCGTCTGATCCCGGTGGACGCGTCGTCCGCCCCTGCGGGGGGCGCCTTCGATCTGGACTGGCGCGAGCATATTGAGGGTCATCTTCCGGATTACCAGGAAAAGGGCCCTTTTGGTCTGCCGAAATACTGCTGGTATTGCCAGCAGTTGGTTGTGTGGGAAAATGCGGATTTCCGGTTGACCGGCATCGACTGGCTGAAGAAGTTCAGCAGTACCTGCCGAACCTACGGGGGCGGGCCAGGCAGCAGGGGCGGGGGAAGTCGGCGGGGGCATTGAACCCCAGCTGAAAGGTTATTAACCATGAGCAAGGACCACAATGATAACAGGAACAAGGCAGAAGTCTCTGCTTCGGTCCAGAAGGTCAGGCAGCCCTGGCGCGCGAGCCGGAGTGGTCAGGCGTTGACGGAACTGATCGTGGCCCTGGTGGTGCTACTGGTGCTGGTGGCTGGGATCATCCAGATATCCTTGTTGGGACTTTTGCGTACGCGGGCCATGACGGACGCACGAAGACAGGCCGGGGCAAAGGCCATGTTGGAGGTGTCCTCGTTCTCCGGCCCCGAGTTCATCGCCGATCGGGAACTGGGTGAAGATGATGCCCGTTACTCACGTGATGATGGGTTTCTCCGAGGGGATAGTGGGGCCTTTCAGTCACGAATCGTCGGGTACTCCCGCCCTGCCGATCTTGAATGGAAGCGGTCAGGCAATGCGTTTAGCGAACTCAACGGCAGTTCCTTCCCTTGCTTGCAGTTCGGGTTGGTGGAGGGCGAATCCCGAGCCACGCTGCCGCTTTTGCCTATCATCCGGACGCTTCTCTATCATTCCGATGAGGTTGAGGTCGAGGGGAAGGCCTGGTTGACGTGGACCAAGGGAATTTATTGACGATGCGAAGAAGTCGCCCATATCTGGTCGGCCTTGTCATTCTGGCCATCTGCCTGCCTGCCACCCTGTTGCAGGCCCGGGTGTCTCGTTTTATGGGGCGGACGTCGGGGCATTCCGTTTTCGCGGCGGAGGAATTCGGTAAACGCCTCTATAAAACCCTGATGCGCATCAACGGCGGACAGGCTGACGTGAGCGTGGTCTCCCTGCGCGAGGGACTGGATGACCTGCGGCGGCGGGTTCTGTCCAGTCAGGGCGATTCCGTGCGCTTTGAGGCCGGAGAGACCCTGGGCCTGGGCGAGATAACCGGGATGGGGAAGAAGGTGCGGCTGCTGGCGCTTGTTCCCGGGGGAAATCCGGCCACCGGAGTCATGGTGGTCACGGAGCAGGCGCAGGCGGAGACCGCCGCCGGTCGCTCCCGGGTTCTGAATCATGAGCTGAAAGAGCTTCCCGCTCCATCCGGAAGCCGGGTCACAGGGTATATGAAGAATGAAGACACGCGGGTGGGATGGGAGACGTTGATCGCCCCCGCCCAGATCGCCGATGTAGTTGCTTATTATGAAACGGCCCTGAAACAGGCCGGTTGGACATCGGTTATGCCATCCCGCCCCGGGGCAGGGGACGGGATATTCTTTTTTATGAGGGGGGCGGATATTTGTTGTGTTCAGGTTAAACGTGCAGATTCGGATGGTGAAACGCGGGTGGCCCTGCTACATAAGCAGGGCGCTTTGAAGTGAATGACAGGGGAAGGCCTTTATGAAACAACGCATAGTCCTGATTGTCTCGGTAGTTGTCGCTCTGCTGGCGTTTTGGCTCACGAGGGAATATTTCCAGGCCAGACTTGGCGATATCGAAAAAGAGAGGGAACGCCTGCTGCTTAGTGAGCGCCGTGCCGATGTGGTGGCAGCCAAACGCGCCCTGCCCGAGGGGACGGTCCTTCTGAAGAAAGATCTGGCCGTCAAAAGCACGCTGGCCCGCGAAGTCGGCAAGAATACCGTCCTCCCTGAGAACCTGGATCAGTTGTTGGGCAAAAAACTCAAGTACAGCATGGATGCCGAGGAAACCTTGCTGTGGTCGTACGTTGACGTTCCCTTCCGCCCAGGGTCGGGGTTGGCCCCGACGATTGCCCCCGGAATGCGGGCCATCTCCATGTCGATCGGCGGTTCTGCGGGCGTGAGTGGCCTCGTCCAGCCGAACGACCGTGTTGATGTACTGGGTTCGTTTTCGTTCCCCTCCCGCAAGAATCCCCAGCAGATGGAATGGGTCACCCTGACGGTCCTCCAGGATGTAACCGTTCTCGCCACGGGTCAGACGCTCGGCAAGCAGATCGGGGAGGGCAACGACCGGGTTCGTTCGTCCGCCGGATACAGTACGATTACGGTTGAGGTAACCCCGCGCGAAGCCGAGCTGCTGGTGTTTGTGGAAAATATAAGGGGCCATCTGACCCTATCGTTGCGTAACCCCTCCGATGTAACGTTTGAACGCGATCTGCCCGAGATCAATTTCGATATGTTGGAAAAGGAGCTTCCCGAACTCAATGCCCACCGTCAGGAGAAGATCCGCCGCAAAGTCGGTTATTGATGAAGGGCGAAACGGGAACCTGATCGTCTCATTTGGAGAAGCATGATGTATCTGGAGATCGGCAAAGCGGAGGGCTCGAAGCAGATCCGCGAACTGCGGCCCGGCATTTATTCGCTGGGCTCCGATCTTGAGAACCAAATTGTTCTGGCCGGTCCGAAGGTGGCGGGACGGCATGCCATCCTGTGTTTGCGGCCGGGTAGTTGCTGGGTCGAGGACCTCACCCTGGGCGGAACGTTGTTGAGCGGGACGACCGTCCATGGTCGTGCCGAGGTGCTCGAAGGTCAGGATATCAGGGTCGATGGTTATACGCTGAGACTCTTCCGGGATAAACCCGAACCGGCCCAGTCGGTCAGTCCGCCCAAGGAGTCTCATCCTGCTCCGGTTTCCCTTCCGGTGCCGGCTCCGGCTCCGGTGGTCCCCGAAGTGGATGCATCGTCCTCCCGGCCGGAACGCGGCGTGCGGGATGAGCGCCTGCTGACGCTCAAGCAGACGATCAAACAGCAGATTCTCAAGGAGTTGCTCGAACGGTTGGATATCAAGCGGCTGACCGCGTCCCATATGGAGGAAAGCGCTTTACATCAGCGCGTCCTGTCGACCTTGGAGGGGATTGTGAGCGAGGTGGGACCCCGGCTTCCCCTGGCGATTCCCGCGCAGGTTTTGATCAAGGAAATTTATGACGAGGCGGTCGGGTTGGGACCTCTCGAAGACTTGTTAGCCGACACGACTGTCACGGAAATCATGGTGAATGGTCCTACCCGTGTGTATGTCGAGCGGAAGGGCAAAATCGAACTCACGGATAAAACCTTTCTCGATGACAAGTCGGTCCTGGCGGTTATCGAGCGGATTGTTTCGCCGCTGGGGCGGCGTATCGACGAAAGCCAGCCTTATGTCGATGCCCGCCTGCGCGACGGGTCCCGGGTCAACGCCGTTATTCATCCCCTTTCCCTGACCGGCCCCTGCATTACGATCCGCAAGTTTTCCAAGGTGCCCTTAACCGATGATGATCTCATTCGGTTGGGAACCTGGACGGCACCCATGCGTGATTTTCTTAAGGCCGCCGTGTTGGCCCGCAAGAACATCGTGGTGTCGGGCGGGACGGGTTCGGGTAAAACCACGCTGCTGAATGTGCTGGGCGGGTTTGTGCCGGAGTCCGACCGGATTATCACGATCGAGGATGCCGCGGAATTGCAATTGAAGCAGGAACACGTGGTGTCGCTGGAGGCCCGTCCGCCCAATATCGAAGGCAAGGGCGCCATCTCCATCCGGGATCTTGTCCGTAACGCCCTGCGCATGCGGCCCGATCGCATTCTGGTGGGTGAGTGCCGCGGCGGCGAGGCGCTGGACATGTTGCAGGCCATGAATACCGGGCACGATGGCTCCCTGACCACGGTCCATGCAAATTCGCCGCGGGACAGTATTTCCCGCCTGGAGACGCTGGTGCTCATGTCGGGCATGGATCTACCCGTTCGGGCCATCCGCGAACAGATCTCCTCGGCCGTGGACCTCATCGTGCAGGAATCGCGCTTTGGCGATGGATCGCGCAAGGTCGTCAACATTACCGAAGTGGTCGGCCTGGAAGGGGACCGGACGACCATGCAGGATATTTTTGTGTATGAGCAAAAAGGGGTCGATGCCGCGGGCAAGCTGGTGGGGAAGTTCTCGCCGACAGGTGCGGTGCCGACCTTCCTGGATGGCATGCGCGCCCGCGGGGTGAAGGTGGATCAAACAATGTTCGATCCGCAACGGTAGGACGATATGGATACGACAATAGCTTTATGGATGATTCCGTCGCTGTACATGCTCAGCCTGGGCGGATTGACGTATTTCATTCTTCAGTCGTTCCAGTCCACGGCGCAGGAGTACGCTTCCGCCTACGCGGAGAGCGCGACGCGCCAGATGGAGGATTTGTTCCTCTTTATTCCGGCGCGACGGATTTTGGAGTTGGCTTACGCCTCCTCGGCCGTATGTTTCATGCTGGGCTTTTTGCTTGTGGGTGGGGTGAGCCGTTGGGCCTTTCTGGCCGGAGTGTTCTTCGGGCTCCTTTGTGCCGTTATCGGATGGAACATTCCCCGGACCATCCTCAAGATCATGAAAAAGCGGCGGTTGCAGCGATTCAACCTCCAACTCGTCGACTGCCTAGTCAATATGAGCAACGCCCTCAAGGCGGGGTTCAGCATTCAGCAGGCCCTCGAACTCATTGTGAGGGAGGGACAAAACCCTATTTCACAGGAGTTTTCAACGTTCCTGCATCAGATGCGCGTGGGGATGAGCATGGAGGATGGATTGGAGAGTTTGCAGTCGAGGGTGGGGAGCGAAGACCTGGCCCTGATGGTCTCGGCTGTCGAGATTGCCCGGCAGACCGGCGGCAACCTGACGGAAGTGTTCGAGAAGATCGCCCATACGATCCGCGAGCGCATGCGCATCGAACAGCGGATCCGTACGCTGACGGCCCAGGGACGTCTTCAGGGCATTGTGGTCGGGCTCATGCCGCTTCTGCTGGGGGTGGCCATGTTCTTCCTCGATCCCGCCATGATGGTGGCTTTCTTTCGTTCCTGGCTGGGGATATCGGTGATGATTGCCGTGGGCGTGTTGGAGGTTCTGGGCATCCTGGTAATTCGTAAGATTATTCACATTGACGTCTGATCATGAATGGAACCTCATTAAGTGTTATCCTTCTGAGCCTGTTATGGGCGGTTTTTGCCGGCTGCGCGACCTGGTATTGCGGCCAGATCCTCAGGCAGGCCACCTATGTGACGCTGGCCGACGGGCGGCGGCAGGAACGGCGGCTTCCCTTCGCCTTCAGGCTTCTTTTGCCGTTGGCACCGAACGTTGTTCCCTTCTTCCGACGTGCCTATTTTGAAAAAGCCAACAGCCAACTCACGCGTAAACTGGTGGCGGCGGGATATTCAGGGGCATTGACCTCGGAGGAATTCCTAGCGCTCAAACTGCTTATTCCCTCGGTTCTGGGCGTGTTAACGGCAGCGGCGGTGTGGGCCTTTCTCGCCATGATCCCCGGCCGGGCGGGACTGGTTCTGCGGGGCCATCAGGGCGTTCTGTGCCTGGTGATGGTGCTCGCGTTTTATGTGCAGCCGGGCCTGTGGCTCAGGAGCACATTAGCCGCACGGCATCGAGACATCCAGCGTTCACTGCCCTTCATGCTGGACCTGTTGACGCTTTCGGTTGAGGCGGGCCTGGATTTCATGAGTGCCATGCAGCGGATCGTCGAACGCCGCCGGCTGGATGCCCTCGGTGAAGAATTTGTCCGGGTGCTCCGTGAGATCCAGCTCGGCAAGACAAGGCGCGTGGCGCTGAAGGATATGGCCGACCGGGTTGATCATCCGGATATCCGGATGGTGGTGAACTCGCTGGTACAGGCCGACGAGCTGGGTGTGGGGATTTCGGCGATTCTGCGGATCCAGGCCGACCAGATGCGGCTCCGCCGGTTTGAACGCGCCGAAAAACAGGCGAACGAGGCCCCCGTCAAGATGCTCTTCCCCCTGGTGGCCTTTATTTTCCCCGCCGTCTTCCTGGTGCTGTTAGGTCCCATCATCCTCCAGATTCTCCGGCAGCTATAGAGGGGGAGATCTTCTGGAGCCGGGGTGACCGCCGCGTGAGGTTACGTAGCCAACGCGGCTCACGTGGCCCCTCGGCCTTTCTGCCTTTCCTTTCCCCAATGGACTGTTCTTGAGGTGGATCGTGCTGTCACCGGCGCGCTTCGGTGATCGAGCGGACGAACTGGAGAATGATCGTCGACTTGCCTGGCCGGTAAATGGTATTGAGGACGATCTAAAGACAGAATCCGAACAGCCCTAATACCCGAACTAAGGGCCGGAGGACGTGGAGGATAATACGCCATATGCGCAATTTTTTGGGTTCTATACTGGTGACGGTTCTTGGATTGGGTATTGTTTTCTATAAAGGCGGATGGGAGCCCTTTTTCATCTGCGTCGTACTGGCCGTCATGGAAGTGAGCATTTCGCTGGACAACGCAGTGGTCAATGCAGCCGTGCTGAAGAACATGGATCAATTCTGGCGGAAGATGTTTCTGACGCTGGGAATGCTGATTGCGGTGTTCGGCATGCGTCTGATACTGCCGATCTGGATTGTGGCGATGGCATTGGGATCCAAACTAACGGCGACGGTGGACATGGCGCTGAACCGGCCGGAGGAGTATGGTCAGGCATTGCATGCCTGCGAGCTGAGTATTGCCTCCTTCGGGGGCATGTTTCTTTTGTTGGTCTTTCTGCAGTTCATCTTCGATCACGAGCGCAACATCCACTGGCTGAAGCCGATTGAGAGCCGGTTGTGTAAGGCTGGCAAGTTGGACACCGTGGAGGTGGTAGTGGCTCTTTGTTGCCTGCTGGTCTATGTCAGTTATGTGCCCGTAGAAAAGAAATTCACCTGTCTTGTGGCCGGAGCCATCGGTGTGATCGGTTTTCTGTTGCTCGATGGCATCAAATCCCTTGCCGCCAATACGGGTTCAGCGGCTGGCGGGGCCTCCGTTGCCAAGAGTGCCATGCGTGCCGGCCTAGGCGGCTTCATTTATCTGGAAGTGCTCGATGCCTCCTTCTCCCTCGATGGCGTCGTCGGTGCTTTTGCCCTGAGCAAAAATGTGCTGGTGATCATGATCGGGCTGGCCATCGGCGCCATGTTCGTGCGCTCGCTGACCATCTACATGGTGGAAAAGGGCACCTTGGACCAGCTCCAGTATCTGGAGCACGGGGCCATGTGGGCGATCGGTGCCTTGGCTGGCATGATGTTGATCGGCGCCCTGCCCGGCATGCGCATCCCTGAGTGGATCACCGGCCTGAGTGGAGCGATTCTGATCACGGTCGCCGTGATCAGCTCAATCCGCGAGAAAAAGCGCGGCATCGTCACAGCGCCTCTCAAATAGGCGGCTCAGGTTTCGGAGGGGCAGCTAACCTATTGCTGCCGATGTCTTGCTAAAGCTTGTCAATATTGGTCACTGGCATCACACGGAGATGCGGAGGCTGAAGCTATTAGGCTGGAGGCCATCGCAAAAGAATCGTCATCTGGACCGCGGATAGCGAGGATGGGACGGATGAGCGTTATTTATCAGTGTCATCCGCGTCACCTGCGGTTGGAATGGCCGGTTTGGGTTCACAGTCTAACAGCCTTCAACCTGTATCCTGTCCCGCCGTTCTGAACACCCTGTTAATCCTTTCACCCCCCGGTCTGCCACATCTTTTTGATGCTTTGGCCTTGGCTCCGGTGTTGACAGGGTGGGGTGCGGTTCCTATGCTGCGGTAAATCTTTTCAGACTGCTAGGTATGGCCAAGCACGTGCATCTTATTGTCGAACGCGGACCGTTCAAAGGGCGGGAGATCACCGTCTCCGTTGAGGGAGTGCGGATCGGTCGATCCTCGCGGAATGACATCTCCATCGACGATGCCGCTCTGTCCCGCTTTCATTGCCGTTTGTTCTTCAAGCCGGGCGATGGCCTCTGGCTGTCGGACCTGGGCAGCGCCAACGGAACACTGGTCAACGGTCGCGAAGTCCAGGAACAACGCGTCCGGGCCGGCGACGAGATTGTCCTCGGGGAAACCATGCTGCGCGTTGTTGTCGATCTGGATGCCGAACCCGCCTCCAGTCCGGACGCTGCCCTCCCGCCGACCGGGAAGGACGGGCCAGGTGCGGGCGTGCCCGCCGTCGATCTCGGGCTCAGCAAGCCCGGTGCGGATAAGGCGGCCATACCTGCGGCCCGGCGGCGCCTGCTATGGCTGGCGCTGGGGATGATCCTGGTGGTTCTGCTAGCCTGGCTTCCCAAACTGGTTGAGAAAGTGAAGGCCTATACTACGCCACCCGCTCCGCCGCCGGTACAGGCTGAGCTGCCGGAAATCGAAATCTCCTTTGAACGCGTCGAGGGCTCGGCTTCGAATATCTTCCGCTATGTGCTGGAGATTTCCGGCGGCCGGTTGAATGTACAGGTCGATGACCTGTTGCGCGATCGGCATGTGCGCCGGGAAAAGAACGTCGCACCGGAATTGATCGCGGACCTGGGCCGGGCGATCGAGGCAACCGGCTTTTTTGACTTGTCCGGGGATTATTCCGGCATGGCCCCAGGCGTGCATGAGACGACCGACATTACGATGACGCTCGCCGCGCGAACGCACCGGGTCAAGGTGCTGAACCATATTGAGCCCGAGGGGTTGGTGAATGCCCGCACGGCCATCGAGGAGTTCGGTAAAAATGAGCTGGGATTGGCCGCGCTGGCCATCGAGCCGACTGAACTCATAAACCGCGCCCGGCAGGCATTGCTGCTGGGTCAGAAGCTCTATGACGAACGTGAGGTCAGCCATGGGAACCTGTACTCCGCCATCCGAGCCCTTACCGAGTCAGAGTGGTATCTCGAGACGATTGAACCCAAACCCGATTTTTACGGCGAGGTGTTGAGCCGCAAGACCGATTGCGAGCGGGACCTTCAGCGACGCTACGATGATGTCTGGTTTATGGCGGAACGGGCGGTTAAATTGCGCGACTGGAAAGAGGCGGCCCGGTATTTACGGATTGTCAGCGAGTCCATTCCCGACCGGTCTGATGACCGGAACCGTAACGCTTACAAGAAATTGGTGGATGTCGAGCGGCATCTGGCGACAGAAAAGTAGATTTTTGTGAAAACAATCGCGGGCATAATCGGATTGCTGGTGGCTTGGGCGGGGTGGGCAGGGGCTCAAACGCCGACGGCCCAATTGCGGATTTCGACCCTTCCTGAGGGTGCCATGGTTACATGTGACGGGGTGCTGCGCAACGTTACACCCCTAACCCTGCAGGATCTCAGCCTCGGCGACCATCTTGTGTTGCTTAAGAAGCCGGGATTCCTCGATGCCCGGCGCACCGTAACGCTCTCCGCGAACCAGAAAGCGGCCTTGGAAATCAAACTGGAGCCCGTTCAGGGGTTGATTCTGGTGCGGTCCACACCGGACGGAGCGGAGCTTCAGGTGGAGGGCATGGATCGGGGGAAAACCCCACTGCTCCTGACGGATTTGCCGGTCGGCAAGTATCGCCTTTCCGTCAGTGCCGCCGGTTTTGTGTCCAAGAGCGTCGAGGTGACGGTCGAGAACAGGACGCCGCAGCTAGTTTCCGTGGATTTGGTCTCCGATTCCGCGAAACTGGTGGTGCATTCCTCCCCGGCGGGCGCCTCCGTGGTGGTAAACGGTTTGACGAAAGGAGTGACCCCTTGCGTCGTGGATCGTCTTACCGCCGGCGAGAATACGGTTTCGCTCAGCTTGGCGGGGCACGCTCTTTTTGTCCAGAAAGTCAAGTTGCAGGTCGGCGACGAGCAAAAGATCGATGTCACCCTGTCTCCGTTGCCTGCGGCGTTGTCCATTCTTTCCACCCCGGCGGGCGCCCGGGTTTTTGTGGATGATAAACTGTCAGGGCAGACGCCCCTGCGCCTTGAAGCGATCCTTCCGGGAACCTACTCCGTGCGGGTGGAGAGTCCCGGGTATGAGGCGGAAAGCCGTACGATCGAACTGAAACAGCAGGACAGCCGGGCTGAAGAATTCCAACTGGTGCAGCTTGTCGGGACGTTGGAAGTGATGACGGATCAGGCCGGCGCGCAAGTCATGGTGGACGGAAAAGACAAAGGAACCATGCCCGACAGTGCGGGGAAGCCTGTTGAGCCTTTACGGATGGACCTGCCGGTGGGGGAACACAAGGTGGTGCTCTCCAAGAAGGGTTTCAATGTGATTGAGCGGATCGTCAGCATCAAGCGTGGCGAAACGGCGGTCCTGCGCGAAGCGATGCGCCGTCATTTTGTTCCCGATACAACCCTGCGGCTGCATTCCAAGGAGGTTCTGGTGGGATGCCTGAGCCGCAAACTTCCTGAGGGTGATATTGAAATCGAAACCAAACCGGGCATCTTCAGGACCGTCAAGGCGATTGATATTCTCGCGGTCGAGCCTATTGTGGCTGGAGAGAAAAAGTAAGCCGGTCCCCGGCCGCGACGGCATCCGGGGTCAGCCAGCCCGCTTCCAATTCGATCACACTGGCCGCCTGACGGCCACCCCAAGCCAGGCTCCACGGGCGGACATAACGCAACCTGCGCACCACAACGTTCCGGGCATCCAGAAAGATCACTTCCAGGGGGAAGCGCATGAAGCAGGTGTGGATGGCGCGGCAACGGTGAAGATGAAGGCCCCGGCCGGGGCCAAGGGGAGCGCGCCCCATCAGACCCAACAGTCGCTCGTGGAAACGTTGCGCCACGACCAGATCAGGAATGAGCTGCGCGCCATTATGATAAAGTGAGGCCATGATTGGATTTGCCAGTCTTTGGGAGGGACGGCGTGTCGCCGTCCGCGGCGCACATCATGCGTTCCCTCCCTATAGAGCGTCAGTCTTGCTTGTTGTCGGTGATCCCCACTTGCAGATGACGCAATGGCGGCAATCCAGTTCCAGTGGCGGGCTGTAGGCTTTGCCTTTGCCGGCGGCAAGCTTCATTTCGATCCGGTTCATGAGGGCCAGCACAAGGCCCAGCGTGACAAAGCCGCCGGGGGCCAGAATCAACAGCAGCATGGGATGCATTCCGGGGACGTTCCACGCGATTCCCGTCCAAAGCGTCAGCGTGCCGTTGCCAATGACTTCACGGATACTGCCGAGCACCATGAGTGCGATGGTAAATCCTATCCCCATCCCAATGGCGTCGGCGAGCGACAGCCACACGGTGTTTTTCGCGGCAAAAGCTTCCGCCCGACCCAGAATGATGCAATTCACCACGATCAAAGGAATGAAAATCCCCAGGTTCCGATGCAGTTCGTGGGCGAATCCGTTCATTCCGAGGTCCGTGACGGTTGTAAAGGTGGCGGCAATAACGATAAAGGCCGGAATGCGAACCTTGTCGGGAATGACGTTACGCAGGGCCGCCACCATGACATTCGAGCAAATCAGAACAAAGGTGGCCGCGATCCCCATCCCGATGCCGTTCATCAGCGAGGTTGTCACCGCCAGGGTGGGGCACATGCCCAGAACCACGCGAAACACCGGGATCTCATCCCATAATCCCTTTTTAAGCTCTTTGATAAATCCCATGGTTATTCCCCTGTTCGAGCGATTTCCCCGGCATGCTTGCCGTAGACGTCCAGCCCGGCTTTGACGGCCCCCAGAACCGCCCGTGACGAGATGGTGGCTCCGGTGACGGCATCGAAGTCGCCCTGGTCCTTTTTAACCGCCCAGACGGTGCTCTGGATGCGCTTACCGTCGAATTGGGAGATGAACGGCGCTTCCGCTATCTTGGTGCCGAGGCCCGGGGTTTCCTTTTGGGCGAGAATCTTGATCCGCTGTATTTCATTGGAGGCGGTGATCCCGATCATCATCCTGATCTCTCCGCCGTATCCATTGGGGGCGATTGCTTCGAAGGCGGCACCCGTGAAGACTCCGGCCTTGCGGCCCACATGAAAAGTCCAGGTTTGGCCGTTCTCGGTGAATGTGGCGGCGCACGTGTTGGGATCGTTATCGAACGGCGGCAGGACGGCGGCAAGGGCCTCTACCGTTTCCTTCTGGGCCGCCGTTGTGATCGGGGCGGTCGTCACCTTGTTGGTCACGGCCAGAATGATGCCAGCCGCGGAACTGATCACGGTGAGCGCGATGATCAAACGAAGAATATCCTTCATGCCGGGGTCTCCTTGCGCACATGCCCGAATACCCGAGGACGGGTAAAACGGTTGATCAGCGGAGTGAGTGAATTCATGATGAGAATGGCAAAGCTGACCCCCTCCGGATACCCGCCCCATTTGCGGATCAGCATGGTGATTAGTCCGCAGCCCGCACCGAAGATGAACATGCCGGACCGGGTGACCGGGGTGGTGACCATATCGGTCGCCATGAAGATCGCCCCCAGAAAAAGACCCCCGCTCAAGAGGTGATAGACCGGCGGCAGATTATGGACGGGGTCCAGTTTATGGAAACCGAATGCCATTACGGCGACGGTGCCAAAGTAGGCGAGCGGAATATGCCACGTGATGCAGCGACGCCATAAGAGGATGACTCCGCCCAGCACCAGCGCGATCACCGATGTCTCCCCCAGACAACCCGGGCGATTGCCCAGAAGTAGCGAGGTTGTCGTGAAGAGGTCGAAGAAGCCAGCCGGTGCCTGTCCGGATGCCCAAGCGGTCTTCCACGCCCCCAGCGGGGTCGCCATAGTCACCGCATCCATCGGGCCCGTGAAATAGTGGGGCGTGGCCCAGGTGGTCATGGCGACCGGGAAGGAGACCAGGAGCACGCAGCGTCCGACCAGGGCGGGATTGAAAAGGTTGTACCCGATGCCGCCGTAAAGTTGCTTGGCGATCACAATGGCGAAGAGCGAACCCACAACAGCCATCCAGGTGGGCAGGGTGGGCGGCAGGTTAAAAGCCAGAAGCAGGCCGGTTACCACCGCGCTGAGATCCGCAATGCCGCTGTCGCGTTTCATCAGCCGTCGGACGGCCGCCTCGGCCAGGATGCAGGTGACGACACAGGTTGCCGTCAACCGGAGGGAGTCGAGGCCAAAGAAGAGGACCGACGCCGCCAGGGCCGGCATCAGGGCCAGGATCACGGTCAGCATGATCCGCTGGACCGAGTCCCCGGAATGGGCGTGCGGTGAGGGGCTGATCACCCAGGTGGAAGGATTTTCGCTCATGTGGGTGTTGCTTTCTTCGCCTCAGCTTCCCGCTGTTTGCGGCGTTGCATGACCTTGGTCTTGCCCTGGCGCATGTGCTGGACCAGGGGACGGTGCGACGGACATTCAAAGGCGCAGGCCCCGCACTCAATACAGTCCAGAATGTTCAGATCCTCGGCGGCCTCAAGGTTCTCCGCCTCCATGTTTTCGCTCAGGGTACAGGGGAGCAACCCGGACGGGCAGGCGGTGACGCACCGTCCGCAACTGATGCAGGGCATGGAGGTGAAGAGGGGGACGCGGGCTTGTGACAGGGCCAGCAGGCCGGAAGTGGTTTTATTGATGCCCACCGTGATTGAGCTCTGGGCGATCCCCATCATCGGTCCGCCATTGAGGATCTTGGCGGTGGCCTCGGTCAGTCCGCCACAGAAGGCGATGAGGTCGCTGAAGGGTGTGCCGATGCGGGCGAGCACATTCCGGGGCGTCCGGAGGGCGTCGCCGCTGACGGAGACAACCCGTTCGGTGAGCGGGCGGCGATCCACAATGGCGGCCTGGATGGCGGCGGCGGTCCCGACGTTCTCCACAAGGGCGCCCACATCCATGGGAAGCCCGCCGCTCGGGACCTCCCGCCGGGTGACGGAATAGATCAGTTGTTTCTCGGCGCCCTGCGGATACTTGGTTTTGACAATCACCAGTTCCACATCGCCGTCCGTTCCTTTCATGGCCTGCTCCATGGCCGCCACGGCATCCGGCTTGTTGTCTTCAATCACTACCCGCACCTGACCGGCTCCCAGAATGCGCTTGAGAATCAGCACGCCCTGCCAGATACGGTCGGCCTGTTCGAGCATGAGCCGGTGATCGGCGGTCAGATAAGGCTCGCATTCGGCGCCATTGACGATGAGGGTCTGAATCGTCTTGCCCGGCGGCGGCAGCAACTTGACCTGGGTCGGGAACCCGGCGCCGCCCATGCCGACAATGCCCGCCTTCAGGACTTCATCCACCAGTTCGCGCACGGGCCGGGTTGTCCAGTCGCCGTTCACCGGATCGCTTTCAACAGCCTTGTCCAGTCCATCCGCCTCAATCGTTACCACTCCAGCCAGCTGGCCGTTGGCGGTCAGGCGTGAGTCCACCGACTTCACCACCCCGGAGGTGGGGGCATGGACCCAGGCCGAAACGTAGCCGGCCGGCTCCGCGATGGGCTGGCCACGGAGCACGAGGTCCCCTTTCTTGACCAAAGGCCGTGACGGGGCCCCGAGGTGCTGGGACAGGGAAACCAGGAACAGTTTGGGCAGAGGCAGGGTCTCAATGGCCAGCCCGGCGGATGGCTCCTTGAAATACCGGGGATGAATGCCGCCGCGGGGGGTGAACAGGGCGCGTAGTGTTTTCATGCCGCACCTTCTTTCGTGCCCGATCGTTTCACGATGGTCAGTTGAGGGCACTTGGTGATCGTCTCCTCATTGGTGACGGGCACACTGTAGTCCATGACGGCCAGATTGTTGCGCATGGTGATCCCGACGCCGTTGACAACCTTCGCGCAGAGCGTGCAGGCGATACAGCCGACCTTGCAGATCTTGCGGACGTCGGGGCCGGCATCCTGGGAGGAACAGAGAATGTGGATGAACCGGCTTTCGGGAACCATCTTGATCAGGCGGCGGGGACAGGTCCCCACGCACCGGCCGCAACTGATGCACAGGTCCGGATGCACCACCGCCAGGCCGTTGACCAGTTCAATGGCGCCGACCGGGCAGATGCGGGCACAACTCCCCAGCCCCATGCAGCCGTAACGGCAGGCTTTACCGTTGCCCCCGATTTGTTGCGCGGCACCGCAGTCCGCAATCCCGTTGTAAAGGGTTGTCCGGGTGGCTAGGGCGTCGTCACCCTTGCAGAGAATAACGGCCACCTGCCGCTCGGTGAGGGTGGCGGTGACGCCCATGAAGGCTGCGATCTTGCGGACCGTTGCCTCGCCGCCGGGGCTGCAGAGGTTGACGGGAAGGGCGTCCAGAATAATATGCTTCGCGTAATCACTGCATCCCGCGTAGCCGCAGGCACCGCAGTTGACGCCCGGTAGAAGGGCTGTGACCGCCTCGATCCGGGGGTCCTCGTGCACGTGCAGGAAACGGGCAGCGATGGCCAGTATCGCCGCGCAAATCAGGCCGGTACCGCCGATGATGACGGTCTGCAACAGAATGGGGTTGCCTGTTAATAGGTCCATAGTGCCCTTGTATCCTACATCTTGACCAAACCCGAAAAACCCATGAAAGCCAGGCTCAGCAACCCGGCTGTTACCAGCGCGATGGCCGTGCCTTGGAAGCATTTGGGCGGATTGGAGCGGGCGATCTTTTCGCGAAGGCCTGTGAAGATGATCAGGGCCAGGGCGAACCCGACCGCCGCGCCAAAGCCGAAGGCCACACTTTTGAGAAAGGGATAGTCCTTTTTGATGTTCAACACGGCCACGCCAAGCACGGCGCAGTTGGTGGTGATCAGGGGGAGGAAAATACCCAACCCCTTATGCAGGGCGGGACTTGTTTTCTTCAGGACCAGCTCAACAAACTGGACAAAGGTGGCGATGACGAGAATGAAGGCAATGGTCTGGAGAAAGTCGGCATGCAGGGGGACGAGGATGAGATGCTGGAGCGCCCATGTCACGGCTGAGGCGCAGGTGATGACAAAGATGACGGCCGCGCCCATTCCGGCGGCGGTGTGCAAGTCCTTGGATACCCCGAGAAAGGGGCAAATGCCGAGAAACTGGGTCAGGACGAAGTTGTTGACCAGTACGGCGCTGATAATCAGAAGAATGTATTCCATGGGCAAATCTCCCCCAACAATGAGCGCCCAGAAAGTAGCATTCGGGGAACGGCAATTCAAACCGCTTAATGCGTTAATATTTTGACGGCTTGACGCTGTTACGGGTTCGCCTGTTTAATGTCCAGCCATGAAGAGTCGCCGCAAAGCCGCAGGAATTGTGAGTCTGGCGGTCATGGGATCACGCGTACTGGGGTTGGTGCGGGAATTGGTTTTTGCCGCGATGTTCGGGGCGGGGAAATACCTCGACTCCTTTCTGGCCGCCTTTCAGATTCCCAATCTCCTGCGGGATCTGTTTGCTGAAGGGGCTTTATCCACGGCGTTCACCACCACCTTCACCAAGACTCTGGAAAAGGAAGGAACGGCCCCGGCCTGGCGATTGGCAAGTTTACTGTTCACGGCGCTGATTCTGATCATGGGGGCGATCTGTCTGGTGGGGATTGCCGCCAGCCCCCTACTGGTGCAGGTCACGAACTTTGGTTTCCATCAGGTGCCGGGAAAGTTTGAGCTGACCGTGAGTCTGACCCGGATTCTGTTTCCCTTTATCATGATGGTCTCGCTGGCGGCCGTGGTGATGGGCATTCTTAATGCGCGGATGATTTTCGGCCTGCCGGCCTCTGCCTCCACGGTGTTCAATATCGTGTCCATCGTGGCCGGGGTGGGGCTGGCGTGTGTGTTTGATCCCCAGAAGGACTGGCTTCATCCTGACTTTACGGAAAAGGCGCTTTATGGCGTGAGTGTGGGTGTGCTGTTGGGGGGAATGGCCCAATTGGGCATGCAACTGCCGTCCCTCTGGCGGCTGGGCTACCATTTCCAGTGGACCCTGGATTTCAGCGATCCGCGGTTGCGGCGGGTTTGGGCGCTGGCCTGGCCGAGCATGATTGCGGGCTCAGCGGTGCAGGTCAACGTCCTCATCAACGGCATGTTCGCCTCCGAGATCGATGGCGCCCGTTCCTGGCTGAACTGCGCGTTCCGGCTAATGCAGTTCCCGATCGGTGTCTTTGGCGTGGCGATTGCCACCGTGACCCTGCCGGCGGTGGCGCGCCATCATGCCCGGGCCGAATTGGCGTCTGTGGGAAAGACAATTGAGGAAGCGCTCCGGCTGGCTTTTTTCCTGACGGTTCCCGCCACGGTCGGGTTAATGGTCCTGGCGCCGGATATCATTGGCTTGATCTATCAGCATGGCAAGTTCACAGCGTGGGACACGGGCCAGACGGCGGCCGCCCTCCGTGTCTATGCGATCGGGTTATCCGGATATGCGGCCATCAAGGTGCTGGCGCCGTGCTTCTACGCGCTGGATCGACCCCGCACGCCCCTGATGGTCAGTCTGGCGGGAATCGGCCTCAACCTGGTGATGAACCTGATTCTGGTTAAGGTGTATCACATGGGGCATGTCGGACTGGCCCTGACGACGGGCTGTCTGGCGCTGGTGAATTTCATCCAGTTGGCGGTGTATTTGCGGCGTGATATCGCCTATGGGAGTGCGGGCATGTGGCTGCGGTATGGCGGCGCCATTGCTCTGGCAGCCGTGGCCTGCGGCGGTGCCGCCTGGGGCGCGCGGGAGGTGCTGGGGGGCTATCAACATCCCGGATTGATCTGGGAGGTGGTCACTCTGGGACTGGCCATCGGGGCCGGTGGTGTGGCGTATCTGGTTGCCGCAACCATGCTTGGGATCGACGAAACGCGCTTTCTGCTCGCCAAGCTCCGCCGGTTCACAGAGTAGGCGGCCTTTTTTCTACAGTCGATCAGCCAATCTGACTGCACCCCGGGGGATGCGGCTGAAAGCAAATCACTTCTTTGCAGGAACAGGCGTGGAAACGGTTTCCTTCTGGTACACCTTCACCTTGGGATGCGCCGCAAGATAGGAGGCCGCTGTGTGGTAGATGGCGCTGCCCGTGCTGGCGGCGTCGATGGTGGCGGCCTGAGCGGCAAGGGCCCGGGCTCTATTGGTCGTGGCGGTGGCGGCGGGTGAGGCTTCGGACACTTGCGGGTCATTGGTCTTGTTCATCAGGCTCCTTTGGTGTGGCCAAAGACAATACGCCAATAATCACGGCCTGTATACATTTATAAAGACGCGTTCTCCCTTTGCCTTTCGGCCTGAGGCACATCACTTTTTACGGGTGGTGACGCAGGCAAAATGTCTGGCGATGCGGTATGCCTCGTTGGAAGCGCCCACGGCGGCGGCACGCAGGGTGGAGGTTCCGCGCTGGGGAACATTAACCGCGACTTCGAGTCGGAATATTTTCGCTTCAGGGTCGATGTTCAGGCAGGCGAACGGAATCAAGGCGGTCAGTTGGTAGCCTCCCTGTTCAAGGCGTATCTGCCAGGGGAACGTCGGGGCATTGGGCTGGACCTGTGCGGCCCGGTACAGGAGCGCGTTCCCGGCATGACCCGCGACCTGGGGCAGGAATACAATCTGTCCCGTGTGGGCGGCATCATGGTCGATCGCGCCGAAAATTTCGATCGATGAACCCACCCAGAAATTTGGTACACCCCGGGACGGATGCTTGTCGTGGACAAACATGCACACGGCTAGCGCATTGCCGCTACGACCGATTCGGAACTCAGCCAGCGGCGTCTTTTCCGGACCGGTTGAGAGGCGGGGCGCCTTAACGAGGGCGCGTTCGACCTGTGCCGGCTGCAGATCCTCCGGCAACGCCGGAATGGTCCAGAGGACCTTCTTGAACGGACGACTGGGGGCGGGAACGGTCTTGCTGGCGGGGTAGACATTCTTCGGCAGGATGACGCGCGGGCCGGGGCATTGGCAGGCGGCATCGTTCCGCCAGACGCCGTAGGCGTCGCGGAGGGCCGGCCGGCGTTGTTTGACCGGCGGCGGGGCGAGGACGGCGGCCGGCTTCACGGCGTACCAGTAGCCGACACTGCTCACGTCGTTCCCGAGGTGGTTGCCATGACCGACTTCGATGCTGACCTTGAGTTCGCGCTGGAAATAGACGGGGTTTTCGAGGTGGAAGACGTAGCTCGTCTGATAGCCCTGGGTCTGCATCTCAAAGATGGAGGAGCCATTGCGGAGGAATGCATTGGGCTGCATGCCCCAGGCGTGGCCGAGATAGTCCTCGCTGCCGGTGCCGTGGAGATCGGGCGGCCACTTGTAACCGTCCACCCAGATCATGTCGTCGCCTTCGCCCCACCAGCCGCCGCAGATATTGGCAACACTGAGGTTGCAACCGATGTACTGGCCGCGGCCCTTGGTTTCCGCAATGACGTAGTTGGAGTTGTAAGCGAAGCGACCGGTGTTATTAATGTCCACATCAGGGGTGTTGACGGGGGTCTCCGGGGCCCAGCCGCCAAACGGATTAGCCCGGCGAAACTCCGCATGGAAATACCCGAGGTCCTTGTTCCAGCCATCCGTGAACGTCTCGTAATCGATGTAGAACCACTTCGCGTGCGGCTCGTCACTCTCGTTGATCAGCTCGATCTTGGCCCGCTTGCGGAACGGCATCGGCGCATAGCAATTCAGCCCCACGTTGGAGGCTCGTGCGCGGCCGGTGGCGGGATCGTAGCCCATGACATTGTTATTCACGGCCGACGCGCTGAACAGGGCTGACTCGTAGGAGTTGGCGATTCCGTTGCCGAGCCCGAAGAAATCACCGACCGGGCACAACACGCTCGGCTTCTTTTCGTCGTCCCAGGTGATTTTCAGCAGGACCTCGCGGAAGTGCGACGGCTGGGCGAACCAGATATGCGTGATCTGACCCGGCCCGCGAATGTCGGCCAGCACCCGGGTCTCGCCGGGCGCAAGGGTCCACCAATCGCTATTGCGGCCTGTCTTGTCCCAGGAGGAGACGCGGCCGGCGCGGCGGTTCTTACGGATGACAGCGAGTGATTCAAGGTTCGGTATCATGATGTTGTTGCCTGCGATAATGGTTTCTGTTTCAAGTGCGTCGGGATTCAATCTTAATTTATCAGAAACTGCAAGCCGGAGAATGAGCTGTCAGCCGGGGGCGCGAGGTTAGTCGGGTGCCTGTCATAAAAGGCCCTGATCACGGATCGGAGCTGCTGGGCTGACGGAGTTGTGGCTCTGTCTCGAGGATTCATCGTCCCTGGCCGGCTGGTTTAGCCACAGGCTGAACCGGAGGCTGGCCAGAAGTCCATAAAACGCCGGCAGGAACCAGACGGGCGGGGGCGATACCGGCATGTGGCCACCGGGGATGGCCGCGAAGAAGCGGATGGTGCCGGTCAGCAGGTTGATCAAAACCAGATTTGCGTGGTTGAATAGGTCGGCCAGAAACCCCGCGCCGGCACCGAAGACCAGGGCGAGAAAGCCTGTGACGATGATGAGCGACGACAGCGGTACAGCCAGTAGATTGCCGAGCACCCCGATGGGCGAGAAGGTCTCGAAGTACCAGGCTGTCAGCGGTGCCGAGACCAGGCAGGCCGCCAACGACATGGCCAGCAGGTCGGCGATAGACAGCCACGTCTGGCGTGCGAGTCTGACCCAACGGGGTTCGGGCTCAATCTGAAGCGGATCGGCTTGAAAGCGGCGCCGCAACGGTGCCGCGAAAACCGGAAAGAACAACATCAGTCCGATAACCGCCACGAAGGACAGGACAAACCCGATTCCGAACAGTTCCGCCGGTGCAACAATCAAAATGAGAATGGCCGCGGCGGCGAGGGCGGTGTAAATGTCGGCCTTGCGGCCGAGAAAGGGGGCCGCCCAGAAGAGCAGTGCCATGATGCAGGCCCGGACCGCGCTGGATTGAAGGCCCGTCATGATCGTATAGCCCAGCAACAGGGGCCCCAGGAAGAGAATCCAGCGCGTCCTCGGAATCCCGCAGGCGGCTAGCGCGAAAATAATGACCCCGGAAACGATGACAACGTGTGAGCCGCTGATCGCGAAAACATGCAGCGTGCCGGTCGCGGCAAAGGCCTGGTAGAGTTCGCGCGGGATCCGGCTGTAGTACCCCAGCAGGAGCGAATTGAGAATGGTCACCTGCTCGGGAAAATCCTCAATTCCCTTTTTCAAGAGAAGAGCCGCCCATGCCCGGGCGGCCAGGCATTGCCGGGTGATCGCATTCCCGTGTCCACCAGAAAGAAAATGGGATTGTCGGTCGGAGGTCGTGAGGTAGAGTCCGGCGGGTTTTCCGGCCATCCGGCCCTGTTTGAAGGCCGGCTGATCAAGGCGGCCTGATACGGACCAGCGTTCCCCGTAAGCGGGGACACGTGTGGTCGGGCCGGAGAATAAGCGGACGCGTACGGTGCCGCTGGCATCCCGCCAGGCCGCCGAGGCATCCTCACGGGACCGCGCGACGTCGAGAGGGAACGACCAGGCTGGCCGTTTCCCGGGCTGTTCCACGCGGACAGGTTCATCGGCGATCACGCCGATCAACCCGGCTTTGGAGTTGGCGGCAGAGATCGTGATTTCGGGCGCCAAGGGGTGATCCAGTGAGGCATGGGTCCAGCCCAGCCCCAGAACGGCCGCAAGGATGAGCAGCGTGGCGAGCTGTGAAACAGCAGGACGCCTGGCCCCATTCAGGACAACGGCGAATGCCAGGCAGATCGTTGTGGCCGGCAAGAGGATGGCGGGCGGGGCCGGGTGGATGAGGCCGAGGGAGATGCCGATCATGAAACAGAGAGCCACTCCGACCAGAGGGCGCCGGGGCAGTCTTGTCATGTTTGCCAGGCGAAATTCAGCGGGGTGTGTTTTCCTGCCGCGACGGCATGGCGCAGGGCCTGGGTAACAAAGCATTTGGCGACAGCGACGGATTCATGCAGGTCGGTACCATGGGCCAGGGCTGCCGTGAGCGCGGCCGAGAAGGTGCAGCCTGTGCCGTGGGTTTCCCGGACGCGGAGGCGAGGGGAGCTGAAGAGTGAAATCTCCCCATCGACGCAAAGGACATCGACCACTTCCCGTCCGGCCAGGTGGCCGCCCTTGGCCATGCAGGCGGTTCCGAACCGTTTTGAGATCAGCAGGGCCGCCTTCTTGAGATCGTCAAGCTTATGGATCCGACAGGCTGCGAGCAGTTCCGCTTCATTCAGGTTTGGTGTGATCACCGTGGCCAGGGGGAGCAGGTCGCGGCAAAGTGCAGACAGGGCGTCGTCACGCAGCAGCCGGGCACCGGAGGTGGCGATCATGACGGGATCGACAACCAGTGGGAACCGGGGCCCCTGCTTCAGTGCACGGACCACGGTCCGGATGATGTCAGCTGAGAAAAGCATTCCGGTCTTGGCGGCGGCCACCGGAAACCCGGCGGTCACGGCCTTGATTTGCCGGGTAATCAGTTTGGTCGACACGGCTTCAATGCCGGTGACGGCGTCAGGATTCTGGGCGGTGATGCAGGTGATAGCGGAGGTTCCGAAGACGCCCAGGGCCATGAACGTCTTCAGATCGGCCTGAATACCGGCACCCCCGCCGCTATCCGAGCCCGCGATGGTCAGTGCAACCGGTATGGAACGAGGAATAGGCATGGATTCTGACTTCTGGATTCTGGATTCCTACATCCTCTTCACGACCTGATCTGACCGGCTTTGGCCAGGGAGCGGGCTTCCACGCTTTGGATTTCGGCAAAACCCTGCGAACTGACCGGGTTAAGTCCTTCACTGGCTTCCATGGACGAGTCCGCTTCATTGTAGAGTGAGGCGGCGCAATCCGTCAGGCTCATGAAGTGCAGGTTACCCTTGTAAAGTCCGAGTTTGACCGTGGCGGTGGCGGATTCGGCCATGACGTCGATACCCGCCATGGCGGCCCGTGTGACCGGGTCGAAATAGCGTCCATCGTAGATCTGGTCCGCGATCACCTTGGATAAATGCTGAAAAAGAAGCGTGGCTCGGCGGTCGGTCACGGCCTGGTAGACCTGACGCAGTCCGACGCCCAGCACTTCCATGCCGGGGGCCTCGTAGACGCCGCGGCTCTTGGTTCCCACCACGCGGTTTTCGAGGGCGTTCTTCATGCCGATGCCGTTGCGTCCGCCGATGAGGTTGGCTTCGCGCATGGCCTCAAGCGGGGTGACGGGGTGGCCGTTGATCGCCACGCACCGGGCGCGTTCAAAACGCAGGGTCACGGGTTCAACCTTATCCGGCGCCTTGTCGGGCCAGACGCCCATGGTTGTCTGGACGATGGTGCAGGGGGTTTGCAGGCTCTCCAAGTCCTCGGCCTCGTGCGACAATCCCGCGAGGTTGGCGTCCGTGGAATAATGCTTTTTGCTGCCGACGGTGGCCTCGATCCCGAACTTGGCGAGGTAAGCCGCCATCTGGGTGCGGCCGGCGAACTCCTTGAGCAGGGACGGATCGCGCCAGGGGGCATACACCTTCATTTCCGGGGCGAGCACATTGGTATAGCGCTCGAACCGCATCTGGTCGTTCCCGCGCCCGGTGGCGCCATGAGCGAGCACGGTGCAGCCCTGCTTCTTCATCTCCGGGATCAGCCCCCGGACGGTGACGGCCCGCGCGATGCCGGTGGAATTCCAGTATCCGCCATCGTACATGGCTTGCGCCTTGATGACCTCGAAACAGGCCTCGGCCATGGCCTGTTTCAGGTCGACAATCGTGGTCTCCACCCCGCACGGGGCCATCTTGGTCTTGATGTCGTTGATGTCTTTTTCGTCGGGTTGACCGAGATCCGCCGAAAAACACCTGACGTTGACTCCCATCTCGACCAGTTTCTTGGTAATGGTCCGGCTGTCCAGACCCCCAGAAACGCAGATGCCAACCGTTTGCTTCTTAAGTTCGGTGATGACCATGTTATGGTGCCCGTTGCTGGGTTATTCGGCGTCTTCCTTGGTCACGCCATGCCATTGGGCCAGAGCGTCATCCAGGATTTCCAACGCCTCATCGATTTCACTGTCCTTGACCGTCAGCGGCGGGAGGAACCGCACGACCGTATCCCCGGTGGGAATGGCCAGGAGGTTCATTTCCGTCAGGATCTTGGTCAGTTCCTTCGCGGGTTTATCCACGACCAACCCGAGCATCAGGCCGGAGTGGCGCACGCCCTTGACGTTCTCGTACTGCCCGACAAACTTCTCGAGCCCGGTCCGGAACCGACGCCCCGCCTCGGAAGCGCGCTCGACGAGGTTTTCCTCTTCGATCACGCGGAGGGTGGCGAGCGCCGCCGAGCAGGCAAGGGGCGAGGCCCCGAAGGTGCTGGCGTGGTGGCCCGGATGGAAGACATCGGCCACTTTCGGGCCGGTCACGATGGCGCCGATCGGATAACCGCTGCCCAACGACTTCGCGAGCGAGAAGGCATCCGGCTTGACCCCGGACTTTTGGAAGCCGAACCATTTTCCGGTCCGGCCCATGCCGCACTGGACTTCGTCGCAGAACATCAGGATGTTCTTTTCGTCGCAGAGCGTGCGGAGCCCCTGCATGAATTCCAGGGTGGCCGGGATCACGCCGCCTTCGCCCTGCACCGCCTCAACCAACACGGCGGCGGTGCGCCCGCTGATCAGGCTCTTGATCGAGTCGAGGTTGTTGAGTTCGGCGTACAGGAAGCCATCGGGCAGCGGCTCAAAGCCGTCCTGATACTTCGTCTGTCCCGTGGCGGCCAGGCTGGCCAGGGTGCGGCCATGGAACGAGTTCTTCATCGAGATGACCTCGTACTTGCCCAGATCGCTGCCCCACAGGCGCGCCAGCTTGATCAGGGCTTCGTTGGCCTCGGCGCCGGAGTTGCAGAAAAAGCATTTTCCGCCCAGGGACAGGGAGGAGAGCTTTTCGGCCAGCAGGCCATGGTATTCGTTGTGGTAGAGATTCGACACATGAACCAGTTTGGCGGCCTGTTGCTGGATGGCCTCGGTGACCTTGGGGTGGCAGTGTCCGACGTTCTGGCAGGCGATACCGCCGACGAAGTCGAGATAGACCTTGCCGTCGATATCCCACACGCGGGTTCCCTTCCCCTTGACCAATACAAGGCTCGGGGGATAGTAATTCGACATGACGTAATTATGGTATTTTTCTTTAATTTCGGTGCTGTTCATCATTCTATAATCTCCGTTCCTACTCCTTTGTCTGTAAAAATCTCAAGCAACAGCGAGTGCGGCAGCCGACCGTCGATAATGTGGATTTTCTTTACGCCGGATTCAAGCGCTTCCACACAACTTTTGATCTTGGGCAGCATGCCGCCGTCAATCACGCCGTTCCGGATCAACTCCTCAACCTCCTTGATGTGAAGGGTGGAGAGCAGCGTGCTTTCATCCTGGCGGTCTCGCAGCAGGCCGGGCACATCCGAAAGAAAGGCCAGTTTGCGGGCCCGCAACGCCCGCGCCACGGCCGCCGCCGCATCATCGGCATTCAGGTTGTAAAGCTTGCCATCCGGCCCCAGTCCGAGCGGGGTAATGACGGGGATGGTCATGGTCTCCAGGCATTCCAGCAGGGGCGTGGTGTCGACGTGCCGGATTTCGCCCACATAACCCCAATCCAGCTTTTCGCCGGTGTCCGCATCCTTGCCGATGCGCTTCTCGACCTTGAAAATGGACTGACCATCCACCCGCCGGGCCTTGGCCCCCTTCGTAGCCAGGATGGCGAGCAGGGCGGCGTTGACGGTGTTCTTGATCGTGTTCTCGACCACGGTGATGGTGGCCTCGTCGGTCACGCGCAGACCCTTGACGAACCGGGCCTGAAGACCGGCCTCCGTCATGGCCCGTGAAATGGCCTTGCCGCCACCGTGTACCAGAACGGGCCGCATCCCCACGCACTCCATGAAGGCCACATCCGTCAGGATGCTCTCTACCTGGCGCTTGTCCTCCATGGCGCTGCCGCCGAACTTCACGACGATCGTATCACCGCGGAAGTCCTGAATATACGGCAGGGCCTCAATGAGAACTTCGGCCTTGGCGATCACCTTCTGCATCAGGTCATGTACTCCGCATTGATGGCCACGTATTCCTTGC
Source organism: PVC group bacterium (assembly GCA_945870225.1). Lineage (GTDB taxonomy): Bacteria > Verrucomicrobiota > Kiritimatiellia > CAIKKV01 > CAITUY01 > CAMBRF01. The sequence continues at coordinate 68,369 of CAMBRF010000003.1, read as the reverse complement.
TGAGGTCACACGTGTAGACCGTATACTCCGCCTTGCCGGAATTCAGGTTGACGTTGATTTTGAATTCTTTTTTCGCGTAGACCTGCTCCAGTTCCTTTAGCACAGCCCCGGTGGCCGCCTGACCGTTCTGGACGGCGAGGACTTTGTCAAAGGTGACGTCCACGCGGTTTTGCTCGATGCGGGCCCCCGAGTAGCCGATCGCGCACAGGATGCGGCCCCAGTTCGGGTCGCCGCCATTCCAGGACGTTTTGACCAGGGGGGACTTGGCAATCGCCCGCGCGGCAGCCCGGGCCGCCTGGCGGGACGCGGCGCCGGAGACGGTAACCGTGACAAACTTGGTCGCGCCTTCGCCATCCTTGACGATCATGATCGCCAGAGCATGGGCCACATACTCGACGGCATGGCAGAATTTCCGCCAGTCAGGGTTATTTTTGTTCAGGGATGGGTTTCCGGCGGCGCTATTGGCCAGCATGAGAACCGTGTCATTGGTGCTCTCGTCGCCATCCACGACGATATGATTGAAACTGTGCTCAACGGCATGGGAAAGGCAATCCTGAAGCGAACGCTGGTCCACGCTGGCATCCGTGGTCATGAACGCCAGCATGGTGGCCATGTTAGGGGCGATCATGCCCGAACCCTTGGCAATGCCGCCGATGGTGACAGGGCAGCCTCCAATGGTCAGCGTGATGGCGATTTCCTTTTTGACGAGATCGGTGGTCAGGATGGCTTCGGCCGCCTGGGCACCGCCGTCCGGGGCGACCTTTTTGACGAGCTCGGGCAGGGCGGCCTCGATCTTGCCCATGGGGAGGGGAATGCCGATAGTCCCGGTGGAACAGACGAAGATACTGTTCTTGCCGAGGCCCATAAGTTCCGCTGTGAGCTCCGCCATGCGTTCGGCATCGGCGATCCCCTGATCACCTGTGCAGGCATTGGCGTTCCCGGCGTTGATCAAAATGGCCTGAGCCTGGCCCCAGATCAGGTGCCGCTCGCAGAGACGCACGCAGGCGGCCTTGACGCGGTTGCTGGTGAAAGTTCCGGCCACGGTGGCCGGGGTGTCGGAGGTGATCAGCGTCAGATCGTCGCGTTTTCGGCTTTCCTTGATGCCGGCCCGGACCGAGGCCGCTCGGTATCCCTTGGGTGCCGTGATGCCGCCTTCAAGCACTTTAAGATCTATTTTCATCGGATGATTCCTCCGTTTCGAAGCGGTTGACTTCTCTCCTGAAGGGGGGCTTCATGCCGCCTCCGTCGTCAGCGAGTGCTTCCCGAAAAAGCGCGTTACTATCGTCAATCGCCCTTCAAAAGTCGAATACAAATTCCCCGCTACATTCTTTCCGCCGCGAGGTGCCTGAGGATCAGGCTCTTCAGCTCGCCATGAACATGGCCGTTGGTGGCCAGAAAGAGGAGGCGATGAGGCGCTGGATTGCCCAGGGCTTCTGCCCGGCCTCCGGCATTTTCGACGATGAGGGCGGCCGCGGCAATGTCCCAGGTGTAGATCGCCGCCTCAAAATAACCGTCCGCCTGACCGGCGGCCACCCGGCACATATCCAGTGCCGCGACGCCCATCACCCTCGTTTTCTGGGTCGCCTCGGCGATGGCGCGAAAGAGTTCCAGGCGTTCCATTTTGGGCTGGGCCTTCTGGTCCAGGCCGGTCATGACGAGGGCCTGGCTGAGGATCGGTACCGATGAAACGTGGAGTGGCCGTCCATTGCATTCCGCCGGCTGACCGGCGGCGGCCGTGTAGAGTTCCCCGAGGGCCGGGGCAAAGACCGCTCCGGCCAGGGTTGTGCCGTGGTGGCGCACCGCCACGGAACAACACCAGAACGGCAGGCCGTGTGAAAAATTCACCGTGCCGTCGATCGGGTCGATGATCCAGAGATAGGGCGAGGAGGGGGCCGCGGGCTCCCCGTTGTCGGCGGTTTCCTCACCGAGGAGGGTGTGGTCGGGGAACTGGGCCAGGATGGTCTGTTCCGCGATGGCCTGACACTCCATATCCAGCTTCAGTTTGACGTCATGGGCAAACCCCTGGGCGACATCCATCCGCCGGGCCAGATGCGTCAAGGCATGGGTGCCGGCGGTTCGCGCCGCAGCGACCGCCACCTCGAGAAGACGGGCGGGTGACAGGACCGGTGATGCGGAATCGTTGGGCATGGCGTTCACCTTACTTGACCGGGATCGCGATCTTGCTGGTGCCTTGCTGAAACGCCTTGTTCTGCTCATATTCGGCGAACTTCATCGAGACGACCCGGGAGATGCCGGTTTCCTGCATGGTGACGCCGTAGATCACGTTGGCGGCGGCGATGGTGCGCCGATTGTGGGTGATGACAATGAACTGCGACTGGGCGAGGAAATCCGCCAGCACTTTCACGAACCGCCCGATGTTCGACTCGTCGAGCGCGGCATCCAGTTCGTCCAGCAGGCAGAACGGGCTCGGCTTGATCATGTAGATGGCGAACAACAGGGCCACGGCGGTCATGGTGCGCTCGCCACCCGACATCAGCGAGACGCTTTGCAGGCGCTTGCCGGGCGGACGGGCGATGATATCGATGCCGCTCTCCAGGACGTCGTCCTCGGTGACCATCACCAGTTTCGCCGAGCCACCGTTGAAAAGGCGCTCGAACATGATCTGGAAATTCTCGTTAATGCGCGCAAAGGTGGCCGCGAACAACTCGGCAGTGGTGCCGTTGATTTTCTTGATCATCTCGACCAGTTGGGTCTTGGCGGCAACCAGATCCTGCTGCTGGCCCGTGAGGAAGGCATAACGTTCCTCGTGTTCCTGATATTCCTCGATGGCCACCAGATTGACCGGGCCCATGGCCTCGATCTTGGTGCGCAATTCATTGATGGTCGCCTCGTAAGGCGGTTCTCCGCCCGGCGGAACGTCGCCTTCCCAGACGGGAGCCGGGGACTGCATGAGGCCCTCCAGGTTCAGGCCCCATTCCGAGGTGGAGCGGTCGATCAGGTTCTGGCGTCGCATCCGACCTTCAGCGTTTTTGATCTCGAGCGATGATTTCTGGTCGCGGATCTCCTCCATTGCCCCGCGTTTGGCGGCCATTTCGGTTTCAAAAGCCGTTAATTCACGGCCTTTTTCTGTCCGGTCCCGCCGTAGTAGATCAAGTTTCTCGGTAAGGGCCGCCACGCTGGCCTGCAGCGTCGAAAGCTGGCTTTCAGCACCGGCGGTGGCCAGTGTGAGCTGCTCGATCGTTCGGGCGTATTGTGTGAGGCCCTCCGAGCGGGACTTAATGACGTTCGTCAACTCCTCCATCCGTCGGCGTATGGGGTCCAATTGGGACGCCATATGTTCGAGTTTCTGGCGGGCCTCGGAGTATTTCACGCGCGATTCGGTCGCCTCCGCCTGCAGGGATCCGCGGCGGCTTTCCATTTCCTGAAGCGTGTGGGTCAGGGTTTCCAGACGGTCATGGGCCGCGGCCTGTTGGGTCCGTGATTCGGCGATCCGTCGGGCAAACCCCTGTCGCTCCTCATCGCCTCCATCCTGTTTCCGGAGTTCCTCGATCTCGGCGCTGACGACCTCCAGCCGGCCCTTGGCCTGGCGGGCTTCGTTGGACACGATCTGGAATTCGCCTTCCTTCAAGGCTACCGCCCGGCGTTGTTCCGTGAGGAGGGTGGTGGCTTCCTGAACCGCCCGGCCTAGTTCGGCGAGTTCCTCGGTGAGGCGGCCCACGGATTGGGACTGTGAGGCAAGACTGACCTCCTGCGCTTCCAACCCCTCGTGAAGATCGGCCAACTGGTGCCGGCGTGTCAGGGGATTACTGGCGCGGGCATCGGCAGTCCAGTATTCAAAGGCGCCGGTGGCGCGGGCCACAACCCCGGAGAGTGTGACAAAGACCGTTCCGTCCGGCATCGGGGAGGGGATCTGCTCCAGCGTTTCCACGACGAAGATGTTGGCCAGCAAGCGGGCGATGGTGGTTTTGGCGAACGGCGTACAGGTGGCCAGATCATGGAGACGCCTGGCCCCGGCAGGGGCGGGAATGCATTCGGGAATGGGGGTGCCGGTGTCGGTGACCAGCCGGGCCGACCCGGCCTTGCGTGACTGGAGTTCCTTCAGGATGGCCAGTGCTCCCGGGGCGTCGGTGATCACCACCGCATCGAGCCAGGCGCGCAGGACCGCCTCCAGCGCCGTACGATAAGCCGGCTCGATCTGGATGTGATTGGCCAGTGCACCCAGAACCGCCTGGGTGTTCAGACCGAGCGGATTGGCGCCATCCAGAATCAGCCGGGCGCCTTCCGGGAAATCCTTGGCCGAACTATCGTCCGCCTCGAGGATCTCAATTTGGGCCTTCTTGACCGCCAGAAGGGATTGAATCTCCCCGCAGGCTTTCCGGAGTGCTTCAATCTCGGTTTGCCGCTGCTGGCGGGCGTCCTGTAATTCTTCCAGGCGGGCCTCGCGCCGCCCCAGTTCCTGCTGGAGGGAGCCGAGATGTTCGGCAATGCCGCCGAGCTGAATTTCGTTTTCATTGGCCACCCGGGCAATCTGGGCGTGTTCAGCGGCGAGCCGCTCACGCCGCATGATGGTGGCCTGTTGGCGGGCTTCAAGCTGGGTCAGTTGATTCTGAAGCTGGGCGATGGAGTGGTCGAGCTGCATCGAGGTGGTGCGCAACTCCTGGATCTGACGGCGGCTGCTCTCAACCTCGGCCTCATGGGCGGCAAGGGCTTCACTCCGGTCCTGGGATTCCCTGGCCAGCTGATCCCGGGCGGATTCGGCCTGGGTGAGCCCCGCGGTGAGTTCTTCAAGGGCCCGGCGCTGCTGCTCGGCCTGGGCGGTGGCCAGGCCGCTGTCCTGCTGGTCGCGTTCGGTCAGATTCTGCAACTCCTGGATACGCTCGCCGTTGATGCGAATCAACTCGTGGTTATGCTCCAGACGCGTTTGGGCGGCGGCACGCTCTTCGGTGGTTTCGCCGATCTGCGTTTCGAGTTCGCTGACCGTATTCCGCCATTCAGCACTGCGGGACTCACTCTTCTGGACCTCCTCATGCAGCGACTGGAGACGGGTTCCATATTCGGTCACCCGGGTTTCGACCTGCTGGAGATCGATGTCCATCTGTTGCAGTTTGCGGGCCGTCCAGAAGGTGTCGAACGAGCGCAACTGGTCGCGGAGTTCCTTGTACCGGCGGGCTTTTCCGGCCTGACGCTGCAGGGAGCCGATCTGCCGCTTGACCTCGCGTACAACGTCATCCAGGCGCAGGAGGTTGGCCTCGGTCTGGTCGAGTTTGCGGAGGGCTTCCTTCTTGTCGGCCTTGAAGCGCGTGATGCCGCTCGCTTCTTCGAAAATCTCGCGGCGATCCTCGGGTCGGGAACTCAACACCTGGTCGATGCGGCCCTGTTCCATCAGGGAGTAGGAGGACGTGCCGATGCCGGTATCCATGAAAAGCCGCTGGATGTCCTTCAGGCGGCAGGCCGTTTTGTTCATGAAGTACTGGCCTTCGCCCGAACGGAAGACGCGGCGGGTCACGGTGACCTCGTGATAGTCCGTCCCCAGGGTTTTCTCGCAGTCCGCGAAGGTGATGCTGACCTCGGCCATGCCGACGGGTTTACGGGTGTCGGTTCCGTTGAAAATGCAGTCTTCCATCTTGGAACCGCGCAGCGCCTTGGCGCTGGTTTCCCCCAGCACCCAGCGCACGGCATCGGAAACATTGCTTTTCCCGCAACCGTTCGGTCCGACGATGGCGGTCATGCCGGGTTCAAATGCCATTGTGGTCGAATTGGCGAAACTCTTGAACCCGACCATTTGAATTGATTTTAAATACACAGGCTTGCTCCTGCTAACCAGCTTCTCCGTGAGCCGGAAAACGAGCGGTAACACATACCATCACCGCCTGTTACCATCAACCAGAATTGTGCATAGGGTGACATTGACAGGGCTGGGCCGAGTATGATATTTGACATAACTGATTCATTCAGAGGAGTTCAATAAAGACTATGCCGGAAGAAATTAAAGATGATGTGATTCGTATTGACGGCACGGTGGTAAAGGTGTTGCCGGCAACCATGTATCGCGTCAAACTCGACAATGGTCATGAACTTCTGGCGCATATCTCGGGTAAAATGCGTAAGCATTTCATCAGGATCACCTCCGGCGACAAGGTTACCGTGGAAATCTCGCCCTACGATCTCACCAAGGGGCGGATCACCTACCGGCACAAGACCTGATCAGGTCCCGTTCCTTCTTCATTTCAGCCCCAGTTTCCTCAGGCAGGCGGCGAAATCCCCGGGCAGGGGGGCTGTCACGCGAATCCTCTCCCCGTCATAGGGCGATTCAAACTGCAGGGTGGCAGCGTGCAGCATCTGCCGCTCGATCTGGCGTAATTCAGGGGGGAGCGCCTGGCGCGTTCCGTAGGTTTTATCACCCAGGACCGGGTGTCCGATGCTGTCCAGGTGCTTTCTGATCTGATGGGTGCGCCCGGTTTCGATCCTCGCCTTGACGTGACTTGCCAGCGGCGTGCTGTCGAGGACTTGCAGATGGGTGACGGCGGGCTCATTTTCCAGCGGCTTATCGATGGTCAGCTCAGGGCTGCGCAGGCGTCCGGCGACAATGACTTGATAAAGCTTCAAGATACGGTGTTGTTTGAACAATTCCACGGCACGATCGAAGGCCTCTTGTCCTTTGGCCAGCAGGAGACACCCGGAGGTGTCCCGGTCGAGGCGATGGACCGCCAGGAGCGTGTCGATTCCGAGTTCCCGGCGCAAGTCGGTTTCCAGGCTGGCGGGACCGTTGGAGAGACGGCCGGCGGGTTTACCCGCCACCACATAGTTCCCATTGGTGAAGAGCACAGGAACCGGGGTGGGGGGCGGGGTGGCACCCGACGGGACGGGAACCTCCACCGTATCCCCCGGGCGCAGGCTGTGACGCGTCATCCAGATTCTTTTGCCGTTAACAAAGACCTGTCTCGAATCGAGAAGGGCCTTGGCCTTATTGCGCGACAATCCCAGAAACTGGGATAGAAAGTCCTGAAGAGCGGAACCCGCCTGCTCGTTTCGCACTTTGATCTGTCTCATCTGCATGGGGGGTATTATGCGCGGCGGCCCGAAAACTTCCAGCGGATTACGCCAGTCTTTGGCGGATTGCGAACCGGACAGGGGGAGTCTTCTCTTTTTCGCAATATTTTGGCGCATTGGTCCTTGTACGACCCGATGGGCTGTGATAAAAGAACTCCCCTTTTTGGGGGCATCACCATGGAAAAATCACGTCGTATTGCCGCGATGGGCGAGGATCAGTTCGAGGAATGGTTTCTGGCCGGTGTGGCCAGTGAGACCATGCCGGTTGACGACATGCTGGGGGCGTTGCGTGAATTGCGTCAGGCGGGTCTGAAGGAACAGTCCGACAGCTGGGCCGAGCTGATGGAAGAATCGCTCGCCGAACGCGGGCGCACGGAAGATGTGGTGCGGGTCTTGAGGATGCGGGCCGACTGGCATGTGGGTGATGCGGGGTTCCGGGCGTACTGCGAGAAGAAGATCGTCTGGCTCTACCGGAATGATCCCCTGCGCAAGAAATTCTCCGCCAACATGGGAATCGCCAAGGGCCTTCCGCTTCCGGAATGCTTCCGGCGTCTGGATGTGTTGCAGCGGCTGGCCGCGGGCGTGCTGTGTCTGGATAAAACATGGGGCGTCGGGATCGTGAAAAATGTGGACGCCTTCTATGAGCGCGTGACGATTGATTTCGACAAGAAACGCGCCCACGAGATGTCGTTCGCTTATGCCGCGGAAGCCCTCCAGTTTGTGGACGAGGATCATCTGCTGGCGCGCAAGAACCGGGATGCGGCCGCCCTGATCGTCCTGGCTGGAAGCCAGCCGGCGGAGGTGGTCAAGATCGCCCTGCGCAGCTATGGTCCTCTGCCGGTGGCCCGTCTGCAGGACATCCTTTCGGATGGCATTGTGAAGCCGGAGGATTGGAAGGCGTTCTGGGATCCGGCCCGCAAGGCGCTGAAGGATGATCCTCTGGTGGTCATTCCCGCCAAGCGTACGGAGCCGATCACCCTTTTGGACAAGGAAATGACGTATGACGCGCAGTGGTTTGCGGGCCTCACCTCGGAGCGCACGCCCGAAGGGGTTTTTGCCAGACTTGAGGAGTTGGAGGACAGCCTGACGCCTCAGGAGCTTGACGAGGTGTGCCGCCGTGCCGTGGGCGAGCGTCTGGCCTTCCTGATGCTTGGCTTCGGCGATAAGGACGTGGGGATCCGCGTTCAGGTTATTCTGGCCGCCTGGAAGTGGAACGTGCCGGCTGAACAGGTGAATTGGGCGGGCGAGGCCACACGGTTTCTGTCACCCGCCAGTCTTCTATCCGCCGCCGCCGCCATCTCGTCGCGACGCCTTGAAGAGTTCCTGCGTTTTCTCGTGCAGCAGGACCGGACCAAGACCGTTGAGGCCCTGACCGCCGCCCTTCCGGCGATGACCCTGAATGTGCTCAATCCGGCCGTGAGTTTTCTTCTGGAAGAGGGCGCGGAGGCCGCCTGTGCGTCGGTCTTCAAGGAACAGATCGGGATGCGCAAGGCCGGTGTGGAAACTCTTTTCTGGCTGGCCAAGCGGCCGGACCGGATGGCGGCCTGGGGGCTGGGAACGTTAGGCGATCTGGCCTTCCATATTATCCCGGCCTTGGAACACACCTACAACTTCGAGCGCCTCAAGGCCGCCAATCAGCTTGCTGAGCTGGTCCAGCAGAAGGTCTGGATCGAAGCGGCGGTGGACTCGATGAACGACATCCAGCGCTCCAGTTTCGTGCGGAGCCTGCGTGCGGTGATGGGCCGGATTCCGGCTGATGCCCAAACCATGATCGGGCGGATCGTTATCCGTTATCCGGAACTGGCCAGCCTGCTGGTTGAGAAAAAGGACGATCAGGGAGAGTCGTCGGCCTCGGGCGGGTTTACGTCCTGGCGTATGGTCAGACGGCGCCAGCAGCAACTTGAGAAGCTCGTCAACGAGGATATTCCCAAGAATAGCCGCGACATCGGCGTGGCCCGCAGCTATGGCGATTTGCGCGAGAACTTCGAGTACAAGACCGCGAAGGAACAGCAGAGCATCCTGCTCCGCCGCCGCGAGGAGATCGAGCAGGGGTTGAAGGATATCCAGGGTACGGATTTCTCGGCCTTCCAGACGGATGTGGTCGGAATGGGGACCAGTGTGCGCCTGCAGTTTCCCGACGGCCGGATCCAGCAGTTTCATATTCTTGGGGAGTGGGATCAGGATACGGAGCTCGGTATCATATCTTGCGGGAGCCGGATGGGGAAAGCGCTTATGGGACGTCTGGCCGCCGAAGAGGTGCAGGTCCCCGGTGAAACCGGCGAGGTGCCCTGCCGCATCATCGAGGTTACGGGATTGCCGGCTGCCATCAAGGACTGGGCGAAGGGATCTTGAAGATTTGATTTGAAGCGGGGTTGACAGTGCAGGATGCGTTTGATATTTAGGCCTGCTTTTTTCTTGGGAAGTTATGCCTTTAACAGGCTGTGAAGGGTGGGAGTGACTTATGGCAAGCAAAACGGTGAAGAAATCAGCCGCAAAGAAACCGACTTCAGCGACGACGGGCAAGCCGGCCGGCGGGGCGACCAAACCCGCGCCGAAAAAGGCCAAGGTGCCGTCCGCCAAACCCGCGCCGAAAAAGGCCAAAGTGCCGCCCGCCAAAGCCGCCGCCCTAAAGCCGGTTGCGGCTTCCGTCAAGAAGACGGCCAAGGCCGCCGCCAAAAAGCCGGTAGCGGTTTCCCCTCCGGTCGTGGCTCCAAAGCCCAAGGTGAAAAGCCCGTTCGACGCGAAAAGCCTTGGACAGATCAAGGTTATGCTGATCAAGATGCGGGACCGGTTGACCGGGCAGATCTCCACGCTTTCGGACGATTCGCTGAAGTATAAGGATGATGGATCCTCCGAAGACCGGACGGATGATTTTGACCGGGAGTTCGCGCTGAATCTGGTGAGCAGCGAGCACGATGCGATTTTCGAAATCGATGCTGCGCTTCGTCGCATTGAAGAGGGCGTTTACGGCCTCTGCGACGCCTGTGGCTGCGCGGTTGAGAAGGCCCGCGTGAATGCGTTGCCGTTTGCACGCATGTGCATGAAGTGTCAGTCGGAGGCTGAAAAAGGACGGTCCCGTTTTCGTCCCTTCGGCGAGACATTGGCCCAGGGCGTGGAGCAGGCACCGGAAGTCGCGGAGACGGAAGAAGCGGAGTAAGGGGCGGTCGCGCTTGTCCGATCAGGAAGGCGGGACGCAATAAATTCCGACGGCGGACGGGCTCGACCCATGCTGGTGCTTTTGCTTAGCTTTGCGATCGTACTATTGGACCAGGTCACCAAGTACCAGGTCTGTCTTAGATTCTACCCCGGTGAGTCCATTCCGGTCCTTCCCGGTCTCTTCAACTTGGCGTATGTCCGTAATACAGGTGCCGCGTGGGGAATGCTCAGCGGTTTGAACGGCTGGCTGGTGTGTTTTTCCGTGATGATTCTCCTGGGTCTGATCATTTTCAGGCGGTCTTTTTTAAGTGATGTCCTGATCCACCGGTTGGCGCTCGGGCTGATGATCGGGGGGATCGTCGGGAATCTGATGGACCGTGTACGCCTCGAGTATGTCGTCGATTTCCTGGACTTCCATTGGGGCCTGCACCATTTCCCCGCCTTCAATGTGGCGGATGCCGCCATCTGCGTCGGGGTGGGGCTGTATGTGCTGTCCTCGTTCCTGGTCCCGTCGCACCCTTTGCGGGAGATTCGGCCTGACCGGACGATGACGCCCGGGGAGGGGTGAGTCGTGCCGACTCGCGAGCCCGGGTTAAACCTTCATGCCGCCCGTTTTCTGGTCGGCCCCACCGCTGTGGGAAAATCCGCAGTTGCCCAGTGGATTGCCGAACAGGACGGTTCCGAGATTCTTTCCGCTGATTCAATGCTGGTCTATCGCGGCATGGATATCGGGACCGCCAAGCCCTCGTCCGCGGAACGCCGGCGGGTCCGGTATTGGGGGGTTGACCTGGTGCCAGCGGGCGAGCCGTTCAATGTTGCGCGATTCCTCGAGGTCGCCCGGTCCTGTTTCGAGTCGGCGCAGACCCACGGGGTGAAGGTCATCGTCGTGGGCGGAACAGGTCTTTATATCAAGGCCCTCACCGAGGGACTGGCCGATGTCCCTACGTCGGATGAGCCGGCACGGATTCGGCGGCGGGCGGTTTTGGAGGAGCTCGGAGTGGAGGGTTTGCAGCGGGAGTTGCAGAGCCGGAATCCAGCCTGGTACGCCGCGTTACCGGACCCGGCGAATGCCCGGCGGCTGATTCGCGCCTTGGAACTGATCGAGGCCGGCTGGGTACGACCGCCCGAGACATGGCGCGGTGTGGATGGCGTTCCGGGTCTGGTCGGCCTTGCCATGCCCCGCGAGACGCTCCGTGCGCGGATTGCCGCACGGGTGGAGACCATGTACGCGCAAGGCCTTTTGGAGGAGACCCGGCGTCTGGTGGACGAAGGATTCGGCGCGTCACCCACCGCCCGGCAGGCTGTGGGGTACGCTGAGGCGGCCGCTTGTCTCGAAGGGCAGATGACGCGCGAAAAGGCCATAGGAATGACGGTTCAGCGCACCCAACGGTTGGCCAAACGGCAGATGACGTGGTTTCGTCATCAGGTGACGGTGAAATGGGTTGAGGTGATGCCCGCCCAACCTGTCGAAGAGGTGGCGGGCCGGGTGATGGCCGCATGGAGGGAACTCGGCACCACACCGGTGGCGGTCTGATATGAGCACGATAAACTATTCCAAGACAGAGGAAGAGTGTTCGGAAACCGGTTTGCGCTATCGTATTTGCGATATGCCCGTCAGGCTACGTCCACGCGAGGCCATGGAGCGGCAGGGCGTGGAGCATATTTCCGATGCCTTCCTGCTGGCGATTCTGTTGCGGAGCGGCTCAAAGGGGCTGAACGTTATGGATCTGGCGGAAAGGATCCTGGTCCGGTATGGGTCGCTGACCGCTTTGGCTCGGACAACGGTGGAGGAACTTTCCGGCGACCGGACGCTTAAGGGCTTGGGCAAGGTTAAGGCGCAAACCCTGCGCGCCGCCCTGGAATTGGCCCGCCGCATTGCCGAAGAGAAGACGGATGAGCGCGGGTCGTTTGTTCGGTCACCGGAGGATGCCGCCGGGGTGCTCCGCGAATTGGCCAAAACCTTGGAGCATGAACGCTTCTGGGCGTTGATGCTCGATACGCGCAACCGTCTGAAGGGGACCGCGACGGAGGTCTCGAAGGGGATTCTGGACAGCAGCCTGGTTCATCCCCGTGAAGTTTTCAAACCGGCGATTCAAAGCGGTTGCGCCGCTTTGATTCTCGTGCATAATCATCCCTCTGGCGACCCCGCCCCGTCGGCGGATGATGTGCGGATTACGCGGCAACTGATTCAGGCGGGGCAGGTGATCGGAATCAAAGTGTTGGATCATGTCATTCTGGGGCGTCGGACAGAGGATCGCCCCCGGGATTTCCTGAGCATGCGTGAAGCCGGTCTGGTGGAATTCGAGAACTAAGGAACAAAAAGATGAGTATCCATCCTACAGCCGTGATCGATCCGAAAGCCGTCATCGGCAAGAATGTCAGTATCGGTCCGTTTGCGTTTATCGATGAGTCCGTGCAGATCGGGGATAACGGGGTGATCGGGCCCCATGTTTCCATCCTGCGGCATACCACGATTGGCGAAGGGGTGCGCGTGCATGATGGCGCGGTGTTGGGGGGGCTGCCTCAGGATCTTGGTTTTTCGGGCGAGCCGTCGTTTGTGAAGATCGGCAAAAAAAGCACCATCCGGGAGTTCGTCACCATTCATCGCGGAACCAAACCGGGGACTGTGACGGAGGTGGGGGACAACTGCTTTTTCATGGCAAACGTTCATATTGCCCATAACTGCAAGGTCGGTAACCGGGTGATCATCGCCAATGGCGCGATGCTGGGCGGGTACGTGGAGATCGGCGACGCGGCGTTCGTCAGCGGCAACGTTTTGGTTCACCAGTTTGTCAAAATCGGGCGGCTGGCCATGGTGGGCGGGGGGGCGGGGTTGTCCAAGGATGTGCCTCCGTTCAGCATGGTGCAGAGTATGGGCCGCAACACGGTGCAGGGTTTGAACATCGTGGGAACCCGCCGTGCGGGGATGACCCCGGAGGAGCGCAAGCAGATCAAAACCGCGTTCAAGATACTCTATGTGTCGGGGCTCAATGTCGCTCAGGCGGTGCAGAAACTGAAAGCGACTTATACCACCGGGCCGGCTGCGGAGTTTGCGGCCTTTACGGAACGGGCGGATCGCGGTCTGTGTCGCTACGTCGGTTCAAAAACCGGAGAGTCCAGCGACGAGACGGACGGCTGAACCGGATTGTCTGCCATTATTTTCCCCGGACTCGGGCGGACGGGCTGCTTTTAAGGGAGAGGACTTTAGGCATGGCGTTGGTGAACTCCGCCAGGGTGGTGCCCTCCCGCAGTCCTACCCATCCCTTCATGAACAGGGCGGCGGTACACTCCGAATCCCCCAAGGCCGAGTGGAGTCGAATCGTTCGATCGTTCGTTCCGGCGTCCCTCCCTTGGGCGGCCGTGGCCATGTCGGGTAGAAGGTTATGCGTCAGGGCTTCCAATGAGTAGTGGCGCTGCCCCGGGAACCAGGTCCGGTAGAGGGGCAGGGTATCGATCAGCGGATTTTCCGGCGGCGTTAACCCGTTACGTGCCAGTTCCGCGACGATAAACCGGCGGTCAAAAGGGGCATTGTGGGCCAGTAGAACTGCCCCTTCCGAGAAGGCAACGAATTCCCGGAAGGCAACGGTGAACGGCGGGCAATTTGAGACCATGGCCGGAGTGATCCCGTTGATGCGTTGGGATTCCCTAGGGATCGGGATGCCTGGATTGATCAGCCAGGATTTCCGGCCCACGATGTGGCCGTTCCGGAATTTCACGGCGCCGATCTCCAGAATGCGCCCGTCGGCCGCCTTTAGTCCGGTGGTTTCGGTATCGAACGCCACAAACAGGACGTTCGTGAGGGCAGGTGTGTCCGGGGGCTCAGACGAAAGTGCCGTCTGGCTCAGCCAGGCAGCCAAAAGCGTGACGATGAGACTCGCCCGGGTGTATCCGATCATGGGGCCCGTCGGGCAAACGCTTGATCAATCTCAGCCTGAATGGCGCGGGTGGCGGCCAGGGGATCAGCGGCCTCCACGATCGGGCGGCCGATAACGAGATAACTGGCACCGGACTCCACGGCAAGCGCGGGCGTGGCAACACGCTTCTGGTCCCCGACATCGGCACCTGCCGGGCGAATGCCGGGAGTGACCAGAAGGGGGGTCGATCCAAACTTCCGCCGGAGGGCGACCGTCTCATGAACCGAGGTGACCACGCCATCGATCTTGCAGTCCAGAGCGAGCTGGGTTAATGCCAGCGCCTGTTCGGACACGGTCCGTTGGATTCCCAGGTCGCCAAAATCATCCTGGTTCAGGCTGGTCAGGGTTGTGACGGCAACAAGACGCGGCCGGTTCGGGCCCAGGGCCTGGGCCGCTTCCGCCGCGGCCTGAAGCATGGTGCGTCCACCGATGGCATGCACGGTCATCAGGCTGACCCCCAGTTTGCCGGCGGAGGTCACGGCGTTAGCCACCGTTCGCGGAATATCATGGAACTTGAGGTCCAGAAAGATGCGCTTACCCTGTCCGGCGAGCAGTCTGACGATGTCCGGTCCTTCCGCCGCGAAGAGTTCCAGCCCGATCTTGAACCAGGTGAGGTCGGAGGGAAGTTTCTGAAGCAACAGCGGAACAGCCGCTGCGTTGGGAACATCGAGGGCCACAATAATCTCAGGTTTCATGGGGAGAGGACTCCTATAAATAGAATACTGAGCGTTCTTAGCCGATCAGCCCAAAGATATCGAGCAGAAAGGGTCGACTCGTTATTGCGGATTGTTCAGGGCGTGAATTTGGCTTATAACTGAGCCTGTATGAGGTTCCTCCTTTACAACGTGCGTTACTGTACCGGGATCGGGCGACGGTTTCATTTTCCGTTCCCGTGCAGCGGCTATCTTAAAAGCACCCATCGCGTGCTGGCCGAGGTAACGGAATTTGTCCGGTCGGTTAATCCCGATGTCGTGGGCCTGGTTGAGGTGGATGGGGGATCGTTTCGTTCCGGTTGCGTCAATCAGGCCGGGTACATCGCCGGGGCATTGGGGCACTACCATACCTTCGAATCCAAGTATGGGGACAAATCCTGGGTACGGTTCCTGCCGGTGGTGAACAAACAGATGAATGCGTTCCTGACCAGCGATGTGGTGCAGCAGGAGAAATTCCTGTATTTCGACCACGGCGTGAAACGACTGGTCATTCAGCTTGATCTTGAGAAGGTGACCGTTTTCCTGGTGCACCTTTCCATCAAGTTCCGGCATCGGCAGCGCCAGTTGAGTGATCTCTACACATTGGTCAAGGACGTGAAGAAACCGTATTTGATTGCCGGCGACTTCAATGTCTTCTGGGGTGATCCTGAGATGGAATTGTTCCTCGCCGCCACAGGACTGAAGAGTGCCAACGTTGACGATTGGCCTACCTATCCCAGTTGGGCCCCGAAGGCCGAGTTGGATCTGATTCTATACAGTCCAGGGATTCGCATTACCCGGTTTGAGATGCCCAAGGTGCTCCATTCCGATCACCTGCCGCTGATCTGTGACTTTGAAGTCGATACGCCGCAGGGCTAACCGCTGCGGCATGCTGTAATCAAGAGTAATGAGGAGGTTTTTGATGGGTTGGATGAACCGGTATTTCAGGCTGCGCGAGAATGGGACGACCGTACGGATTGAGGTGTTGGCGGGAATCACCACTTTCCTGACCATGGCCTACATCATTTTCGTGCAACCGGCCGTGCTGTCGGGCCAGATGTTTGGGATGTCAACCGGCATGGATATCGGGGCGGTGACGGTCGCCACCTGCCTCTCGGCTGCGCTGGCCACGGCGGTCATGGGTCTTTATGCCCGGTACCCCATCGCGCTGGCGCCCGGCATGGGTGAGAATTTCTTTTTTGTTTTCACGGTGATCGGGGCCGCCACTGCTGCCGGGTTCCCCCAGCCGTGGCGCGTGGCGCTGGGCGTGGTGTTCATCTCCGGGGTCCTGTTCTTTATCCTCTACGCCCTGGGCATTCGTGAAAAGATCTTTGATGCGCTCAGCCCCAGTCTCAAGAACGGCATTGCGGCGGGCATTGGGATTTTTATCGCCTTTATCGGCCTTCAGAACGCTGGCTTCATCGTCAAATCGCCCGGCACGCTGGTTACCCTGAACACGCAATTCGCCTCGCCAGACATCGTTCTATTCGGAGTGGGGCTGATCATCACGCTGGCCCTGCTGGCGCGCCATGTGCGGGGGGCCATTCTGTGGGGGATGCTGGCGACGACCCTGCTGGCCGTACTCGCGCGCCTCGTGCTGCCCCATGTGCCGGCCTTGGCGGGTATCGGGGTGGTGGCGGAGTCGAAGTTGATGACGAGGTTTGCCTTGTCCGGCGAGATTGTCTCCCTGCCTCCGTCACTGGGGCCCACGTTATTCCAGATGGACCTCGTGCATGCCGCCCACGTCGTCATGTGGCCGTTCATCCTGGTCTTCCTGTTTATGGATGTTTTCGACACGGTGGGTACGCTGGTTGGGGTGGGAGAGCAGGCAGGGTTCATCAAGGACAACAAGCTGCCGCGCGCCCGGCAGGCGATGCTGGCGGACCAGACGGGGACGCTGGTGGGGGCGGTGTTCGGGACGAGCACGGTAACAAGCTTTATCGAGAGTGCGGCTGGCGTGGAGGCTGGCGGGCGGACCGGTCTCACGGCGCTTACGACTTCGGGCTGTTTTCTGCTGGCGCTTTTCTTTGCGCCGCTGATCGCGATGGTGGGTAGTTACAGTCCGATCACCTCGCCGGCGCTGGTCGTGGTGGGAGCCATGATGGTCCGCAATGTGAGCAAGATCGACTGGAGCGATTTCAGTGAGCTGGCGCCGGCCTTTCTTATTATGATAGGAATTCCCCTGTGCTATTCCATCTCGGATGGCCTGGCGTTGGGCTTTCTGGCGTACCCGTTCATCAAGCTGCTTGCCGGTCGCGGGCGGGAAGTCTCGCCGGCCATGTACGTGATTGCGGTGGCCCTCATGGGATACTTTGTCATGCGGGCGATGGTGAAATAGAGGCGATCCGGAGCTGTAAAGGAAACGAAAAACATGAATAAAACAACAGGTGGATTGATGGCGGCGGTGGTGGGCTTGTGCAGTCTGGCGCTCGGGGCCGGGAAACCGGTGGCCACCATCCAGATCGCGAGTCTGGACCAGATGGCCAGTGAAATGGTCATGCTGAAGGCCTTGCCTGAATCAAACGCCAAAATGATGCTGACCACCGGGTTTGGCGCCATGCTCGGCAATCCCGCACTGGCCGGTGTGGATATGACCAGGCCGATCGACTTGTATATTTTTCTGCCCCCGGTGGAGAGCGTCCGATCCAATACGGTCGCCGGACCGGTTGAGGGACCCGGGGTCGCCTTTGTGTTTTCAGCCTTGAGCAACAAAATGGATTGCCTTGCGGCGATGACCCGGACGTTTCCCGCTACCAACATGGTCGGTTCGCTTTACGAGTTCAGCTCGGGGCGGACGGGGCACGGGGGGCGCGAACGCAAGATGTTCGTGGGATTCGGAGCCGACAGGATCATTGCGGGCAGCAATCTGGAGGCTGTTCGGGGTACGGTTGACCTGGTGGAGCGCCAGAAGGGGGAATCCGCGCTGTTCATGAAACTCACGGGCACCCTTCGCGGTGGCGTGGATGTTCAGGTATTGGCGCCGTATGTGCAGGCGATGTCGGAACTGGCCAGCGCCCGAATGGGCCAAGTCGGCGCGGTGAACCCGGGGCAACCGGATCCAGGGCAGATCCTCAAGGCCGAGATGGACCTGTTTATGAAGCTGATCGGCGATATCCATGGATATTCCTTCTCGCTGAGTGTGACCCCTGAATCGGTTAACATCCTCAGCCGTCTCGATCCGAAGGATGGTACTGTGATCTCGAAACTGGTTGCCGGGGATGTCCCGCCCTCCGCACGGTACATGGCCCTGCCGCCCCCCGATGCGCTGTGTTTCTGGGTCGGGTCCGGATTGGACAAGTCGATGGCTGTGTTCGGGGAACCGTACATGGCGATGATTGACAAGATAGGTGCCGCCATGGGGCCCCAGGGGGGTGACATGGGCTCGGTTTTTCGCCAGATGATGACGGACATGAAGGGCCTTTATGCCAGCGATATCGCGGTAGCCGTTGTCTCCGGAGCAGACGGAAAACTTGGCGTCGTGGAATACGTGGCCGTGACCGATCCGGTCAGGATGAAGCAGACGATCGACAAGATGATGTCGAACTATAACTCCACTGCCGCTGCCAAGGCGCAGGGGATTGAGATTCGGATGGGTTCCGAGCGGGCCTTTAGGGGCGTTAAGATCCAGTCGTACTCGTATGCCGTGAATGCCGTCTCCAACATGCCGTTGCAGGCTGTCTCCAATCTGATGAGCCGGATGAAATGGGAGTCAGCCTTTGTCGGAAACAATATGATCTACGCGCTGGGCCATCCTGATCTCATGAACGCCGCGATCGACCGGTTAAGCGTATCGGACGCCGTTCCTGTGACAAGCGCCCCTTCGTTCGCAAGGGTGTTCCCGCAGGTGAAGGGGACTCCGGCTTGCGTTTATGCGGTGTCACTGGTGAAGCTTGCCAAGAAGGGGATGGCCCTTGTGCCCGGCGTGGATCCCGCCCAGTTGGCCGCCATTCCCGACAGGACGGGCGGCATGGCCGGGTATGTTACGATCAACGGCGACAACTTGCTCTTAACCGATCGCATTATGCTCGATGAAATAGAGGGCTTGAAAGCCGTTCTGCCCATGCTCGGAAATATATTGCCAGCGCTTCTGACGCCGCAACGATCCTCGTCCTCACGGCGTCCTCACGCCGGTGCCCATCAGGGAGACATGCCAGCAGACGATTCTGAAGAGGAAGCGGAATAAGGTCAGGTGGCGATGTTTTCGACGCCAGCTAATGATTATCTTTTGAGTTAGTCGCAAAGAACAAAAGCTTTGCAACCTCAAAGACATCGCCTTTATCGAGTCCATGGTTGATGCTCGCACAGGACGATAACCATGAATAGAATCAACGACAAACGCGGACGGATGCCGTACGCGACAACGCTATTCCGCCATCCCCTCCTGATCCTTATACTGGCGTGCTTTCCTATTTCCCTGGTCGCTGATGTCTTTGTGCGCGTGACCATGCTGGAGCCCAGTACCGGAACGTATCAGGTTGTTTACGGGGGGACGCTTCACAAGTCGGACCCACTCTGGTATTTGCCCGCCAGGAAATGGCCGGAGTCCGGACCGATCGCGGCTGGCCAAGCCACCCCCTGGTTTAATGTAAGCCAGTATGCGGGTGCCTCGTTTCACGGCCGGATGAACCGTGCGGGGGGCGTGGCCGAGTTCCCGTATATCACCGCGAATTTCGTCGCCACTCCGCCCGCTGAACGCCGCCGGGTGACGATAGAGATCGCCACCGCCTCCGACGACAAGGCCGTGGTCAAGCGCTTCGAGGAATCCTATGCCGGCTCCCTCACCGGGTTTCTCGTATCGCCAGACCCCAAGGCCGATGCGGAGTCACTGGAAACGGCTGCCCAGATGACGGAGCGCAGGTTGGCGTGGGCCCGCGAGGCTAGCGGCGGCAAGCGGGTTGCTCCGCGACAGCTGATTATCCAAACCTCATTATGGGGTGGCCAGCGGCACGAGCTTAACTTGAAGGACAGTGAGGTCCTTTGGCTGCTGGGTTTCAACGTCGTAGGTGGCCAGTGGGCTGGAATCCATCAGGTATTCCCGTTCGGACAGCCAATGGCGACCCATAATGTCTTTTTCGGGCCGGCTGCGGACGATCCCCGTTACGCCGACAATGCCATGAGAAGACTGTGGGAATCCCGCAAGAGCGAACCGCTGGCGGAAGGGATGCCGGTGAATTTTTCGGATGAGATCATCGCCCCGGTCATTGGAAAAAGCACAAACGGGATTGCCTGGTTCCACCGTTGGCTGAAGGATGAAAACGTGATCCCCAAAGATCTTGGCGTGAGCGAATTCCCAGAAGTCGTTCCGATTGAGACCCCGGATGTATTGCGCCAACGTCAAAACGCCGACAGGAAGGCCGCGAACAGGATCTTCTACTACACGTCACGATTCCGGCAGGCAGCAACGACCACAAGCCTTAAATGGCTCACGGAAGCGTTTCATCGCCATTTCGGTCCCGGCTCGCTCAGCTCCACATTGGTTGCCGATCACCCCTATTTCAGCGGCACCGGACTGGGCATGGGGATGGGACCCAATCCGGCATGGAGCAGCACACCCCTGGCGGCCGACTGGTTTGACCTGGCGCGACGCAAGGCGGTGGATATGATTGGCATCGAGGACTGGATGGGGTTGCAGTATATGTATGGTCCGGAATTCACCTGGGAAGGATTCCAACTGATGGGTTTCCAGGCGGCGCTCTTCCGCTCCGGAAGTCGTGGTGAACAACCGATTATCGCCTGGATCACTCCGAGCGATGAGACCAATCTGGTCCTTAAAAGCTCGTCAGCGCTCTGTCAGGGTGCGCGAAATTTCTTCTACTGGTCCTACGGACCCACGGCCACCTGCACAGAGAACTACTGGTCCGATCTGCGCCCGGCCTACGCCGGCATCGTAAAGATGGCCCGCCAGCTTGCGGGGGCGGAGAAGATCATTGCGCCTGGAAAGACACGCTCAACCCGCTTGGCGGTTCTTTACAGCATTTCCTCCGACCTCTGGCAGCCTTTTGGCTACGTCCACATGCTCGAAAGGCGGCTGACCTACTTGTCCTTGATTCATGACCAGTACCTGGTGGACTTCCTGAGCGAAGAGGATGTGCTCGCTGGACGGCTTAAGGATTACTCGGTGTTGTTTGTCACCGACCCCTGTGTTCGAACCGCCGCCATGACGGCCATCGCAAACTGGGTGAAGCAGGGCGGGCACTTGTACGGATCCTGCGCGGCAGGCAGCCGTAATGAATTCAACGAGGAGGTGCCGGGATTGGCTGGCGTTTTCGGGATCAATCCCGAGGTAAGGACAATGGTCCAGCCTGGCGATTACCACCTCCGGGCCGCCTTGAATCCTATGTCCTACACGGACACGATTCAGGTGGAGGGGACCGGCCCTGGTGGAGCCTCTTCACTGGGAGTGATCGGCCTCAAGGTTAAGGTTGCTCCCGTTAAGGGGGTCGAGGTGGCAGGGCGTTTCGGGGATGGTCAGCCTGCGATCATCCGAAATGTATATGGCAAGGGGAAGACGCTCTATATTGGCGCATGTCCGGCAATCGCCTACGGCAAGGAAGCCCGATTCGTCCCGCGCGAACTGGCGGAGAAATGGCCTTCAAAACCGCGTGATTTGATCAACGACATGGCTCGGAGCGTGCCGCGGCTTGTGGAACTTTCCGAACCGGTGGTGGAGGCGGGCGTCTACGATGCCTCGCAAGGCACCGCGCTGGTGCTGGCCAATTTCACGCACCAGCATATTCCGAGCCTCAAGGTGCGCCTACGCCTGCCCCGGCCTTGCAAGCGTGTGCAATCCCTGGAGCATGGCCGCCTGGCGTTCAAGACAGAGCAGACGGGCACGAGCGGCAACAAGAAGGAGTATCCGGTCACCGCTGTCTTTGAGACCCGTCTTGGCCTGAACGATGTCATCCTGTTCGAGTAGCATCAGGGGATGTGGCTTTTGGTGGCTCTTCGGCGCCTCTGTGTATAACTCATGTGATCAGCTTAGTGGGCGTGACGGCAGCTGGAACCATGGATTACGTGTGTGGAGGGGCGATCAGGGGCGTTTCAGGGGGTGCCTTGGTGTTGATATGGACCTGTGAAATGATGCCCGTGAGAACCCGTGGCGACATGACTTAGGGGGTGGATAAGGGGTTGTCAGCCTAGGATAGGAGGGGTGCTGGGGGCAGGGTGGTGCTTGATTCTGTGTTTTGGCGGACTATACTCACGGTCTTCAAGCGAAGGGACGCGACACGATGAAGATGCTAGTATGGATGATCATATTGGGGATGGTTGGCTGTGTGCTGTTCTCGGGGCGTTTGGTTCAGGCTGCTGATCTTGAGATCAAGTCTTTCGATACCACCGGCCAATTGACGTTCAACACTCTGAATAATGGAACGAACTACAACTATCAGGTGGAGTGGGCGCCTGCGGTGGCTGGGCCGTGGAGTCCATTTGGCGGTGTGGGTACAGCGCAGGGGAACATTGTTGCCGACCCGGGTAACATAGTGACCAGCACCGTGCCGATGTGGTATCGCGTGGTTGCGACGCTTGGAGATTATCTTGTAGTCGATCTTTCCGGAGGGACGAATGCCACGGAATATCCGGTCACCTATTACAGGTCGTTAGCCGACTTGCCTGGTGAGGCGGGAGTAAATAGTGATGCCTACAAGACCACAAATATGGTGTTTCGGCGCATTCCGGCGGGGACGTTTACGATGGGCTCGCCGGTTGGCGAACTAGGGCGCATTGAAGACGAGACCCAGCATCTGGTGACGCTGACACAACCCTTTTACATTGGCGTGTTTGAGGTCACTCAAAAGCAGTGGGAACGAGTCATGGGCACGTGGCCGAGTTACTTCAACAACGCCAGTTACCGAGACACTCGCCCGGTCGAGCAGGTGAGTTACGACATGATCCGCGGGAGCAGGGCCGGCACCAACTGGCCTGCAAACAGCAACGTCGATGCTGCCTCGTTCATGGGCAAATTGCGGGCGCGGACCGGAAAGGCGTTCGACCTACCGACGGAGTCACAATGGGAGTATGCTGGGCGGGCAGGGACAACCACGGCGTATAATTCCGGGTATAATCTTACCAGGTTCACGAGTGATGACGCGCGTATGTCTGAGGTGGGCCGGTACTCGTCCAATGGTGGGTCTGGATACACACAGGGTGGAGATACGTCAGTGGCGACCGCGAAGGTTGGGTCATACCTGGCCAATGCGTGGGGTCTATATGATATTCACGGTAACGTGTATGAATGGTGCTTGGACTGGTATGGAGCGTATCCTGGGACGGTGAGTGATCCGAAAGGTGCGACGAACGGCTCGGACCGTGTGTTTTGCGGCGGCAGTTGGGTCAACCAAGCCTACTCCTGCCGGGTTGCCAATCACGCGAACGACCTCCCGAGCTTACCTGGCGTTTACTTAGGCTTCCGGGTTGCCCTGCCCCCGGGCCAGTGAGCCAGGGAGGCAGTCTTTCGCGCCGTGTCCTGCAGCGGGCCGATCGCAAGGCAAGAATGATTGTTCCCCTGATCAACTTGCTCAATGGTATGCGGCGCAATCTTCCCACTTGATTCCTATTGGCTACCCCTCGCACACTCGCCAATCCTCAACAGTGACGTTCGCGCCCTTATACCCACCTCTAGAGGGGGGCATAAACAGACCGCCTCACCAAAGGTGTCGGTGCGCGAAAGCGTGTCCGGAACCAATCTTCAGGTATTTTTCGAACTCCGCAGCCTTCTCCCGGGACTTGAAGGAGATACAGCAGACCAGTTCCCAAGGGCGGTACTTGGATGTGTGGAAGTTGGCACCTTCGTTGTGGCTTTTGAGCCGTGCCCGCATGTCATCGGTCAGTCCAATGTAGGTCTGATTAGGATGTGCAAGGCTCCTGAGCAGATAGACATGGTGCATGGTTTGGTCCAACGGATGGCTTGCCATACGTAGCTCGCAGCGCGATCCCGCATACAGGCCCCACTTCGCCCGGCTGCCGCCGTGCTACGTAGGGCATACTTCGCTCCCGCTGCGCTGCGAGCGAAGTATGGTCGGGGCGGTGGGATTTGAACCCACGACTTTCAGCTCCCAAAGCTGGCGCGCTACCGGACTGCGCTACGCCCCGTAAAGAGGTTCCGATTGGCCGTAGACCGTACAGGCGTGCCGTCATCGCGTCAAGAAGAAGTGCCGGCCACCCGCGGTAATTAACGCCTCTTTCGCGCTTTTCGCGTGTTTCGTAGTTTAAGAATTAATGGGCGCATGTGACCTCTGCATGGTTATTCTCGCCGTCCTGCTTGAGGACAAGGTGAAGGATTCACCACCCGCCTGCGGCTGGAGGCACGGAAACACGGAGAAGAAAGGCAGAATGTTGCGCACATTTCAGGTGCAGAATACCCGCCTGCGCCAGGGCTCCGGCGGGCAAGCCGCACCTGAAATGTGCTCAACCCGTCTTTGGGAGAGGGGGCAGAGGAAAAAACGTGTTCTGATGCCTCTAACAGCCTGTTGAAAAACATTAAATTCAATTCAAGACGGCTTGGCGAGACGCCTCGCCCTACCGAAATACAGAGGATTTTCCAAGGTGGGGCGAAGCCTCCGGCTGAGCCGGGTTTTATTCAACAGGCTGCTAACCCCTCCCTGTATGCCTCGAGAAAAGCGTGGCGCGAATTTCGACCACGGCTTGCCCGCCGGAGCCTTAGCGCAGGCGGGTATTCCCGTGGGCGATATTCGCGCCATATTTGGGTCTTCTCCGTGTTTTATTCTCCGTGTTTCCGTGCCTCCGTGGTAAGTCTTAAACTCTCTTCCCGTAAGCATATCAGAAAGCCCTACGGAACTTACATGCGCCCAGACTTCATGCGCTGACGGAAATCGAATTGACCGGGTTGGCCTGATGTGGGCATTCTGTCAGGCATGAATAAGACATTGCCTGACCGGCCGGATTGGGACATTTATTTCATGGATATCGCCCTTATGGTTGCCAAACGGGGCAATTGCTGTCGGCGTCAGGTGGCCGCCGTGATCGTCAAGGATCACCGGATCATTTCCACAGGCTATAACGGGACGCCGCGCGGGGTTAAAAACTGTTGTGAGGGCGGTTGCCCCCGTTGTGCGGGTGAATCACCCTCCGGAACGGGGCTCAGCGAGTGCATCTGTTCGCATGCGGAGGAGAACGCCATCACCCAGGCGGCCTACCATGGGATTGCCCTGCGCGGATCGTGTCTCTATTGCACGCTCAGTCCCTGTCTGACCTGTGCCAAGATGATCATCAATGCCGGTGTTCAGGAAGTGGTCTTCGAGGACGAATACGAATTCGGCGCACAAACGTGCGCCCTGCTGCATGAAGCCGGGGTGCGGTACCGTCGTCTGGTGCGGTGATGCCGGTGCGTCAGACGGCTACGATCTTGCGGAAATAGTCGATGGTCTTCCGCAGCCCGTCTTCCAGTTTCACGGTCGGCTGCCAGCCGAGGACTTTGTTGGCCAGCTCGATATCCGGTTTGCGCTGTTTGGGATCGTCCGGTGGCAGGGGATTGAAGACGAGCTTGGATTTGGAACCGGACAACTTGATCACCAGTTCGGCCAGTTCGATCATCGTGAACTCACCCGGGTTCCCGATGTTGACGGGCCCCGTGAAATCATCCGGCGTGTTCATCAGTCGCATCAATCCATTGATCAGATCATCCACATAGCAAAAGGATCGGGTCTGGCGACCGTCACCGTAGACGGTGATCGGCTGGTTCTTGAGGGCCTGCACGATGAAATTCGAGACCACCCGTCCGTCGGTGGGATGCATGCGGGGGCCATAGGTGTTGAAAATACGGGCGACTTTGATCCGCACCTGGTTTTGCCGGTGGTAGTCAAAGAACAGGGTTTCCGCACACCGTTTGCCCTCGTCGTAGCAGGAACGCTGCCCGATGGGATTCACATGGCCCCAGTAATCCTCCTTCTGCGGATGAACCTGCGGGTCACCATAGACTTCACTGGTAGAGGCCTGGAGAATCTTGGCCCGGACGCGCTTGGCCAGTCCGAGCATATTGATCGCCCCGTGAACGCTGGTTTTGGTGGTCTGCACCGGGTCGTACTGGTAATGGACGGGCGAAGCGGGGCAGGCGAGATTATAAATTTCGTCAACTTCCACATAGAGAGGGAAGGTCACATCATGGCGCATCAATTCGAAATAGGGATTCGAAATCAGATGCCGGATGTTCTCCTTTGAGCCGGTGAAGAAGTTGTCGGCGCAGATGACCTCGTTTCCCTGTTCCAGAAGCCGCTCACACAAGTGTGATCCCAGAAATCCAGCACCGCCCGTGATCAGAACTCGCTTGGTTGGGGTATCTCGCATAATGTTCCGTTGCCTCCACTTATGAATACCGCATAGTGGCGATTGAGGGTTGGGGAGTAAAGTCAAAAGGGGTGCCTGCCGGCCGGGATTGATGAGTGGGGACGAATAGATTAAGACATGGGCATGAACACCGGTTCAACTGATCGCACGATCCTGCATGTGGATATGGACGCCTTTTATGCGGCGGTCGAGGTGCTTGATCATCCCGAATACCGGGGCAAACCGCTCGTGGTTGGCTCGCCGCCGGACCGGCGAGGGGTTGTTTCAACCTGTTCCTACGAGGCGCGCCGGTATGGCATTCATTCCGCCATGCCGTCACGAACCGCAGGCAAGCTTTGTCCCCATGCCGTTTTCGTCACGCCGCGCATGGGGCGTTATGAGGCGGTTTCGGCACAGATCATGGTCATTTTTGAGGAATTCACCCCATTGGTTGAACCGCTATCGCTCGATGAGGCGTTTCTCGATGTCCGGGGCGCTTTGAGACTATGGCCGGACGCCATCGCGATTGCTCGGGAAATTAAACAGAGGATCCGGACGCGGGTTGGGTTGACGGCTTCGGTCGGGGTGGCGACGAACAAATTCCTGGCGAAGGTGGCCAGTGATCTGAACAAGCCTGATGGCCTGACCGTGGTGCCCGTTTCCGAACCCGAGCGCATGGCGTTTCTGGCGCCACTTCCTGTCCGGCGCATTTGGGGAGTGGGTAAGGTCTCGGAGGCGCAGCTTGCCCGGGAAGGCCTCCATACGATCGGCCAGCTTCAGCAACTCTCCCTTGTGGAGCTTGATCACCTGTTCGGCGGGCGGGCTGCCGCCGGGGCCATGTGGGCGCTTGTGCGGGGGCGGGATGACCGGCCGGTAGCCACGGGTTGGGAAGAGAAGAGCATTTCCAACGAGACCACCTTCGATGAGGACTGTGGTGATATGGATGTGGTGAGGCAGACCCTGCTGGAACTGACCGAGCAGGTGGGCGCCCGGCTGAGGCAGATCGGAAAGCGGGCGCGAACGGTCCAGATCAAGGTGCGGCTGGGTGATTTTTCCACCCGGATCCGGCAATGTTCCCCGGCGCGCCCGTGTGACAATGATCGCGATCTTCTGGAGTCGGCCCTGATGCTGTTTGAGCGGGAAGGTCTTTCACGGCCGGTGCGCCTGATAGGATTCGGGGTCAGCGGACTGGTGACCCCGGGCGGCGGCGATGAACCGGTGCAAACCGTCCTTTTCCCGGAACTGGAACCGGAGCAGGAGGTAGGGCGGAATCGGCGGCTGGATCACGCCGTGGATACCCTGCGCAAAACGTTTGGCCATGAGGCCATCAAGAGGGGAAATTGGAAGGCGGAAACCTGAGGGCCGCCGTCATCAGCCCAGCAGGACCCGCACGACATCGGCGGCCGTAAAGTCCACGTTGTCACCCTTGCAAAACTGGCCCACGTTCACGAGGTCATCGCCCAGTGTCACGAGCGGCAGTTCATCGGTTCCATCGGGCAACCGCTGGGGCATGCCGACATTGGACACCAGTGAATTGCAGAGGCATTTGCGTCCCACGGTTTCCTCGATCTTGCCACCCTTGGCGATAAAGGTCTTCTCGGGTTCGGCCGCGCAGCGATAACCGATGGAGCCATCCTCCTTCTGGTAGGCCTGACGCATGAATCCCAGATCACATAGACGACGGCGTTTGAGATAGATGTCAGGATCAGAGAGGGTGCCCTCGAGTTCAGCAACCTTGAACGGGAATCCGGTGGGTGACGCCAGAGGATCGGTGAACACCTTGGCCTTGCCTGCCAGAGCCTTGCGAATGAGGGCGCGGCGCAAGTCGGGAACCAGTCCTGATTCCTCGCACAGCGCAAAGGCTGTTCCCACTTGAATGCCCGAGGCGCCCTCAGCCAGGGCGGCTTTGAGCCCCTTAGCTGAACCGTATGAACCGGCCAACCAGAAGGGCAATCCCAATTCCCGCATGGCTTTCAGGTCGACGAGGTCACGCGGGCCGTAGATGGGTTCACCGGAGGGGGTTAGAGCCAAGGCGCCCCTCGGCGGAGCATTGTGTCCACCCGCCAGAGGTCCCTCGATCACGAACCCGTCGATGGGACCATTGGACTTGCGGTGGAGGATTCCCGCCAGCGCATCAGACGAGATAATCGGCAGAAAATAGGGACGCGTAAGCGGGGTGATCAGCGCGGCATCCTCGATGAAATCGGCGGGATTAAATTCCAAAGTGAATTTGGCGCCGGGTGCGCCGCCCACGACCCGCATGGAATAGGTGGCGGGTTGGTGGTTAACCAGTGCCGAAATAACCCCGGGAATCTCGATCGGAATACCCGCTCCGATGATCATGACGGCCACGCCGGCCAACATGGCACCGTAAAGGGAGGGCAGGTGCGGCATCTGGATCTTCTCAAGGTAGTTGATGCCGACGGGATTGTTGTGACCCTGCCGCGCCAGGAAGACCTCGACGAAATTGCCTGCGATACAAAGCTCGTGCAGGGAACGCTTGCCCTCGAACGTGTGCATGCCGGTGAACTTGAAAGGGGTCGAGGCCGGCTTGCCGTTCGGCACAAAATAGGCGTCGAGAATGCGTTGGGCCATCTTCGGGAAGGGGAAATGGCTCAAGGCGTGACGTATATGTCCGCCGGGATCCCCGTTCTGGAGACGCCGGGCGAGAATCTGGTCCAAGGCGGTGCCGGACACCACGCCCAGTTGCCCAAGACGCGAAACGGCCTGAGCCAAGTACCAATTGGACACGGCTGCGCCCATGCCACCCTGTATGATTGTCGGTATAGCTGTGCTCATTCGTGTCCAATATGCACCAATTCTCCGGAAATAGCCACACACAAACATGGGGAATTGTTTTTTTCTGGTATGGGACCCGTGAGTTACCTATATACTGAGACTTTGAAAAAGGAGAGCGCATGAGAATTCTTGTCACGGGGGGAGCGGGGTTCATCGGCAGTAATTTCGTCCGTCTGATCCTGCGGAACCATCCCGACGATGAAGTCGTCAATTTTGATGCTCTCACCTATGCGGGCAATATTGAGAACCTGGCCGATCTCAAGGATAACCCCCGGCACACCTTCGTTCATGGTGATATCGCTTCGACGCGGGACGTCGCGCGTGTGTTTCGCGGGCAGGGGATCGATGCGGTGGTGAATTTCGCCGCAGAGAGTCATGTGGATCGCAGCCTGCACATGGGGCCGCGCGTGTTCATCAGGACAAATATCCTGGGCACCCAGATCCTGCTCGATGCCGCCCGGAAACATCGCGTGCAGAGGTTTCTACAGGTCTCCACCGACGAGGTTTATGGCAGCCTGGGGCCCACCGGCGCCTTTACGGAAGCGACGCCTCTTCAGCCCAACAATCCGTACTCCGCCACGAAGGCCGGTGCTGATTTCATGGTGCGGGCCGCCCACCATTCCCACGGGCTGAACGCCGTTATCACGCGCTGCTCGAACAACTTCGGGCCCTACCAGTTCCCTGAGAAACTTATTCCCCTGATGATTGCCAACGCCCTTGCCGACAAGCCGCTTCCCGTTTATGGCGACGGGTTGCATGTCCGGGATTGGATCTACGTGGAAGACCACTGCTCCGGAATTGATGTGGTGCTGCGCAAGGGTGTTGCAGGCGAAGTATATAATCTGGGCGGTAATTACGATGTGCCCAATATCCAGATCGTCAAGGGCATCCTCAAACTGCTGGGCAAGCCGGACTCCCTGATCACGTATGTCAAGGATCGGCCCGGACATGATCGCCGGTACGCGATGGACAACACCCGCGCCCGGACCGAACTTGGCTGGCAGCCTGCCCATCCCTTCGACGACGCGCTTCGTGAAACCGTCAACTGGTATGTGGCCCATCAGACGTGGTGGCAGCGGATTGTCAGCGGGGAGTATCGCAAAGCCTACGACCAGATGTACGGGTGGCGGGATAAGGAATAAAACCATGAACGAGCGGACTCTTTCCACCACGACGGCCTTCGCGGGGCGGCTCCTGAAGGTCGAGGTTTTGGAGGTTGAACTTGAGCCCGGTGTGCAGGCTCGGCGTGAGATTGTCCGTCATCCCGGCGCCGCCGCCGTTATCGCCCGCACCCCGGATGGACGATTTGTCTTTGTTCGCCAATTTCGGAAACCGCTGGACTGCGAGACGCTGGAGATCATTGCGGGAGGACTCGAAAAGGGCGAAGCCCCGGCCGACTGTGCCCGGCGCGAGGTCAAGGAGGAGTCCGGGCACGACGTGCGCGTTCTTGAACGCCTGGGCCAGATGTACCCCGCACCGGGATATACCGACGAGATTCTTCATCTCTTCTTTGCCGAACTTGCCGACGGGCGGGGGGACCAGGGAGGGGATCACGATGAGCGGATTACGGTGGAGTACCTGACCCGGGCTGAAATTGAATCGAGACTGGCGGCGGGCGATATTCAGGACGGCAAGACGATGGCCGCCTGGCTTTTGTTCACGCGGCGGGTCGTGTCTCCGAGTTCAGTTCGATCGTCACCGGCCCCTCGTTGACGATCTCCACGACCATGCGGGCGCGGAAGACGCCTGTCGCGACCTTGTCCTGCCCGAGAATCCGGCGAAGGTGTCCGGTGTACACTTCATACAGGTGTTCCGCCTCGACGGGGCCTGCCGCCTCGGTGAAACCGGGGCGGTTTCCCTTGCGGGTGTCGGCGTAAAGGGTGAACTGCGAGATCACCAGGACGCTTCCGCCGATCTCCACCACGGAGAGGTTCATCTTATCCTGATCATCCGGAAAAATGCGTAGGCCCGCCGTTTTTTCGGCCAGGTACCTCGCCTCAGCTTCGGTGTCGCCCTGTTTCACTCCGAGCAGGACCACATAGCCCTGTCCGATCGCGCCGGTTTCGACGCCTTCCACAGTAACTCGGCCCCGGCTGACTCGTTGTACAATGGCTTTCATGCAATACCAGGATGGGGCCGCTCTAAGAATCAGCGCGAAAAGACGAATATCCCCAGGACGGTCAATCCATAGAGGGCGAGATCGATCAGGAGCGGTCCATCCGTGAGGAGGGTTTTCTCAGGACGTCCCCCGCCTTCCTTGCGGTACACCAGGTCGAGATAGCGGAAGATGCCGAAAATCACGAGGGGAATGGTGAGAGACAGCAAGGGGGTGTGAAATTTGAGCTGCGTGTCCGGCCAGAGGGTGTAGATGGAGTAGGAGACGATGGTGGCCGCGCTGACAATGGCGATCAGCTGGTCCAGTAATTTCTGGTCGTATTGCTCCAGGCTGGGCCGGTGCAAGGCATTGTCCTCTTCCATAAGTCGTTTCTCGTGCCGCCGCTTGCACAAGGCCAGGAACAGGGCCAGGAGGAACGCGCATAGCAGTAGCCAGGGCGAAACGACCACAGCGACCACGACTCCGCCGGCTGCCGCCCGCATGACAAACCCGATGGCAATGATGAAAACATCCACCAGGGCCACATGCTTCAACCACAGCGTATAGATGACCTGCAAAAGGATGTAGCTGCCCACAATGAGGGCGAAGGGCGGCGACAACCAGAGGGATCCCAGCAGGCTGGCTGCCAGCAGGAAAACAGATGTGACGGCCGCCGGGAACACAGGCAGTTTCCCCGAGGCAATGGGGCGGAACCGTTTGACCGGGTGCAGGCTGTCCGCCGCCCGGTCGCGGATGTCGTTGATCAAATAGATGCCGCTCGAGGCGAGGCAGAACAGCACGCAGGCTTCTCCCACCCGGATGAACAAGTCGAGGGAGACCGATTGGGTCTTGTCACCGAAGGCAAAGAAGAAGGCGGCCAGAACCACCAGGTTTTTTGTCCACTGATTGACCCGCAGGGCCCGCAGGATGACCAGAGTCGATGGAAAAGATGTGGGGTGTGCGGTCATGGCAAAGGGACGCCGGATCCGGGCGGCGTTCTGCGGCGGGGGAAGCGACGGAGTCCGTTGCGGAGGAAAAGTCGCCACACCATCCATAACGCCTCCCGTACGATGCGGGAGTTCATTTTGGAGTAGCCGGCCCGTCGGTCTTCGAAGGTGATGGGGATTTCAGCGATGCGAAAGCCCTTCGTCCATGCCGTATGGGTCATTTCAATTTGGAAGGAATACCCGTTGGACCGGATTGAATCCAGGTCGATGGCCTCCAGGACACGCCGGTGAAAGCACTTGAAGCCGCCGGTGGGATCAGTGAAGGGCATGCCGGTGATGATCCGAACATACAGGGCCCCGCTCATGCTCAGGAGCAGCCGGTTCAA
The DNA here is from genome assembly GCA_945870225.1 of PVC group bacterium. Lineage (GTDB taxonomy): Bacteria > Verrucomicrobiota > Kiritimatiellia > CAIKKV01 > CAITUY01 > CAMBRF01. Next base: position 36,089 of record CAMBRF010000003.1, on the reverse strand, counting down.
CGGCCAGTTGGTGATGCGAATACCGTTGATGTAGCGAGAGCCGAGTACCAGGTCGGCAGACTCCGCCGTCTTCAGGAAATTCGTGATCTCCGATGGCTGGTGGGAAAAATCGGCATCCATTTCGAAGATGTGCTCGTAGCCGTGGGCGAGAGCCCACTTGAAGCCGTCGATATAGGCCTTCCCGAGTCCCATCTTGCCGGCCTGATGAATGACGAACACCCGTGGATCGGCGGCGACCAGGGCGTCCAGCAGGGGGCCAGTTCCATCAGGGGAGTTGGCGTCCACGAACAGCACATTCACATCGGGCCGGACCGCGAAGATGGCGGAGGAAATCGGACCTACATTATCCTTTTCATCGTATGTCGGAATAATGACAAGTGAACTCATGGCCGGCATCATGCTGGAAAGAGGTGTGGATGGACAAGAAAAAAGCTCACAGGGTGGGGAGGAGAGGAGTATTGCCAGACAAATGGCGTCAGTATACCATGCGCTCGATTTTCATGATAAACAACGAATCCGGAAACGCAGCATTCTGTCCAGGAGGGAGAACGTGATGTATACCTACTTTCCGAAAATGAAGCCGGTTCTTTTCGAGGGACCCCAGTCCAGGAATCCCCTGTCGTTCAAGTGGTATGATGCCGAGCAGAAGGTGGCCGGACGCCGGATGAAGGAGTGGTTGCGGTTTTCCATCGCCTACTGGCACACCTTCAAGGGAACAGGGTCCGATCCCTTTGGCGCCGCGACACTGCCGCGTCCCTGGAATGCCGGGCATGATCCTGTGACCATTGCGAAGAACACCCTGACCGCCGCCTTTGAATTCGCCGAGGTCCTGGGGGTGGACTACTACTGCTTCCATGACCGCGACATCGTCGCGGAGGGAGCCAGTCTGCGCGAATCGAACCGCCGGATTGATCAGGTGGTGAAGCGGGCCCGGCAACTGCAGAAGGAGACCGGCGTCAAACTGCTATGGAATACCGCCAATCTCTTCAGTCATCCCCGTTATGCCCATGGGGCCTCGACGAACCCGGATGCGCATGTTTTTGCCTACGCCGGCGCCCAGGTTAAAAAAATGCTGGAGGTGGCGAAGGAATTGGGGGCGGAGAATTATGTGTTCTGGGGCGGCCGGGAAGGTTACGACACGCTGCTGAATACCGATATGAAGCGGGAGCAGGATCATCTGGCGGCCTTCCTCGGCATGGCCGTGGATTACGCGAAGGAGATCGGGTTTGAGGGGCAGTTCCTGATCGAGCCCAAACCTCGGGAACCCACCAAGCATCAGTACGATTTTGACGCGGCCACGGTCATCGGCTTCCTGACCCGCCACGGCCTCAGGAAGCACTTCAAGCTGAATATTGAGGCGAACCATGCGACGCTGGCCGCGCACACATTTGAGCACGACCTGATGGTGGCCTCCATGAACGGGATGCTGGGCAGTGTGGATGCCAACCAGGGCGACCCGTTGCTGGGGTGGGATACCGATCAGTTCCCCTCGGACCTCTATGGCAGCACGCTGGCCATGTATGTGATCCTGCGACAGGGCGGCTTGGGCAGCGGCGGTCTGAACTTCGACGCCAAGGTGCGGCGTGGATCGACGGATCTCGAGGACCTCTTCCTGGCTCACATCGGGGCGATGGACACCTTCGCGCGCGGTCTGGTGGTGGCCTCAAAACTGCATCAGGACGGGGTGTTGGAATCGTTCATCCGGAACCGCTATGCCTCGTTTGACGCGGGGTTGGGCGCCAGGATCGAGAAGGGGCGGGTGACGTTGCGGGATCTTGAGGCGCATGTACTTAAGCAGGGGGAACCGAAACCGACCAGCGGCAAGCAGGAAATGCTGGAAAACATTCTGAATCAGTATCTTTTGGCGTAGGGGGTGCCGTGTGATTATTCGCTTTCGAGGATACCCGCGGGCGGGGTTGATCGGGAACCCGTCGGATGGTTATTTCGGGAAAACCATTTCGTTTACCTTCAGTAATTTTCATGCGGAGGTCATCCTGTATCAGACCCCCGAACTGGAAATCCTTCCACACACCCGCGACCACTCGCGTTTCCTCAGCATCCATGACCTGCACCGGGATGTCCGCCGGCATGGGTACTATGGGGGGATACGGTTGCTCAAGGCCGCCGTCAAGCGATTCTGGGATTATTGTCATGATAACCAGATTGAATTGGATGAGCGGAATTTCACGATCCGGTACAGCACCAACATCCCCACGCAGGTTGGGTTGGCGGGATCGAGCGCGATCATTACGGCCTGCATGAGGGCATTGATGGCCTTTTATCAGGTGAGCATCCCGAAGCCGACGCTGGCGAACCTGATCCTATCGGTGGAGAAACAGGAGTTGGGTATACCCGCCGGTCTTCAGGACCGCGTGGCGCAGGTCTACGAAGGTCTGGTGTTCATGGACTTCAGCAAGGAGATCATGGATCGGCAGGGCTATGGGGCCTATGAGGAACTCGACATGGCGTTGCTGCCCCCCGTCTTCATTGCTTATCGGGCGGAACTGGCAGAAGGGACGGAGGTCTTCCACAGCAATATCCGGGCGCGCTGGGACAACGGCGAGCCAGCCGTGGTGAATGCGATGAAAACCTGGGCGGGTTTGGCGCAGCAGACGCGGGAATGTCTGCGGGCCGGTAATAAGGAGGCGATTGCCCCCCTCATGAACGCGAACTTTGATTTGCGCCGAAGTCTGTACGATGTCGGGGCGAGCAATGTCCAGATGGTGGAAGCGGCACGGGCAGCCGGAGCCAGTGCCAAGTTCAGCGGTTCGGGCGGGGCGATTGTGGGAACCTATACCGATGAGGCGATGTTCGCCGAATTGGAGTCGCGGTTGACCGCGATCGGGGTTCGCGTCCTGAAACCCAATCTTGTCAAATCCTCCGGGGAGTCCCTGTCATGATGATCCGTAAAGCCGTTATTCCCGCCGCCGGGTTCGGAACGCGATTTCTTCCGGCCACCAAGTCCCAGCCGAAGGAGATGCTCCCGATCGTCGATACCCCGACGATCCAGTACGTCGTGGAGGAAGCCGTGGCCTCGGGCATCCGGGACATCCTGATGGTGATCGGGAAGGGAAAGCGCGCCATTGAGGAACACTTCGACCGCAATTCCGATCTTGAAAACGAGCTTTTAACCAAGGGGAAAACAAGCGAGCTGGAGATGATTCGCCGGATCTCTGACATGGCCAACATCCACTTCGTCTGGCAGAAGGAGTTAAAGGGGCTGGGGGATGCCGTGCTGTGCGCGAAGGATCACGTCGGCAATGAGCCGTTTGTCGTGCTGTTGGGCGATACCGTCATGGATGGCGGACGCAAGCCCGTGACGCGTCAGCTGATGGAGGTTTTCGACCGCTATCAGGAATCCGTCGTGGCGGTGGAGGCGGTTGAACGATCCAAGGTCAGCCGGTACGGTGTGATTAGCGGACGGCCCGTCTCCGACTCCCTGTATCTGGTGGATGATTTTGTCGAAAAACCTACGGTGGAGGAGGCTCCTTCCAATCTGGTGATCGCCAGCCGGTATATCCTGACGCCGGACATCTTCGGGTTCCTTGAGAAAACCAAGCGGGGCAAGAACAACGAGATTCAACTCACGGACGCGCTGCGGATGCTGGTGAAGAACCGTGCGGCCTACGCCTTGAAGTTCAAGGGGACCCGCTATGATGTGGGTAACAAGCTCGACTTCATCAAGACGAACCTGATATTCGGCCTGAAGCACAAGGACATGCAGAAGGAGCTCAAGGCCTTCATCCGAAGCCTGGCCCGCGCCTGAGGAGGAGAGGCGGGGCAGTTCAGAGCGCCAGTCCGGCGTGAAACGCGGCGAGGTTTCGTTCCAGAGTCGCTTTACGGTCGCCCCAGATCACCCGCAGCGCGCTTTCGATCCGTGCCGGAGCGACGAGCGGACGGTGATGGAGCAAGACACCGAGCAGGACAAGATTGGCCGCCCGTTGGTCCCCGATCTCGTCTGCCGTTTGCGTGGCGGGAACCATCAGGCAGTTTCGAACGGGTTGGGTCGTGCAAAGCGAAGAATTGATCACCGCGAGACCCTTCCGGTCCAGTTGGGGCAGGAAGCGGGTCAGGCTCTCCTCGTTCATGATGATCATGGTTTCAAATCGGCTGGCGACAGGAGAGGGGATTTCCGCCTGGCTCAGGATCACCTGGCAGTGGGACGACCCTCCGCGGACCTCGGCACCATAGGACGGGAAATAGGTCACATGCGGCACGGTTTCGAGGGCGGCGTTGGCAAGCAGTTTTCCGAGCAGCACAATGCCCTGTCCGCCAGCGCCGGCGATTAAAATGCGTTCACAGCTCATGTCATCGACTGCCCATTCTGCCTGTACAGGCCAGGGGGAAAATAAGGGATCATCCGTTCCTTGACCAGACGAACGGCTTCAACCGGCGAACAGTGCATGTGAATGGGGCAGGGCGAGAGGATCTCGATAAAGCTGTAGCCTTTATCGTCCACCTGAGCCTGAAAGGCTGTGGCCAGTGCCTTGCGGGTGCGACGTACGCCGGCCGGGCCATCCAGGGCCACCCGCTCAATGTGCCAGGGTGCCTCAAGCGTGTTGAGCAACTCGCAGATCTTGATGGGGGCCCCGGTTGTAACCTGGTCCCGCCCGCACGGACTTGTGGCGGTTTTCTGCCCGATCAAGGTGGTGGGCGCCATCTGTCCCCCGGTCATCCCGTAAACCGTATTGTTGACGAAGATCACGGCGATGTGTTCGCCCCGGTTGGCGGCATGAAGGGTTTCGCCCATGCCGATGGCGGCCAGATCCCCATCACCCTGATAGGCGAACACGATCCGGTCGGGGAGGCAGCGCTTGATACCCGTGGCGACGGCGGCGGCCCGTCCATGGGCGGCCTCCGAAATATCGCAGTCGAGATAGTTGTAGGCGAGAACGGCGCAGCCCACCGGGGCTACGCCAATCGTCTTTTCGCGGATTTTAAGCGTATCCAGGGTCTCGGCGATCAATTTATGGACGATCCCGTGCCCGCAGCCGGGGCAGAAGTGGGTGGGCGTGGGCTTGAGTGCCACCGGGCGATGGTACAGGGAATACCGCATGGCGGTCTGTCGGGGAGCACGGCGGGATGTGGCTTTGGTCATGAGAGCTTCCTCCCGCGGCTTCGGCGGAGGATGCCCCGCAGAGCCGCTAACACATCGTTTTCCTCGGGGACGGCTCCGCCGAGACGTCCTTCGAACACAACCGGCGCTCGATCCCCCGCCGCCAGGCGGACATCTTCCACCATCTGGCCGCTGCTCATTTCAACCACCAGGATGCCCTTGACCTGTGCGGCCAGTTGCCGGATCCGGGCGGAGGGATAAGGCCACAACGTGACCGGCCGGAGCAGGCCGACCTTCATTCCCTTGGCGCGGGCCTTGTCCATGGCTCCCTTGGCGATACGGGCGCTGGTGCCGTAGGCTACGATGAGCACGTCGCAATCGCGGGTGTTTAATTCCTCGAATTTGAGCAGGGAGTTTTTGATGAGGGCGAATTTCCGCTGCAGATGCAGGTTGTGCTGCTCCAGAACCCCGTCATCCAGCAGGAGGGAGCGGATCATGTTCGATCTGCGGCCGACCGCGCCGGTCAAGGCCCAGGGCTTGGGCGGCCGCGCCGGCGGCTTGCCCTCGTGGAGCTTCAGCGGTTCCATCATCTGCCCCAGCCGGCCATCCGTCAGCACCATGACCGGGGAACGGAACCGGTCGGCCAGGGCGAATGCCTCGATCGTCAGGTCGTGCATTTCCTGCACGGAGGCCGGAGCCAGGACGATGAGGCGGTAGTCGCCGTGCCCGCCGCCCTTGGTGGCCTGGAAATAATCCGACTGGGAAGGCGCGATGTTCCCGAGGCCGGGTCCGCCGCGTTGAACGTTGACAATGACGGCCGGCAGTTCCGCGGCGGCGAGATAGGATATCCCTTCCTGCTTGAGACTGATCCCGGGCGACGAGGAACTCGTCATGGCGCGCTTTCCGGTCACGGCGGCCCCGAAGACCATATTGATGGCCGCGATTTCGCTTTCTGCCTGGATGAACACACGCTCATGCCGGGGCATGTGGGCGGCCATGTACGCGGTCAGTTCATTCTGGGGGGTAATGGGGTAGCCAAAATAGGCGTCACAGCCGCCACGGATGGCGCCTTCGCCCACCGCATCATTACCGTTCATCAGGACGCGCTTGGACATGTCAGGACTGCTCCTCGTCAATCTCAATGGCGGTATCCGGACAGATGTCGGCGCACTGGAGGCAGCCGATGCATTCCCCGGCGTTGGCGGGATGAGCGGTGTGCTGACCGCGGGAGTTCATCGCGGTCCCCAGGGCGAGCACATTCTTGGGACAGACCTCCAGGCACAGTCCACAGCCTTTACAGTACTCGCTGTTGATCTTGATGTAATATCGCTTGCGGGTCGTCATGAACAGGACCCCGGGGTTCAGCCACCACTTGCGTGCGATCGGTAGTTCGGGGCTTCCTTGATGATTTTGACATCATGCGGATGGGCCTCGTTGACTCCCGCCAGGGAGACGCGGACGAACCGGCTCTTCTGCTGGACCTCGGCAAGGGTCCGGCAGCCGCAATAGCCCATCGCCGCGCGCAAGCCGCCGCAGTACTGGACCATTACTTTGCGGACCGAACCGGAGTAGGGGATGATGCCCTCGATGCCCTGGGGCACCAGTTCCTCTTCGCGAATATTGCTCTGGCCGTAACGTTCCCGGCTGGCGGCGCCCTCCCGCATGGCGGCGAGGCTGCCCATCCCCCGATAAATCACATATTGCCGCCCCTGGTGGATGATCTTCTCCCCGGGGCTCTCATCGGTGCCGGCGAACAGCGAACCGCACATGACGACATCGGCGCCCGCTGCGATGGCTTTTGGAACGTCACCGGAATTGCGGATGCCACCGTCGGCAATGATGGGGATACTGCCTTCGGTAGCCTTGGCACAGTCGTAGATGGCGGTGATCTGAGGAATACCGACCCCGGCCACCACGCGGGTGGTGCAGATGGAGCCGGGCCCGATGCCCACCTTGACGGCATCCGCGCCCGCATCACGCAAGGCGACGGCCGCTTCACCCGTGGCGATATTGCCGGCGATCACATCGATGTCGGGATGATGTTTTTTCATCCACTTGATCATATCGATGACGCCCTTGCTGTGGCCATGCGCCGTGTCCACCACCACCACATCCACGCTTTCCCGGGCGAGAACCGCCACGCGGTCCTGATCATTCGGCCCGATCGCGGCGCCCACGCGCAACCGGTACTTGCCATCGCGGTTATAGAGCGGCTCCTCATTCTCCACCAGGGTGCGCACGTCGCTGAAACTGTAGAGTCCGGACAGCTTGCCGTTCTTATCCACCAGGGGCAGCTTCCCGATCCGGTTCTTCTTCATGATCGTGTAAGCCTCCTGCAGGCTCGTTTCGGCGGGGGCGGAGATTACGTTGGCGGTCATGACTTCGGTAACCCGCGCCTTGCTGTTCGTGGCGAACTTGATGTCGGCGGCGGTCAGGATGCCCACGAGGTGGTCGTTTTCATCGAGAATCGGGAACCCGCTGAAGGCGAAATTCTTTTGCTGCTTGGTTTGATGCACGGTGTCGAGCGTATCCGTCGAGCGGAAGAGAATGGGGTCCCGGATGAGCCCGTTGAGGTAGTGCTTCACGCGGGCGACATTCTCGCTCTGGCGTTTCGGCGTAAGGTTCTTGTGAATGATCCCGATCCCGCCCATCAGGGCCATAGCTATGGCCATCGGGCTCTCCGTCACGGTGTCCATGGCGGCGCTCGCAAAGGGGATGTTGACGGAGATATTACGGGTCAGGCGGCTACGGATATCGGCCTGTTCCGGCAGAAAATCGGCATACTGCGTGACCAGCGAGACATCGTCAAACGTCAGGCCTTCCCGGGGGAAGGATTCCATAAAAGACTGCACAAACGGATTCGCGCTCATGGGGATGATTTCTCCGCTCTTGGTTGCATGTGATGACGCGCAATTATGTCGGGGGGCGCTGATCGGGTCAAGCGATTTCGGTCTCGACAGGCGACGGTCCTGACCGCAGGATACCGGCCACATTTATGACATCGAAATCGCACCTTAAAACCGATAGCAGTCGATCTGAGCGCTGGATAGAAGGTATACGGGATCTTGCCCGCCGCCGCGGCGATGGCGATGCCGTCTGGCAGCGCGCGGTCGAACTGACCCGCCAACTCAATATCGCACCCTGGATCGCCCTGGCGGTCGCCGAGCGGCTGGTCTCCCTGAAGGACGCCCGGCTGCTGGACCGGGCGGGGAAGTGCGTGGCCTTGCAGGAAGCCGTGTTGGACCAACGCAAGCCCTTGGCGGAATTAAAGACAAGCCTTCCGTATGCGCCCCACCTCCTGGCGGTGGAGCTGGTGGATCTGCTGGGGCGGACCGATTGGGAGATGCGCAAGGTGACCTCGGTGGCTGAGGGATTGTTGAATCAGGAAAAGCGGGCGGGCGAAAAAGGGGGCTTTCTGCCGGTACGGACCCGGTCCCTGGAGGAGTACGCCGTTGCGGTCCGGCGGGTACGGCGTCTGATCGAGGTCACCGGCTGTAATCTGCGAATGGCGCTGGATGTGGAGGCGGGACGGCTGACGGAGGACTATGTGCAGCAGTATACCCGCCAACGGCGCCGGTTGGTCCGGGAAGAGGGTTTGGCGGGCGGGTTCGCCCCGGCGGGCCGCGCCGCTTCGCCGCGCCGGCCGGAGATGGGCGATGCCAGAACTCCCCGAAGTTGAGACGATTGCCCGTGGCCTGCGCCGCCATGGCGTGCCGGGCCTTGCCGTGGCGCGAGTCCGAGTCCTCTGGCCCCGCACCGTGGACGGTCTTTCTCCCGTTGAGTTTTCCCGCCAGCTTGCTGGCCGGACCATCGAGGCGGTCGGTCGGCGGGCCAAGTATCTTGTTTTCACGCTGTCAGGTGGCCTCTATCTGCTGGTACATCTCCGCATGACCGGCCGGTTTCAATTGGCAGAGGAGGGGAGTCCGGCGGTCCCGGGCCTGCGCCTGGAGGTGGCTCTGGAGGATGGTCGCGCGCTGCGGTTCTTTGACAGTCGCAAGTTCGCGCGGTGGCGGTTGACGGCTGAGCCGGGTTTGATTCTCGACCGCTTGGGCCCTGAACCGCTGGAGAAGCGGTTCTCAGGGACGGCCTTTTTTTCGCGCCTGCAGCAGCACCGTCGCCAGATCAAGCCGCTTCTGCTCGATCAAGCCTTTCTGGCGGGGGTGGGCAATATTTATGCCGATGAAGCCTTATGGCGGGCCGGGATCAACCCGCAGCGGCTGGCCCCGTCACTCACCCGCGAAGAGGCGCTTTGCCTGTATGAAGCCATCCGGCATGTGCTGAGGCAGGGAATCAGGAATTCCGGGACGTCGCTGGGACGGGGGCGACCGAATTTTCTCGGGGTCACCGGGCAGCCCGGGCGTAATCAGGACACGCTCAAGGTGTTCAGGCGGACGGGTAGTCCTTGTCCCCGGTGCGGTCGGCCGATCCGGCGCCTGGTCGTGGCCCAACGCGGCACGCACATCTGCCCCGCCTGTCAACCTGCGCCTCGAGTCTAAAAAGAAAAAGGGCGGTCACCGAATGAACGGGACCGCCCTACCTTGACCGGAATGGAAAGGCCTCAGACCTTCTTGGCTTCACGCCGCTTGGTGCAGATTTCCTCAGCCAGATTGAAGGGAACCGCTTCGTAGTGCTCGAAGTGCATGGTAAAGGAGGCGCGTCCCTGCGAGATCGTGCGGACAATGTTCGAGTAACCGAACATTTCGCTCAGCGGGACCATGCCCCGGATGACCTTGTACTCGCCCTGTTCGTCCATGCTTTCGATGCGGCCCCGGCGCTGACAGATCGACCCCGAACAGGGGCCCATGAAGTCTTCCGGCGTGACCACTTCCACGGACATGACCGGCTCCAGCAACTGGGGCCGGGTCTGCAGGAACATCTTATGGAAACCGGCGCGCGCGGCCTCGATGAAGGCGAATTCGTTGGAATCCACCTCGTGATAGCTTCCATCGTACAGTACCACGCGGATATCGACCACGGGATAGCCGCCGACCGGGCCCTTCAGCATGGCCTTGACCACGCCCTTTTGCACGGAAGGAATGAACTGCTGGGGAATACGGCCGCCCTTGACTTCGTTGACAAACTCGAAGCCCTCGCCTGCGGCGAGCGGTTCCAGGCGCATGCAGACATGCGCGTATTGACCGCGGCCGCCGGACTGCTTGACGTGCTTGTAGGAATCGTCAACGGAGGCTGTGCCCGTCTCGCGATAGGCCACTTCCGGACGCCCGACCTGGGCGATCACGGCATACTCGCGCTTCATGCGTTCGACGAGCACTTCCAGATGTAGTTCGCCCATGCCTGAGATGACGGTTTCCTTGGTCTCATCGTCGAAACTCACCACGAAGGTCGGATCCTCATCGGCAAGCGAGTGCAAGGCGTGACTCAGCTTTTCGTCATCGCTCCGGCTTTCCGGCTTAACGCTGATCGAAATGACGGGGGCGGGGAATTCAATGGATTCGAGAACGATGGGGTTGTCTTCGCAGCACAGCGTGTCACCGGTCTTGGTCTGCTGCAGGCCGATTACCGCGACAATGTCGCCGCAATGGGCTTCCTCAATCGCTTCCTGCCGGTTGGCGTGCATCCGGAGCAAGCGCCCGATGCGCTGTTCCTTATTCTGGGTGCTGTTGAAAACAGCGCTGCCAGCCTTGATTTTTCCTGAATAGACCCGGATGTAGGTCAATTTCCCCATGTGCTTGTCGGACATGATCTTGAAGGCCAGGGCTGAAAAGGGTTCATCCACCGAGTGTTTGCGATGGACTTGTCCCTCGCCCACTTGCCCGATGATCGGCGCAATATCCTCCGGGGACGGCAGGAAATCGACCACGCCGTCGAGCATTCGCTGCACGCCCTTGTTCTTGAAGGCGGAGCCGCAATAGACGGGGACCACGCGACGCGAGATGGTCGCCTTGCGGATGATGGTGCGGATTTCGGCTTCGCTTAGGTCGTGACCCTCGAGAAATTTTTCGAGCAGCTTGTCGTCCTGTTCGGCGCATTTTTCCACGAGGTTGGCGCGCCAATGCTTGGCCAGATCAACAAGTTCGGCGGGGATCTCGTCATCGGTCCAGAGGCGACCGCGATCCGCCTCGCTGTAGTGGACGGCCTTCATCGTCACCAGGTCGATGATCCCGGAGAAATCTTCTTCCTTGCCGATGGGGATGACCACGGGAACGGCATTGGCACCGAGAATCTTCTGGATTTCCTCGACGACGCCAAAGAAGTCGGCGCCTGTCCGGTCCATCTTATTGACGAAGACAATCTTCGGCACGCTGTATTTTTCGCTCTGGCGCCAGACCTGTTCGGACTGGGGTTGGACGCCGCCGACGGCGCAATAGAGGGCGACGGCGCCATCCAGTACGCGCAGGCTGCGTTCCACCTCGGCCGTGAAATCGACGTGCCCCGGGGTATCGATCAACGATATCCGGTGGTCGCGCCAGGTGGTGGTTGTGGCGGCGGAGGTAATGGTGATGCCGCGTTCCTGTTCCTGGTCCATCCAGTCCATGGTGGCGGCGCCATCATGCACTTCACCGATTTTATGCGTCTTTCCCGAGTAGAAAAGGATGCGCTCGCTCACCGTGGTTTTACCGGCATCAATATGGGCCATGATGCCGATGTTCCGAACATTCGCCAGTGGGATGATATCCGCCATACGTATTCCTCTATTTCATGGGAGTCAGGGTGCCGACGGCGTCCTGCCGTCACAACACCCACCAAAAAGGGAGTGGAAGATACCTTTAAGGCGCACTTTAATCAAGTAAATGTTGGAAAAAACATGACCTGTTTGGCTACTCCTTGAACCCGGGTCTGGTTTCTGTCATCATCGACCTTTTACAGACAGGTGGGTAAATGACGGAACCGGGCACACAGGATATGACGTGGATGGCGGAGTTGAATCCCCAGCAGCGACAGGCTGTCACGCATGGGGACGGGCCGCTCCTGGTGGTGGCCGGTGCCGGCAGCGGCAAGACGAAGACGCTCGCCTACCGGGTCGCCTACCTGATTGCCCATGGCGTTCCGCCCGAGCGCATTCTTCTGATGACGTTCACCCGGCGCGCTTCCGAGGAAATGCTCAACCGGGCGGCGGCCGTCTGCCAGCGGGGCGCGGCCATGACCGGACGGGTCTGGGGCGGAACATTCCACGCCATCGCCAACCGGGTGCTGCGAACCTATTCGCGTCAGGCCGGGCTCCAGGATGACTTTACCGTGATGGATCAGGCCGACGCCGAGGACCTGCTGAACGTTGTCCGGCATGAACTCAACCTGGCGCGCGGGGACAAGCGGTTTCCCCGCAAGGGAACGAGCCTGGCCATTTATTCCCGCTGCGTGAACGGTTCCGAGGCGCTGGAAACGGTATTAAAGCGGAATTATCCGTGGTGTCTTGAATACAAGGAAGAACTGAAGTCGCTGTTCACCAGCTATGTGATCCGGAAACAGCAGCGGGCCGTGCTGGACTATGATGACCTCCTGTTCTATTGGCTGCAACTGCTGACCGATGAAAACATGGCCCGCGAGATCGGGGGGCGCTTCGACCATGTCCTGGTTGATGAGTATCAGGACACCAATACCGTCCAATCGGACATCCTGCGCGGCCTGCGGCGGTTCAACTCCAATATCATGGTGGTGGGCGACGATGCCCAGAGCATCTACAGCTTCCGGGCCGCGAATGTCCGCAACATTCTTGATTTTCCCAAGCAGTTTCCCGACACGACGGTGATCACGCTGGAACAGAATTACCGTTCCGTGGAGCCCATTCTGGAAACAACGAACCGTCTCATTGCTTATGCGAAGGAACGGTATACGAAGGACCTCTGGTCGGCCCGCAAGGAGGGGGCCCGTCCCGTCATTGTGACGTGCCGGGACGAGGCGGCCCAGGACAAGTATGTTGTTGAGCGCGTGCTGGAGCACTACGAACAGGGCGTTCCGCTGCACAAGCAGGCCGTGTTGTTTCGGGCCGGACATCTCTCCGATTCGCTCGAAATCGAGCTGACCCGTCGGAACATCTCCTACCACAAATACGGCGGGTTGAGGTTCCTCGAGGCGGCACATGTCAAGGACCTGGTTAGTTTCCTGAGGGTGACGGAGAATCCGGTCGATGAAATCGCCTGGTTCCGGATCATGCAGTTGATCGAGGGGGTGGGGCCCTCCACGGCGGCAAAGGCCATCGCGCATGTGGCCAAGGCCCACGATGCGCGCGCCATTAAAACGTTTGAGCCGCCGCCGGCGGCCCGGGCGGGCTGGAAGGAGCTTGGCGCCCTCATGGACGATCTGGTGACAACGGGCGAGGGGTCCCCCTCGGCTCAGGTGCAGCGTATCCGGCTCTTCTACGACGGGATGCTGGAGACCCGCTATGATAATGCGCAGGCCCGGCGTCGCGACCTCGAACACATCGAGCAGGTGGCTTCGGGCTATACGTCGCGCCGGCAGTTCCTGACGGACCTGACGCTCGATCCGCCGAATTCGACAAGCGATATTGCCGCGAATCCGCTTAAGGATGAGGACTGGCTGGTGCTCTCCACCATTCATTCCGCCAAGGGATGCGAATGGGACGTCGTCTATCTGATCCATGCCTCTGACGGTTGCCTGCCCTCGGATATGGCCACCGACAATGAGCGGGAGATTGAGGAGGAACGGCGGCTGGCTTATGTGGCCATGACGCGCGCCCGCAACTTTCTCTACATTACCTGGCCGCTGCGCTACTACCAGCGGTGGTCGAGTTTCACCGACAAGCACCTTTACTCCCAGGTGTCGCGGTTCATCACCGACGACGTGCGGGCAAGCTGCACCTTGGCGTCGTTCGGAACGAGCGGCTATGCCGGCGATGAGGTCGGGTACATGGGTGACGGCGGGGATATTGTGGGACGGGTGCGCAACCAGATCAATTCCAAGTGGGACTGATCGTCGGTGACGGTAGCGCGCTGAGCCAAACTTTTTCCCGGAGTGCCAGGGTGGCCGTGACGCGGGGAATATAATCCTGCGTTTGTTCCGGGAGGTAGGGCGCGATTTCCCCGAAGGTTGTGGCGTGATGCTGCTTGAGCAGTCGATCCACCAGGCCCTCCCCGGCGTTGTAGCCGGCCAGAGCCAGATGCCAGTTGCCGAAACGTTTATACAGGACGGCAAGATACCGGGCGGCGGCGCGGGCGCTTTTTTCAGGGCTGTGCCGATCATCCGTCTCCCGGGTCAGCAGTCCGAACCGCTTGGCCGCCGCCGGCTTGAACTGGAAGAGCCCGCGCGCCCCGGAGGCGCTTTCAGCGCCGGGATCCAGTTGCGATTCCACTTCGGCGATCCAGACCAGTTCCGGCGGGATTCCTTCCTCGATGAACGTCGCCTTGAGTTTGGGCATCAGGGCCGTGGCCTGGACCGGTGCTTCCGTCCTGGCCAGACGTCGGGCCCATTGAACCGACCGGACAATCTGGGGCCAACGGTTTGTGCGGAAACGGTCGGCTTCATCAGCGTCCGATGGATCCTCCGCGGTATGCCACCCCAGTCGACCTTCCGCAGCAGGCTTATAGGCGAGTTCAAAGCCGTCCCCGGAGCAAAGCGGCATACCGGGCAACGCCTCGCCCTCCCGGCTGATGGACGGCATCTGCGAGGCTGGCACAACCATCACTCCTGCATCAGTCGGACGCGGCAAGGTCATGATCGTGACCACGCCTGCCAGCCATCCGATGTTTTGACGCAGGGTCAACGTTGTGCCCCTCCCGGTTTGCGGGGTTCTCAGGACTTCGGGATCAGCATCTTCAGCACGGTACCGGTCTTCAGCCGCCTGGCGGCCGGGAACGACACCGTTCCCTGGCGGCGCAGCACAAACTCCTTCAGGCCGAGTTCGCCCTCGAGGACCTGCAGTTCAACCTGCATGCCCGCCTTGATGCGTTTCTGACGGCAGGTTCCCCAGGCGTAGCCGGTGGACCAGAACACCGTGCCCTCTTTGGCCGCCAAAGTCATCTTCTTCCCAACTGCCGTGTAATGAAAGCCGGTCAGGGCCAGGACGGCCGTCCAACTCGCCATGGCGCGGGCATAGTGATGGCCGCACTCGGCCTCATCAAACGGACTGCGCCGTGAGCCGTCATAGCGTTTCCGGATGGCACGGATACACTTTAATCCATCGGCGGTCTGTCCCTCGTAGATCATCCCGACGGCCGCCGTGTATTCGAATCCGGTCATCACCTCATTGTAGTAGGGGAAGGGCCGTTTCAGGCGGCTGCCGCGCGGATAGGAGGCCATCAACAGCGCTGACTCGTCATTCAGCGCATAGGAACGCAGATGGTTGAAGTGGGCGAACATCGTCTCCCTGAAGTTGTTCTTCATGATGCTCTGCAAGGTCTTGCGGACATTCGCGGGCCGGGTGAGATATCCCAGTTCCAGAGCATGTGCCATGTATTGACCCACCAACTGGTCAATCAGGCAGCCGTTCCCAAGCTGGAAATCGGGATCGGCAAGATTCGCCGCGCCCATGCCCACCCGTAATCCGGGAGCAATGGCTGCCTCGCCGGTGGGCGGGCGGATCTGATGTTCGTAATAATCGCCGTTGAACAGATTGGCATCGAGCCAGTCCCGGCCGCGCTCAAACAGACCGCGGCATTCGGCGGCGAAATCATTTTCGCCCAGATGGCGAGCCATCTCCTCGCAGGAACGCAAGGCGCCGAGATACCAGATGCCCATCTGGGGATTGGGGCCGTAATACTCGACATCCATGGTGTTGTGCTGGCAACCCTCCATCACACCATCCTTGTCCGCATCCCACCCGCCGGGCACCCAGCAATACTCCAGGGCTTTCCGCGCCTGAGGCCATAATTCACGCAGTCGGGCCTCGTCACCTGAGAGCTGCCACTCGCGATAGAGCCGCATAATGGCACCCATCTGCCCGTCCGCCGCTCCCGCACGCCATTGCTTGGCGTTGGAAAGCGGCAGGCCGACGCGGAACGACATCAGGCCGTCATCCCCGGTGGAATATTTAAATTCAGCCTCGCGCATCGTCCAGGCCAGATCGCCGAACAGGAAACCGGTGGCGTTTTCGTAATTCCACACATGGGTGCATGAACCGTTGCAACAGCCGCAGGCGTCGCTGCAACCTTCCCATCCCATCAGGTGCCCTTCCTCAATCCGGAAGCAGGTCTGGGAGCGAAGTGTGCTCAGGTTGTATAGGGCGGCTTCCTTGACAGCCTGTGGCAGGTCGGTCTCACAGAACGCCTGAACAAAGGAAAGCGTCCGGGCTTCAAGGCTCGGCAGGCTTTTGAAGGTCTTCAGGGCAACGTCCCAGGCATCGGCATAGCGGGTCGTGTAGTAATTCCCGACGCGCGTGGACGGGGTCGTGTCGCAGCCTCCCTGGCAGCCGCACCCCGATGCCGGGGGCATCGCAATCTCCGGCAGGATGAAAGCTTCCGGTCCTTTTTTTAAGGTCGCCTTGGAGATGTCGGTTCGTTTCAGGCGCAGGAATACGCCCCATGCCGCGCCCATATTGGTGCCGAGCATGACCACGATTTCATGTTCGCCGGCTTCCGCCTGGAAGGCGGCCTCGCCTTCATCCTGAATGGCTGGATTGGTTCCGGTGTCATCGCAATAAATCTCACGGCCATCCAGCCACATCTTGACCGGTCCGTCATACCCTAGCAGGGCTGTCAGTTGCATGCGTTCGGCGCAGGTGAATTTTGACCGGTAATACACAATCTCATTCTTGGCGCCGCGCGAAGCAATCTCAGAATGCAATTCGCTGAAATCATTACCAAATACGCGGTCCTTCATTCCCAGGGCGTCGAAGGACGAGGGCAGGGGCAGGGCGACAAAGGCGCCCTCCAGCGGCAGGAATTCACTGATTTGCCAGTTTTTGACAAAACCGGTCATGGCCGTCGGCTTCTTGGCCGGGGCATTGCCGACCGGTGTGCCGGTGGCGGCCGCCCAATTTTGCCGGTTAGGAAAATGCCAGGTGATCATAAAGGTCACGCAGCATTCGCCGCGCGGTGGCAGTTTTACGCTGGTGGAGAGGGAAGACAGTGGGTCATGCTCCTCGGTCTTCGGGCGATTTTCGAGCCGACCATCTGAACTGAAATCGTCCCAGAAATCCTGCACAGGAATATCCCATCCACCCGGCAACCAGGATGTCCGATAGGTGACATCCTTGGCGTCGGTGGTCAGGGCCAGGGTGCCGGAGAATTCGGATTCGGCGCCGGTCCCGTTGGATCGCATGTAGATGCCCTTGATTCCCGCTTTGTCGGCCGGGCCCCGGAATTCGTTCACATTCCACACGGATTGGCCATGGGCTCCATCGGTGCCGATGAAGTTCTGCATATTCCCGCAGATCGAGGCGGAAACCGTCTTGTTGGTTTTATTGGTGAGGACGAAGCGCAGAACGGCGACGGGTATGCCGCTGGCGTCGGCATCGGCGGGCACGAGGGGATTGAAGCCCTGCAAGCGCACCTCAACCGGCACATCGGGATCGGCAAGCAGGACTTGCCCGAACGGATAGGCGGCCTCGAAGGCGGCGTGGCGGAAGCGCGGCAGACCATGATTGGGCGCGGTGGCACCCGCCGAGCCCTCGTAGGGTTCTGGGATGATGCCTTCCAGCATGCGTGTGACGGATTCCCCGCCCGCCGGTTTGGCGTAGAGGGCGAAAAAAGTACGTTTTGGGATAAAGGTTTTGGCCGGCCGGTTGCCCACTTCCCATGAGCAGAGTTGTCCGCGCCCGCCGAGCGAGATGGTGCCGGTACCGATGCCGCCCAACGGCAGGGCAATCTGGCGCAAATGATTCTGGTCATACCGGGTCAGGACCGGCCAGGGCTGGAGCTTGGATTTTTTTTTCATGCTTAGGGTCTCTGCGAAAGGTTATTTCCATTCAGAACGGGGAACCACGATGGAGGTGTCCGCCTGCCGCCAGGTTTTTTGCCAGCGGGCACGGCATTTCGCATCTGCCAGGATGCGCATAAAGACTCCGCCGACCACCGAACGCGCCCGGAAGATGACATGCTCCCCGGTGTCGGTCATGTACAGGTCCGGCAAGGGGACGCGCGATGACGTTTCCTTCAGCCAGCGCTCGAGGGGTTTGAGGAAAGCGCGGAACTGTTCCTTGGTTTCCGCCAGCGTTCCGCTCCAGACGATCCAGTCTACCTTGCCGTACTTTTTACGGTTGTCGAGCGACAGTCCGTATTTTTCCTGATGGCCGAGGTAGTAGGCCACCTCGCGCCGGGCGACCTTGTCGGGGAACACATTCAGGTCGAGCAGCTTGTCCCACACGAGATTGTACTTCTGGCTCCAGGTGCCGGCCTGGTCGAACACCAGGCGGTAATGATCGCCATCCTCCGCCATGCGCTGCCATTTGACGGCCAGGGTGCGGGCGAGTTTCGTGAACCGGCCGGCTACCTTGGCGTGCCCGAGGGCGGCCGCCAGTTTGCCATACGCCGCAAGGGCCAGGATGGACTTGATGGAGAGGTTGGCGTTGTGGGCCAGATGTCCGGCGAAATCGTCCGTACACAACTGCCGGACCGGATCAAAGCCGTGGGTCTCGAGGTAAGCCGCCCAGTCGGAAAGGCTCTTCCAGTATTGGCCGGCGTAGGAGGCGTCGCCCACGGCGTCACAATAGGCCGCCACCAGCAACAGCATGTTGCCCGATTCCTCGACCGGCATCTGGCCTTTGTCCGACAACTCGCCGCCGCCGTAGATCTGGCCGTTGGCCAGAGGGAAGGTTCCCAGGTCATGCGGCGCAAACGGGAAACGCCAGCGCGGACTGCGCGCATAATTCAGAACGGGGGTGAGCATGGCCTCAAGCAGGCGGGGATTGGTGAGGAGGAACAACGGGGCCGACGGGTAGGTCACATCCACCGTGGCGATGCATCCGTTGGAGAAGTTCTCCTTCGAGAAGAACATCGGCGTACCGTCGAAGTCGGCGGCCAGTTTGTGTGCGGCGATGGCCTGACGATAGGACAGGGCGCACAGGTCGCGATATTCGGGGCCGCCGAGTTGTTCGGCGTCCCGCAGCAGGCGTGCGTCGAATGCAGCCGCCCGCTTGGCGAGAACAGGGTATTCCACGACGGCCGTCTGCAGCAGGTCGGCCATGGTCGCCTCACCGCGCTGCCAGTAGGGCCGCAACTTGCGTTGCATGTATTCGCAGCAATAGATGTCCTCGTAGGCGATCAGGGCCTGTGCCTCGGCGCCGGTTCGGGTCACGCGGCCGAGATCGAAGCGGATGGCCAGTTTGGGGTACCCGCGATAGATCGGACGGGGCTGGGCCAGATCGTCAGTATCGGGGAACGGGCGCCCCTCGATGAAGGCGCGGCGCATCGGCTGATCGGCGCCGGCGCCGGTGGAAACGCGGGGATCCTCTTTCGCCGCCAGCCAGAGATAGCCCCATTCATACCGCTGGTCATCGCCGGAGCGGTTAAGAACGTGTTGGGTCTGGGTTCCGGCACGCATGGCCTGCAAGCCGGCGATACGCTGGCGCATCCATAGGACCGGCTGGTCGAACACATCCGTGGCCCATTCCATGCCCACATCCAGATACAGCTCCACCCGGTGCGCTTTGCCGTCAACCGATTCGACGGCAAAATTCACATAGCCCACCGGGCGGCTCAGAACGTCGAGATCATCGGGAAGCAAGGGGCTGAGGAAGGTGACGGTCAACTGCACGCCGCCCGCCTTGAAAATGTATTCCGTACGGGTGGGATAGACCGCGCTGGAGATTTGTTCCATGCGGTCCGGAGCTGAGGGAGCCATCCAGGACCAGGCCTTGCCGTCTATCCGGGCCATGCCGCCCATGCCGCGGATGTAGCCGGTCCAATGCCGTGTGTAATCCCCTCGCAGATGATCGGAGAAGGACCAGACGCTGAAGGAGGGATCGTGGGTAATCAGGGGTGTAGCCGGAATCCGGCCGGAACAGGGTTTTTTCATGGGGGCATTTTGTACGATACCGTACAGGAGGGAGTCACGAACAATTTGGCTGTGAGAGTAACGGGTTAATGACGGGGGCTGTCCCCCGTGTCCCCGCAACCTCGTGTCAAGGGCAGTGAAAAATTCAGGCACCTGCCGCCCAAAGAGGCCGGGATGCCCCCCGTCACTAAGGCGCCACCTATGAGAAACAGCCAAGATTTCGAATGCCGCCTTGTACGGATGCGACGTGGTTCGGCATTCATTAGTCTGAATTCTGACTTCTGAATTCCGGATGCCCGAGAAGTGGCTCCGATCAATGCTAGCATATGTTAGCAACCTGTTCACGAGGGAGCAGGGGGATGGGTAACCGCGCGGGCTTTTGGTTAAGTGGGCTGGCGAGCGGGCGGGCGGGTTGCCCACCCTCATGTTCCTCACACCGATCACAGGAGCTTTTGATGAAGTTGCCTGGGTAAGTTCCGAGTCTTCCCGCTTGATTACGGTTGGCCGTGGCATCATCACGGCCCTTAGTGCGATGCTTTGCCGGGGTTCCAAACGGGGTGATGGGGGCGGGGTGGTGCTTGATTCTATCATCTTGGCGGACTATCTTCACGGGCATCAAGCTGAAGGATATAACGCGATGAAGATACGAGTTTGGATCATAGTGTTGGTGATGGTTGGCTGTGCGATGCTCTCTGGCTGTTTAACAAAGCCATACATGATCGTTGACCTCTCCGCCGGGCAAACGGCATCGCATTACCCGGTGAGTTACATGACTGCCGTTCCCACCGGTGGCTGGACGGACGACTACAAGACCACCAAGATGGTGTTTCGGCGGATACCTGCCGGTACCTTTACCATGGGATCGCCGACCAACGAACTTGGCTATAGGGGCGAGACCCAGCATCAGGTCACTTTGACGCAACCTTTTTACATTGGCGTGTTTGAGGTCACGCAGAAGCAGTGGGAGCGGGTCATGGGAACATGGCCGAGTGCCTTCACCAATGCCAGTTGTCGCGATGCTCGACCGGTTGAGCGGGTGAGTTACGATATGATCCGCGGGGCGAACGCTGGGGCGGACTGGCCTTGCAACAACGACGGCTTTGCCACAAACTCCGTTGATGCCGACTCGTTCATGGGACGGCTGCGTGCGCGGACGGGCAAGGCCTTCGATCTGCCGACAGAGTCGCAGTGGGAGTATGCGGGGCGGGCCGGAACAACCACGACGTTGAACTCTGGCAAGAACCTGACGGACGAAGACCAGTGCCCGAACATGTCCGAGGTTGGTCGCTACTATCACAATGGCGGGTCAGGATACTTCCAGAGCGGGGCCGCATCTGGGAGCGGGGACGATTCAGTGAGCTGGAACCCATCCCTGAGCGGGGACGCATCCGTGGCGAGCGCGATAGTTGGGTCCTACCTGCCCAATGCGTGGGGTCTATATGACATTCACGGTAATGTCAATGAATGGTGCTTGGATTGGTGGCACTTGGATTCGTATGGAACTGACCCCGGTACAGTGATTGATCCAGTTGGTGAGCTTCTGAGCCCTTGCCCTTGCCGTGTGAATCGCGGCGGCGGTTGGGCCAGCCGTGCCTGGGGCTGTCGGGTTGCCTGTCGCGCCGACAGCGACCCGGGCGAAGCTGGCGGAATTGACTTGGGTTTCCGGGTTGCCCTGCCCACAGGTCAGTGAGCCAATGAGGTGTTCGTTCGAGCCGTGTCCTGCAGCGGGGTCTGGTTACACGGTTCTGGGGATGGAGCCATACCAAAGGCCTCGATCCCTGATGAAGCGACATGGTTGTGTGTCGTGTGTGTGGGATTGATGCAGTAAATCGCACCCGGTCGCAGGTGGTAGCATGAAATGGTCTTAATGCAGAAAAATATTGATTCTATTGATCAATATCGGTTTTTTGTAGGCTCGAAGTGGAGCGGGAGATGGGGATCGAACCCACGACGTCCAGCTTGGGAAGCTGACATAGATAACGCTCAACGACAATGTTTACAGCGTCTTTTGTGGTACAGTGCGAAAAAGTTTGATACTTGTTTGACAGTTCCGCCGTTTTCGACGATGATGCTCGCGTGCGGTTGAGGATGCGTGCTGAGGGTTGCTGGCATCGGGTTTCTTCCTTCATTTGGCTGTCATTGTAGACGGCCGCCTTTGCCCCGTCCACCGGGAATGGTCCCCTGTCCTTATACCGCACGGGAGGGTTCGACATGCCTCTGGAAATGCGGAAGACAAGTCAATGGTGGTACGGGCGGTACAACGTGGATGGCAAGGTGCACGTCGTGAACCTGAAAATCCGGATCGAAGGGGAACGGCCGGATTCCATCACCCAGGACGGGGATAAGACCTTCGAGCGGTCGAAGGGAAAGGCTCTGGAGAAATTCGAGACGTTGGTCGAGGACGCGAAGTCCAAGAAGATGTCCGCGGAATACGTCCAGAAGTTGCACGAAATCCGAACCGGCCGGCGGATCGATTCGATGCCGCTCGAGAAGTTTGCCGGGGAATGGGACACGGCACCGCGGAAACGGAAGGGGTCGAAGCGGTACGTGAAACAGGCGCACGCACTATTCGGTCGGTTCGTGGCCTTCATTCGGAAGCATGAAGATTTCAAGGCGGCCGAGACACTGGCGGACGTGACGCCGGAAATGGCGGAAGCATTCATGCAGGGGGAACGGGCGCGGGGCGTCAGCGGGCGCACGTACAACGCGGCATTGATTCTCCTGCGATCGGCGTTCAAGGCACTCACCCAGAAGGCGAATATCGCCCGCAACCCGTTCGTCGGCATCCCCACCCTGTATGAGGACACCACCCACCGGAAGCCGTTCAATCAGAAGGAACTGGAAGCCATCCTCAATGCTGTCGAAGCGGATCCCTTTATCCGACCGGTGATCGTGACCGGAATCTGCACGGCCATGCGGCGTGGCGATTGTTGCTTGCTCCGTTGGGTCAATGTGGACGTCGACGCCGGATTCGTGCGAGTCAAGACGGCCAAGACCGGGGAGACGGTCGAAATCCCCATGTTGCCGATTTTGAGGGCAGAAATCGCGAAGCATGAGGGGAATGGTTCGGAATTCGTTTTCCCGGAACAGGCCAGAATGTTCCAGAAGAACGCACAGGGGATTACGTACCGCGTGAAGAATCTCCTGGAGCAGGCCGGCTTTTATGACGTGGACGAGGAGGAAGAGAGCGGCGAGAAGAAGGAACCGAAACCAAAGGCGGTTGAGGTGGATACGCGGCCCCTGCTCCCTGCGGCCGCGTTGCTTGAACAGGGAATGAAGGTCATCGCTGAAGTGCCTGAAGACCGGAGCCCGCGGAAGCGGGAGCGGATGACGGAAGTCTTCCAAGCTTACGTGGCCGGGACTGGGTTGCGCGAGATTGCGCAAAGGATGGGAATCAGCAAATCCTCGGTCTCGCTTTACCTGCATGAGATCGAGAATGGGGCTGGGGTGCGGGTCTTCCGGCCTGGCCATGCGGCCACGCGACCGGCGAAGTGTCTGGGTGCCGCCAGCGCGGATCGCAACGGGGGACTACGTCGGGCGTCGGTGCGGGACTTCCACAGTTTCCGGGTCACCTGGATCACGTTAGCGTTGGCGGCTGGCGTGCCAATGGAATTGGTTACTCGGGTGACGGGGCACAAGACGGTGGATGTCGTCCTGAAACACTACTTCCGGCCTGGGCGTGAGGATTTCCGGAGGACGATTGAAGGGGCGATGCCGGCGTTCATGACGGCCTCGGAATCGACCGCCCCGAAGGCCCTGCCGGCCGCCATGGTCACAGTGGCGGGTGTCAGTTATGGGCAGCCTACAGGGCCTGGGGAGCCCCTGGAAGCGGCGCTGAAGGCGTTGGAAGGCATGACGGAGAAGACGTGGAAGACGCAGCGCGACGTTGTCGCGGTCCTTGTGAAGCAGGCCAAGGAGTGGGTTGATCAGCCTTCGCTCCAAAGAACTCCATAGACCCGGAAGGGTTGTTGAACTCAACGCCCTTCTCACGCATCTTGGCCTGAAGGTCTATGACGGCGATGACCCCGAAGGTGTGCGCCTTCACCGCTTCTTCAAGGCGTTTGCCGATGTCGTCAATGCTCCGCTGGGTTCGTCTTACATGGACACAATCAAGATTTGTCCAGCTTCTCGTCAAAGCGCAGTAACCGCAATGCATTGAAGATGACCAGCAGGGACGCGCCCATGTCGGCCGCGATCGCCATCCAGAGTGTCGCAACCTGTAGGAGGGCCAGTATCATGAATGCAGCCTTCACGGCCAGAGCAAACACAATGTTCTGCCGGATGATTCGCAGCGAACGGCGAGCATGACGAATGAGCCAGGGGAGCCTCGCGAGGTCATCAGACATTAGGGCAATGTCCGCTGTCTCAATTGCCGCGTCTGTGCCCGCCGTTCCCATTGCTATGCCGATTGTGGCCGTTGCCAGTGCGGGGGCATCGTTGACGCCATCGCCGACCATGGCGACGGGACCATGCTGTTGGGCGATTTCCTGAATGGCCTTCATCTTGTCTTCGGGCAGCAATTCCGCCCGCACCTCATCAATTCCCACCGCGCGGGCTACCGCGTCCGCCGTGCCTTGGTTGTCTCCGGTCAGCATGGCGACGTGTCGCACACCTGCCGCCTTCAACTGGCGAACCAGGGCTGGAGCCTCCGGACGAATGGTATCCGCCACACTGATGAGACCGCAGACGTGCCGGTCGCTGCCCACAATGATCAAGGAGTGGCCCGCGTCTTCCAACCGTTCGGCATGGGCATGAATCTCGGCCTCCTCAACGCCTTTTTCATGCAGGAGACGGTGGCTTCCCAACCAGAAGAGCCGGCCGTCAATCATGGCCTCTGCACCCCGGCCTTTGAGAATGCGGAAGTCCTGAGCCACCAGGGGTAGCACCTTCTCTGCCTGGGCTTTCCTCAAGACCGCCGCCGCCAGGGGGTGTTCACTGTGAATCTCCAGGGCCGCCGCGCGAGCGAGGAGTTCGGCCTGTGTGTGTCCGTTCAGCAGAACGATTTCCTGTACCTCGGGGTGCCCTTTCGTCAACGTACCGGTCTTGTCCAGCGCGAAGACAGTCACGCGACCGGCTGCCTCAAGAAAGGCGCCGCCCTTGATCAAAACCCCCGCCTTGGCGGCGGCCGTAAGTGCCGCGACAATGCTGACGGGCGTCGAGATCACCAGCGCGCAGGGGCAGGCAATGACCAGCATGACCAGCGCCTCGTAGAACCAGCGAATCCACTGCCCGCCGAACAGCGGCGGCACTACCGCGACCAGGAACGCCACCGCGATCATGGCGGGTGTGTAGTAGCGGGCGAACTTCTCAACCCACTGCTCGACCGGCGCCCGGCGGGACTGGGCCTGCTCCACCATGCGAATGATGCGCGCCAATGTGGTATCCGCGGCGGGTTTGGTTGCTTTGAACTCGATAGCGCCGTCTTCGTTGATCGTTCCGGCGAAGACTTCGGACCCCGGCTCTTTGGCGACCGGGACGGATTCGCCAGTAATCGGGGCCTGGTTCACGGACGTTCGGCCTTTCGTGACGGTGCCATCCAAGGGGATGCGTTCGCCTGGGCGCACCAGAACCGTTGCGCCAAGGGGGACCTCGGCAACGGGTCTGTCCATGATGTCGCCGTCATGGGGGCAGATGTAGCGCGCGGTGGGCGGCGTGAGGTTGACGAGGGAGCGGATGGCGCGCCGGGCGCGGCCGACGCTCCACGATTCCAGGAGCAACGAGAACGCAAAAAGAAACGCGACTGTCCCCGCCTCGAACCACTGGCCGATGACCATCGCGCCGATCACGGCAATGGTCATCAAGAGATTCATGTCCGCTCGGAAGCGGCGGAAGGCCAGCAACGCCTTGGGCGCGACAAACCAAGCGCCGGCAAGCACGGCGGCGGCGTAGAATAAGATCACGGGGAGAGGAAACGAGTGGTGCGAAATGCCCTCGCCGCCGACCAAGGCATGGAGGAGGCTACCGTGCAGAAGCGCGTGGGTAATGAATCCCGTAAGCACGAAGATACCTGAAGTCCAGCACATGAACGCCCGGCCTCTACGTCTCCACCAACCCTCCTCCACAGCACACATTCCGGGCGGACACGTCTCGTCAACGGCTTCGGCCTCCAGTCCGGCCCGCCGCACAGCGTCGAGGATCGAGGTTTCATTCACCTGGCCGGCGTCAAACCGCACGGTGATCGTTCCATCGATGAGGTTGAAATCGAGGGCGGTCACGCCGGGCAGTTTGCCCACCGTCCCTTTGATCGCGTTGACTTCCTCCGCACAATCCATGCCGCGGATTCTGAACTTCTCGGTCGTGATCATTCTTCAGCATCTCCAAGTCAGGACATGATACTGTGACCCCGCCTCTGCGCCAATCCTTCTGCTGCTATTTCACTTCAATTGCGCCCTCCAAGCTATCCGGCCCAAACTTCTCGCCGACGACATCTTCACCCTCGAATACCTGTACGCCGTAGCCAACATATTGCACGCCACTCCCTTCAACGCGTACAGCCGTCGCCCGGCGGCTCCGCCCTCGCCCTGAGGTCTTCGAGATCGAATGATCCTTAATCGAGGTCGTGGAGATATCGACAAGCTCCACCTTCTGCATCCCCATTGTTGCGAGATCAACTTTTGACTCTCCGGTACTAAGGACAGAGATGGCGCGGTCCTTTCGGTCGCGCCCGTACGCCGTCCATTTGACCGTGCGCCCATCAGGGGTCAGCGCCTTCCCCCTCAGGGTGATCTGCAGTGTCACACTTTCGGCAACCGTGTAGCTGGCGGCAGTCTTCCGCTTGATCTTCTCTTCGACTGCAACCGCCACCGTTCGAGAGGCTATCAGGTGCGCAGAGGCGCACAGGGATACCAAACAAAGCGATATACACAACGTTTGCAGGACGATCTGGTTTGTCTTCATGTCCGTCATTACTTCGCAATGGAACCTTGCAGCACTGCGTGTCACAACACCAGCAACCAAGAGAAGATGAGAACGCCAGCGCTTTTGAAACGCGGGCGTCCTCACCGCACTCCGGCAGTCAGCCGCATGCCTGCAGTCCTACAGGATTGTCTCACCCTCCTCGCCTGACCGAACATCAACGGCAAGGGTCACGTTAGTGACGAAGATCTTGCCGTCGCCATGACGACCGGTATGGGCGCTTTCGCGGATTGCATGCACAATCACCTGCATTTCCTCATCCCGGCAGACGATCTCGATCTTGGCCTTCGGGGCGTAACCCAGTTCGACTGCCGAGTCTTCGTAGTGCGGGTTGTCGCCGTCAATCCGACGACCGAATCCTTGGCATTGGATCACGGTCACTCCGTGAATCTTCTTCGTTCGCAGCGCATCTGTGACCTTCTCCAGCATGAACGGTTGAATATATGCGACAATGGCCTTCATGACTTCGCCTCCATGGTTGTTAGCATTTCATCCTTCTTTTCACTACGCATCTCGACCAGATAGTACAGTGCCGGCAACACAATGAGTGTGAGCAGCATAGCCGATACCAAGCCGCCGAGTACGACGGCTGCCAGGGGACGCTGAATCTCCGATCCACTTCCGGTAGCCCAGACCAGCGGCAAAAGTCCCAGCAGCGTGGTCATGGCTGTCATCAGAAGTGGCCTCAGGCGCAGTTCGCATCCTCGCCGCACGGCTTCTTCGGGGCTCAAACCCTCCTTGCGCAGTTGATCGAAGAAAGAGACGAGCAGCACCCCGTTCTCGACGGCTATTCCGAACAACGCAATGAACCCGATGGAGGCCGACACACTCAGTGGGATCTTCAGCAGGACGATGATGAGAATGCCTCCGATCAGGGCAAACGGCAGGTTCACCAGGACCAGTAAGGCGCTCTTCACCGAGTTGAACGCCGAAAACAGCATCAGGAAGATCAGAAGAAGCGATACCGGGACCACAATGGACAGTCGCCGCATGGCGCGTTGCTGGTTTTCGAACTGGCCGCCAATGTCGGCGAAGTAGCCTTCGGGCATCGCCGCGACAACTGGTTGAATCGCTTTCTGGACTTCCGCCACGAATCCACCCATGTCACGCCCTCGGATGTTGCACTCGACGACCACACGGCGCATGCCGTTTTCGCGGCTGACCTGAGCGGGCGCTTCGACTTCTCGTATCTTGGCCAGGTCGCCCAGAGGGATGCGGGCCCCCTCGGGGGACGGCACCAGCAGGCGCTCCAGCTCCGGTATGTCACGCCGCAACTCAACCGGGAAGCGAACCAGGATCGCAAAACGCTTCTGTTGCTCGACAACCATGGAGGCGACTTTACCACCCACCGCCGTCTCGACGATCTCGTTGATGTCCGCGATATTGATCTTGTGCCGGGCGATGGCCTTGCGGTCCACCACGATTTCCACCTGCGGGAACCCCGAGACCTGTTCGACTCTCACATCCTCGGCTCCCGGAATGCCCTGCATGAGGGCGGCCGCGCGGTTGGCGTTTTCACGCAGGATTTCCAAGTCTGAGCCAAAGAACTTGATGGCTAGGTCGCTCTTGATCCCGGAAATCAACTCGTTCACGCGTAGCGCGATGGGCTGGGAAAACGACAAGCGGATCCCCGGGATGGCCGCCAGTTCCTCCTGCATGGCTGCCACGAGTTCAGGCTTGGACCGCTTGGTCTTCCACTCTCCTTTGGGATGCAGCATGATGACGACGTCATTCTGCTCGGGCCCCATGGGGTCCTCGGAAATCTCGGCCCGCCCGGTTTTGGTGACAACCGTCTGCACCTCCGGGAAGCGCGCGAGGAGCCGACGTTCGATCTCCGTCCCCACAGCGACCGAGCCGTCCAGCGAGGCGGAGGGAAGCCGAACCACGTTGATGGCGATGGCGCCCTCGTCCAACTGCGGCAGGAACTCGGTGCCCAGCCACGGCACGAGTGCCAGTGAACCAACGAGCAACAGGCTGGCAAGCGCCACAAGGGTTTTTGGCCGGCGCAGCGAGAAGGCGAGTACCGGCAGATAACCGCGTTTGACGAAACGGGTAACCGCATTGTCACGGTCTTCCCCTTTCGTACGCATGAAGAAGGAGCACAGTACTGGAATGATGGTGAGTGCGACCAGGAGCGAACCCAGCATGGCAAAGCACATGGTCAGGGCCAATGGACGGAACATCTTGCCTTCCATCTGCTGAAGCGAGAAGAGCGGCAGGAACACAATGACGATGATGAGAATCGCGAAGACCACCGGTCGTGCCACTTCGCGAACCGCCTCGTAAATGGTCTCCAATCGCGACAACCCGCTGTCCGCCTTCTCGGAAAGGTGCCGTGCGATATTCTCGCAGACCACGATGGAGGCATCCACAATCATGCCCAAGGCAATGGCCAGCCCTCCCAGACTCATCAGATTCGCCGTCACGCCCTGCGTGCCCATCATGATGAAGGCAATGAAGGCCGTCATCGGCAGGGAAAGTGCGACGATTAGGGCTGCGCGCAGGTTGCCCAGGAATAGAAATAGGACAAGGATAACCAACAGTCCTCCCTGCCAGAGGGCATCCGCCACCGTGCGAACGCAGGCCTGAATGAGCGCCGTCCGGTCGTAAAAGGTGTTGATCTTCACCCCTTTGGGCAAGCCAGCCTGGATTTTCGGGATCGCCTTTTTGACAGCCTCCACCACCAGCTTGGAATTCTGGTCCTTGAGCATGATGGCCATACCCGCCACAGCTTCGCCCTTGCCGTCGCGCGTCACCGCGCCCGACCGAGTTTCAGGCCCGAGTTTCACAGCGGCCACATCGCGCAGAAACACAGGCGCTCCATCCTGAGCGTGAAGCACGATATTTTCGATATCCTCGATGCCTTGGATCAGGCCAAGACTTCGCACGTAGGCCTGTTCCCAGTCCCGGACCAGGAAATTTCCGCCTGCATTGGCGTTGTTGCGTTCGATGGCAGCCAATACATCCGCGAGCGTGATCCCGTACTTGAGGAGGCGGTTCTGGTCCACGAGCACATGGTATTGCTTGACGAAGCCGCCGAAGCTATTGACTTCGTTGATGCCCGGAATGGTTCGCAACTGCGGGGCGATATACCAGTCCTGAATGGTACGCAGCTCCATCGGCGTGTGGGCGTCGCTTTCCAGCGTGTACTGGTAGATTTCGCCGAGACCGGTGCTGATCGGCCCCATCTCCGGCTCGGCCCAGTCGGGCAGTTGCTCCTTGGCGGACTGCAACCGCTGAAACACCAGTTGCCTGGCGAAATAAAGGTCCACGCCATCTTGCAGAACGATGATGACCTGCGAAAGCGCCGCCTTCGACAGGGACCGCACCTGGGATACCCCCGGGAGGCCCTGCATCGCCAGTTCGATCGGGGCGGTGACTTGCTGCTCCACATCGAGCGGCGCCAGGCCCGGCGCATCGGTAAGAATCATCACCTGAACGTTGGTGACGTCGGGGAACGCATCGACCGGCAGCGTCTTCCAGGCAAACAGCCCGGCGCCCGCCACAATGAACGTTCCGAAAATGACCAGCAAGCGCTGGTGCAGCACAAAGCGAATGAGTTTATCGAACATGGTGAGAGTCCTTTCGTTAGTCAGCGCAACCGGCGCCCATCTTTTCCCTCAACACGTCCGACTTGAGCAGGAAGGCTCCTTCCGCCGCGACCGTATCGCCGGCCTGTAGACCGTCGAGAATTTCGATCATGCCGAAGAAGTCACGTCCCTTACGCACGTCCTGTCGCACGAAGAAGTCATCCTTCCAGTGCTTGAAGACGAAGGACTTGCCTTCGTCCGAGAGCACCGCGGCGCGCGGCACCGCCAGAATCTCTTCCGCATGCCCATTGGCCAGGGAGATGGCCACTTCACAGAACATCCCGGGCCGCAGTTCCAAGTCCGGATTTTTGACGGTAGCCCGCACTTTCACCGTGCGGGTTTGCTCGTTCATGGTCGCACCCACGTAGTCGAGCGCGCCTTTGAACTGGCGGTCAGGAAAGGCGGACACCGTGACCTCAACCTCAACGGCACCGCGTTTCTCGGCCTTAAGCAAAGGCGCGAGATCGCGCGACTGGACGTTGGCCCAGACCCATACCGTAGTCAGATCGGAGAGCAGCATCAGGTCTTTTCCGGCCTCGGCCATTTCGCCTGGCACAGCGTGTTTCTCGATGATTGTGCCTGCGATGGGCGCGCGAACAGGCAAGCGACCCGCAGCCGCGCCGTGTGAAGGGGCGCGCATCGCGGCCAGGTCCTCCTCCGTCAAACCGAGCACGTGAAGGGTCTGTTCGGACGCCTTCAGGTCGGTGCGGTGCTGTTCAAAGGTTACCTGAGCATCGATCATATCCTGCTCGGAGCCTACCTTCTGATCCCTGAGTTTCGTTTCGCGTGCGAAGACTTTCTCGGTCAAATCGCTCAGGGTCTGGTTGCGTTCGTATTCCGCCATGGCTTTGCCAAGTTCCACGCTGGACAAGGTGAGCAAGGTGTCGCCCGCCTTGACGCGCGCTCCGATATCGACGGAGACGGAGTCGACGATGCCGGCGATGCGGGGGCTAATATGGACCGCCGCATTCTCATTGAGCGCAATCTCTCCGGTGGTCGGCAATGCCGGGGACACAGTGGTCCGCGCCACAGTCTGTGTTCGCACCAGTCCCCCGCCGTCAGTCCTTTTCATGAGGCTGGGGTCGAGTTTCACGATACCGGCTTCGTATCGGCACTCGGCACACGTGTAAATGGGTATGCCGCACTCGCACTTTGCGGACAACCGCTCTTCAAGAGATGCCGATGGAGTCGGAGCCGCCTCTTTTTCACCGGCAGTCTCCTTTCCGTATCCGCTTGTGGGTGCCAAAACGACCAACAGGGCGCAAAGCCCGCCTATAACCGTCCATTTTACTTCGTTTGTCTTCATTGTGTTCCTCGCTGTGTTGCTTATTGAATTGTGTTAAGTGGGGCGCCAATCAGTCGTTCCACATCGGCCGCCGCCTTGTGATAGGCGGCCAGAACATCCAGGTAACGGGTCCTGGCTTCGTTGAGGGTCCGCTGCGTGTCCAGCACCTCCAAGTGCCCGTATTTTCCCTCCCGGTAGCCTGTCTGCGCCGCATCGAAGGCTTGCTGCGCGCCGGGAAGCAACTCGGCCTTGGTCGTGAGAGCCTCGGTCCGCGCCGTTTCGAGCCGGCTATAGGCTTCAACCAAGTCTGCCGTGGCGCGCAAACGAGCGGCGCGTTGTTCGTACTCCGCGCGACTTGCCTGATGCTTGGCCGAAACGATGCCGCCGGAATTGCGGTCAAAAAGCGGAAGCGGCAAGGAAAGGCCCGCCGTTCCAGCGTAGGTACCGTCTTCTTCAAAACGGCTGAGACCGGCGCTGACGCCGACATCCGGAATGCGCGTCGCTTTAGCGAGAGCGAGCGATGTCCGGGCCTTAGCCACTTCATCGTTCCAACGCGCGACCTCCGGCGTCTCGTCCAGAAGAGGGGATAGTCTCTCCAAGCGCGGGACATCGGCGACAGCGTCCAGGTTGCCGCCAGCCTCCTTGAACACCGGCAGGGTCCCTCCCCAGGCTGACGCAAGGCGCTTTCGGGCCGTATCCAACTCGCGGATGGATCGATCCCGAGCGATCCGGGCGGTGGCCACTTCGACGCCTGCTTTCGTTTCCTCCAGGAGGGGGACTTTGCCGGACTTTACCCGTACTGCCGCAGCCTTACGCACGTCCTCGGCTACAACCAGCAGAGACTCCCCAAGGGCGAGTTGCCCCTGCGCCAGGAGGACGTCGACGAATGTTTGTTTGGTGAGTGTGAGCACGTCGAGTCGTTTCGCTTCGTAATCCCAGCCGGCCAAGCGTGCTTCCGACAGGGCTACTCGTTGTCGCTTGCCGCGTTTCCCTCCCAATTCGAGGGACTGGGTCAGACGTACGGACGTTTCAGCGCCGTCGTACCCCTTGCGTGCGCCAGAGCCGCCGAACTCTTCTGCCTCAAGTTCTAGTTCCGGGTTCGGCAGGACGCCCGCCTGCCGCGCATTGCCTTCCGCAGCCCGAACCCCTTGCGAGAATGCCGCCAGTTCCGGGCTGTGCATCAGCGCCAATCCAAGCGCCTGGTCAAGGGCAAGCACCCCCTCCGGTTCGTGTTGCGATTGGACGTGGATTGTTTGGGTTTCCGACGCAACTTCCCCTCGATTGGCCGGGAGATCCCGGCCCAAGGCGCGCATGGCAGGCCATGCGCCTCCGTCATTTGTCTCCGCATGCGCAGCGGACGCTCGCAGTCCCATACCCGCCATGACAAGGGTGAGTACGACGCGGAGACTTGCGCATATGTTGTTCAATTCGTGCTTCATAGATCCTCCGATTGGTTGAAAAGAGAGTGACATTGGCCTCGCGGGAGGCACGACAGAATGAGAAACCGTCATTGGCACCGCCACATGGGACAGGCACAACAAATGACGGAAAGGGGGCGGAACGCCCTAAGCGGAGGTCGGCGGACGATAGATATCGGTGATCGACAGTCTTTGGAGGAAGAGCATGTCAATCGAATGAGCGCGTTCAGCACGGCACGCGGTCAGACCGCTCGCATGATCGAGGCAAGTGACAGCAGGTTGGGAACAGCACAGGCAGACGCACTCGGTTGCGGCCTGGGTCTCATGATCGCCGTCGCAAGTTGCGGTGGCAACAAGCGGCGCAAGAAACGCCAGCGCGAGCAAAACGATCCCGAACGTTTTCCGGATAAACTGCATGGCCAATAATGATAAACGGCGATTGCGCTGAAGTCAAGCGGGGAAAACCAGTGGGGAAAACCAGTTGTCGGGAACGCCACCGAAATCCAAAAGCTTGTTGATTGTCAACGCTCTGCAATGCTATAGTTCGCCAGATAACGAACTGCGTCAGAATCTTTTCCTGTCGATCGGTTACAGCATGAACAAAGAGACCATGAAGGCGACTCTGAGAGTGACGAAGGCGCTGGCGGACCTTCAACGGGTACGCATTGTGATGATGCTGGGACCGGGCGAGTTGTGCGTGTGTCAGATCATTGAGGTTCTTGGGCTCGCGCCGTCCACGATCTCGAAGCACCTGTCCATACTGAGCACCGCTGGACTCGTGGACTCGCGGAAAGAGGGACGGTGGATGTACTACCGCCTACCGGAGGGAACGGCCGGGCAGTTTGTGCGACCGGTGCTGAAGTGGTTGGGCGATACGTTGAAGAACGACGAGACGATGGAACAAGATGCGAAGAAGTTGAAGGCGGTTGTCGCCTGTGATCCGGGAAGTCTTTGTCGACGACAACGGGAACGCGAGTAGGAGAAGTGGGCGTGCGAGACCGAGAAGACAATATGCTGGCCAGTCCTGAGGCGGAGAGTCGTCCTTGGGTGGTTGGCGTGATCGAGACCCCCGCGGGGCGTGTACCGCACGTGGCGACACGCTTGACGTGGCGCGACCGCCTGGGAGCGATGGCCATGCGTTGGCGAATCGGACGGGACCGATACAAGGTGGCGCCCGGTCTCTATGCGGTCGGTCACCCGACTGGGGAATCACCGGTTCTGGTCACCGCCAACTACAAGCTCTCGTTCGATGTGCTGCGTGAAGCCATGGATGGACTGGACGCGTGGTTGCTGGTTCTGGACACCAAGGGAATCAATGTCTGGTGTGCGGCCGGCAAGGGCACGTTCGGGACCGAGGAACTGGTCAACCGTGTGGTCGTCACTGGTGTGGCGCAAACTCTTACCGGCGCCACACTGATTTTGCCGCAACTTGGCGGACCCGGCGTGGCTTTGCACGAAGTCCGTCGCCGTACCGGGCTGCGGGTTGTGTATGGCCCCGTGTATGCTGCCGATATTCCGGCCTTTCTGACGGCAGGCATGCACGCGACGCCGGCAATGCGCCGTGTGCGTTTCGGCCTATGGGACCGGATTGTCGTCATACCGGTGGAAGTGGTGCATAGGTTTATGCCGACTTTCCTGGCGATGGTGGGGTTCTTTCTGGCCGCCGGAGTGGGCCGGCACGGTTACCATCTGGCCGTGGTGCAGTGGCCGGGCATTGCGGTGGCCGTCTGGGCTAATTTCGTGATGGGTCTCGTGCTCACGCCGGCGTTGTTGCCTTGGCTGCCGGGACGCTCGTTTGCGTTCAAGGGCGCGGAAGCTGGCGTTGCGACGGCAGTGGTGTTGTGGTGGTTCGCAGGCTACGGCGTGGTCGAGGGGCTCGGGGTGGGACTAATGAGCGTGGCGGCCTGTTCCTTCTTCAACCTGATGTTCACCGGTTGCACGCCCTATACATCCATGTCTGGCGTGCGCCGCGAGTTGCGCTGGGCGGTGCCGCTACAGATCGCGGCGGCAGCCGTGGGACTTGTCGCGTGGTTGGTGGCGAAATGGATATGAGGCGACGGTCATGAAGATGGCATATCTGAGAGATGTTGTGAGTTTGCGGCTCGACCGGGATGTGTGCGTTGGTTGTGGCCGCTGCCTGGATGTGTGCCCTCACGGCGTCATGGCGATGGAGGGCGGTAAGATTCGTATCGCGGAACGGGATGCGTGCATGGAATGCGGCGCCTGTGCGCGCAATTGCCCGGCCACCGCTTTATGGGTGAAGAACGGTGTGGGTTGCGCCGCGGGGATCTTAAACTCAACGCTCGGTCTCACGTCTAACTGTTGCGGGGAATCACAATCTTGTTGCTGCGGGGACAGCGAGCAGGTGTCCCCCAACGAAATGCAAGGAAAGGGAGGAGTCGGAACGATGGATGAGAAGACGAAAGAACTGATCGCGATCGGGGCCTCAGTGAGTGCGCATTGCCAGCCATGCCTGTCGTTTCATGCGGCAAAGGCCAGGAAGATTGGCATCGAAGAATGTGAGATTCGGGAGGCGATTGCCGTTGGGCACATGGTCGAAAAGGGCGCGATGGATGCCATGCGGCAGTTTTCGTCCGGGAAGCTCGATACGCCTGCCGCGGCTCCAGCGGGTTGTTGTGGGGGCGGGGAATTGAAAGGCAAAGAAGGCAAAGGTTGTTGCGCCTGAACGGCGAGAGAGGCAGATGAGACGATGAACGAACAGAACGATAGTCAGAAACAAGAGTCAGGAGCATGCGGTCCGGGATGCAATTGCGGAACATCGGGATCGGGCGGGCGGGGACGATGGATAGTGGGGGTCGTCATCCTGCTCTGATCTTGCCCCGATAATTCGGACACATGGAGCGAAGTGATTTCATGTGTTATGCGACAAGTTTATTCTCGTAGTCAAGCGGCGAACAGCCGAGAGCGCTGTGCAGCCGGAACCGGTTGTAGAACGTTTCGATGTAGTCAAAGATAGC